>JAGWYZ010000197.1 GCA_018969115.1 Chloroflexota bacterium | reverse complement strand
TCACGGCCAATACCGCTACCCGCGCCCGTAATCAGGGCTACTTTATTGTTTAGTCTCATGAGGGGGATTATAAGTGGCGAGTGCAAAGTGCAAAGTGCAAAGTGCAAAGTGCAAAGTGCAAAGTGCAAAGTGCAAAGTGCAAAGTAGAAAGTGCTAAGTGCTAAGTGTCCGTCACGTTTTGGGTTGGAATTTAGGGCTTAGCATTTTCTACTTTTCACTTTCCCCTCACCTCAGCGGCAACGTCGTTGCGCCAGCATCGATGTGAAAGATAGTCCCCGTGATTTGAGCGGATTCATCAGAGATGAGAAAAACGGCGGTGTGGCCGGTGTCTTGCGGGGTTTGATGCCGCCCCAGCGGCAGTGATGGGCCTTTGGCGCGGAGTTCGGCTTCGGGCAAGCCCAACCCTTCGTGCAGAGCAATCTCACTTTCGCTCAACACCCAACCGGGAATGATGTAATTGGCACGAATACGATCGGCAGCATAAGTGCCAGCCAATGAACGAGTGAGCGATAATAACCCACCTTTGGCAACACCATAGGCCACAATATTGCTGGCGGGTTGAATGCCATGAATTGAGCCAATGTTAATGATGCTGCCACTGCCACTTTTTTGCATATAGGGAATTGCAAATTTGCAACAATAAAAGGCGCTGCGCAAATTTAAATTGAGATAAAGATCCCACAATTCAGTGGTGGTCTGCTCAAGGCTGACCCGCGCATAATAGCCAACGTTATTAATTAGCCCATGCAGTTGCCCATAATGCTGATACGCAAAATCGGCCAGCGCGGCGCAATCGCTTTCTTTTAACACATCCACTCGCCGAAAAACAGCTTCGCCCCCCTGCACCCGAATGGCAGTGGCGGCAGCCTCACCTTTTTCGACATTAATGTCGGCAATGACAACCTGTGCACCTTCACGCGCTAACATTTCGGCACAGCCAAAGCCAATGCCTTGGGCGCCGCCGGTAATAATAACAACTTTATTTTGGGTTCTATTGCTCATGCTTTACTCGCAGCTAAGGCTTGTTGGCGGCCTAATCGTGCCAATTGATCACAACGTTCATTTTCGGTATTACCAGTGTGCCCACGCACCCAATTCCAATTGATGACGTGTTTTTGGCACAGTGCATCTAATTCTTGCCATAAAAGCTGGTTTTTTACCGGCTCTTTGTTAGCGGTGCGCCAGCCATTGCGTTTCCAACTCGCCATCCATTGGGTGATGCCATTGCGCAAATATTCTGAATCGGTGTAAAGTGTTATTTCGCATGGTTCTACCAATGCACCGAGGCCACTGATGGCCGCCATCAGTTCCATACGGTTGTTGGTCGTTTCACGCTCGCCACCGCATAATTCTTTGCGATGTTGTTTATACAGCAACACCACGCCCCACCCCCCCGCACCCGGGTTGGGATCGCAGCCGCCATCGGTATAAAGAATAATACTTTTCATGAAATTGAGAACGCACAAAGGTGATTCTCAATTTTACCTGCGATAGAGGCGGGGATGAGGAATTGAGAATGAAGAGCCACCTCTTTATTTACATAGGCTTTAGCGTATCATCTCAATAATTCGGGATAAACCGAAAAGATGTAATGCCAAACGCACTGTGTGACCATTAAAGTTAGGGGTTTTGCCCCTAACTTTAATGGTCACACAGTGCGTTTGGCAAAAAATAGTTTTATTTCCCTCAATTTTTTGAGATGATACGCTTTTCCGCTTTTCGCGTCTAAATAGCAACAACATTGCCATTGGGGGCGAGCGCCAATGGTCCAGCGAAGTTGCCAGTCTGCTTGATTCGGAAATTATGCTCGTCGAGCATTTCATCGACGGTGGGGGTAGTGGTACGTTGGCGCTCACGCATTTGGCGTTGGGCAATACGCCCAAGCCGGTCGTGATGTTGTAAGGCCCTCAATTGAGCCTCACGCGCTTCAGGGTAAGTCGGCTGCAAGTTTTTAATATCCCAATATTTCATCAATTCTTCTACCACTTGGGTGTAATATTCGGCTGGTCCATAATGCACATTTTTGGCAATAATTTCCATACGCAACTTATAGTCGGGCATCCCACGCCCAGGCATTTCAAATTGCAACATGGTGCTGGTTACCAATTCAACCAAATTGGGGTTAACCTCCAGATGGGCCTTGGTCGCATCACGATAAAAGGTGTAATGCAACGTTTCGTCACGCGCTAGCCGTCGCAATACCCGCGCCAAGGCTGGGTCTTCGGCTTCGCAAGCTTGGGCCACATTTAAATAAAATACCATCGTGGCACGTTCTTGAATCGAGGTGTAAACCATCGTCTCGAGCGGGGTTTTGAGGCCAGTCTCAAAACCGCCTTCGATCACCTGTTTGCGCAATTTGCGCCGCTCCCACACATCGCCATTGCCAGTAAGCAGCAAATAAGTCTCTAACAAGTCGCTGTGCTGATCTTCTTCAGAGGTCCAAGTATGCACAAAATCGACTAAGACTTGCAAGGATCCCTTAAACGTATTGTAAAGCTCAGTGGTAAACCAAGGCAAATTGACCTCGGTGAGCAAGGCCGTCTCAACCGCCAGATAAGTTTCCCAGCTAAGTGGCTGGGTGGTGGGGTCATACTTCAATTTAACCCGCGATGCCATAATATCGCGTTCAAACAAATCTTCGCGGGGCATATTTTCATCACCAGTCGTGGGGATGGGTTTGATACCGCGCACGGGGAATTTGCCACTCACAATTTCGAGTGGTAAAAAGCTGTGATAGCTCCAATCAATTTTTGCCGCACGTTCTTTGTGCAGGCGATATAAATCTTTTAATTTGTTTTCGAGTCGTTGATCGACTTGTCCATAGGTTGACATAATAAATCTCCTGTGCTGAAAGGATTGGGAATTAGGGATTAGAGGTTGGGGATCGGGGATTAAGATAATTTTTTGTAATCTCTAATCCCTAATCCTCAAGCCTCCAATTCTTCAGCACAGCAGATTGACAGCACGGGGAGTACGGGTGAAGCAAAATAAGGGGGCAGGTGAGTCGGTGAGGCACTCACGGGTATCAAGCAAAAGGGGCAATGTGCGAATCGAGATAGATTGGCAATCACAAGTCAATTCTTGCAACCACGATTGCAGTTCTACCATCAGCGGCAAATCTGACCATTTGGGCAATACCATGCGTGGGGAATCACCGGCAGCCTCAATAAAAGCCTGAATATGCGCACGGGCGCGGTTACATTCATAATAACTGCGCCAAAACAACACCTCAATCTGCCCTGGCAAATGTAAAACAGCCAACGACTGCATATGCGTGTTGATCCACGTATTGCTTAGCCCAATCAACACCACGACAAAAGCCAAAGCAGGTAATAACAGGGTTGAAAGTGTAGTTTGTGGAGAAGAGAGCGTGACCCGTTGTAGATCGGCACATAACAACGCAACATAGGCAAAGCCAAACAAATGTGTCAAAAACGTTACGATGCGCAGCGCCCAGCTTGTTTTTTTGACGTTTAGACTATCTTTCTGTTCCCAAAAGCCTTGGGCTTTTGCGATAAATGAATCTAGGCTAATTTGACGGCCACCAAACACGGAGGGTATTATAGATGCCTACGAAATCACGTAATCCATACCCGCTTTGCGCCCGAAAGCAGCAACTGCCGTCGCAAATAACGTGCATGATGATGATCTCGTGCTAGCGCGATCATATTACCGCCGCGCCCCCCACCCGATAATTTGGCCCCCCACGCCCCAGCCCGCTGGGCGGTAATGCATAGATGGTCTAATTCAAGACATGATACGCCCATACGCCGCAAAATGCTTTGATTCTCGGTCATCAGCTTACCAAGAATATGATTATCATTATGTTGCAGCGCCTCGCGGGCATGTTTTACCAATACAGCAATTTGGTCAAAATAACGCTCGTAAGTCGCTGTGTCTTTTTGCCAATTGGCCCACACAGCCGCCACCACCATTTTGGTGGGGGCCGACAAACCCGTATCGGCAATAACCAACGTTAAATCGTGCTCAAAATCAATGTCTAGCTCGCTCAACACGTGGGGCGGCTCACCTTTCACAAACCACACCGGTTGCTCATAGGCAATCACAGTGTTATCGATACCGCTGGGTGTGCCGTGATGAATCTTTTCGATCTCATAAACCAAATCGCTGGCATCGGCAGGCGTTAATTCATGCCCCCAATATTCGGCCACCGCCCGCGCACAGGCCATCGATGCTGCTGCGCCGCTGCCCAAATGTGACCCAACAGGTATTTCAGATCGCACTTTGAGCGAGTAGCAACAATTTAAGGTCGGCTGGGGCGCGCGTTGAGGGATACCGGCGATGGGGTGCGGGTGTTGGGCGACAAATTCGGTGGTCAATTGCACAATGCGCGAAAGTGGGTGTTGTGGGCGGGTATGTAGTTTGAAACGGGTGTTGATATCGGGCGCGATAATGTCGATACACGCTGCATCGGCCTCAACATCATCGGCAGTTTGCGGGTAATTGGCCCAGATGCTGGCTTGGGTGCGTAAATGAGAAACAGGCAATGCAATGGCTGGACGACCATATACTACCGAATGCTCGCCACATAAAATTACTTTGCCACACGCACTGCGTTGCACCCTATCGAAAGACATATAACACCAAAATCGCAATTAACGAAAATAACAGCGTCGCCAATAATAAAGGGCGGTCACGAAATAATAATTCATCGGGAGCCCCCCCCTCGCCGCGCACATGCACCAAATATAAATATCGAAACAAGCCATACATCGCTACCGGAATCGTGATCATCATCGCGTGGTTCGTTGGCAATTGAGGCGCCGAGAAGGTATAAAACGAATATGAAACGATTAAACCCGCGGTAATGATAGGGATGATTTGATCAAGTAATGACAGATTATATTCACTCAAAATAGCACGAGTGTTACTGCTGCCCTTTAATTCTACAATTTCTTGGCGGCGCTTGCCAAAACCCAACAATAACGACATAAAAAGTGTGCAAACAAATAACCAAGGTGAAAAACGCTCAGCATCGACCAACGGAATGCCCGCCACCACCCGCAACACAAATCCAATGGCAATGACAAACACATCGACCAACACCACATGTTTTAGCACAAAACTATAGGCAATTTGCATGGCTAAATAAGTGGCAGCTACCACCCCAAACAAAGGATTCAGCCAAAAAGCCAATGTTAACGACAAAATACCCAAAACAATGGCGCAACCAATAGCAAGCCGAATCGATACAATGCCTTTGGCAATCGGGCGATTTTTCTTTTTGGGGTGTAATCGATCTTGTGGCGCATCGACCGCATCATTAATAAGGTAGACCACCGACGATAATGCACATAATACGATAAACCCCACCAGTGTATTTACCAGCGGCTTTGTTACAAACATTTTAAAATCAAAAACAAGTGGCAAAAAGACAAAACCATTCTTCAGCCATTGCTTTGGGCGCATCGTCCGCAACAATCCCTTGATAATATTGGTCAGCGACATGGGGTAAATGTTACATCAGGTCATTTATACTTCATTAACTTTATTAAGAATCAAGAATACAGAGTTAAGAGTTGAAAGTTAACAGTTGAGAATAAAGATTACAGATAAAACACATAGCGACTCTCAACTCTCAACCCTTGGCTCTTGATTTTCTACCAATATGTGGACTCAATATTTTTCTCCAGCAACACGCGATGAAGCAATCCAGTTGCTTGCTGATCAGGTACAGATTAGCCAAGCGAATCAGGCTGCACTGCCACGTTTAATTGCCGGTGGCACCGATTTAATGATCGAATTTGAACGCGGGGTGCGTAAATCTTGTGCACTCATCGATATCTCGCGCTTGGCCGATCTAAACACCATTCGCCACAACGAAGCTGGTGTTATTCATATTGGGGCCTTGGTTACTCATAATGATGTGGTGGCATCGGCACTATGTGTTGAACGCGCCACGCCCTTGGCCCTGGCCTGCCGCGAAGTCGGCGCCCCCCAAATTCGCAACCGCGCCACGGTGGCAGGCAACCTCATCACCGGCTCACCAGCCAACGACACCATCACCGCCCTTGTTGCGCTTGATGCCCAAGTGAGTTTGCAATCGGTGCGCGGTGTGCGGACAGTGGCCTTGTCAGAATTTTATTTGGGGGTGCGCAAAACTGTCATGCAACCCGATGAAATGATGACCGAGATTTCATTTCAGGCCTTAACCCCCAATCAGCGTGGGGTTTATTTAAAGCTAGGTTTACGCCGTGCCCAAGCCATCTCGGTGGTGAATTGCGCTGTGGTGCTCGAATTAGCCTCCACTGGCCTGATTGCCGCCGATGACGGTGGTGCTAGCAGCGCCAGCGCCACCCCCGCCGTCACTGATGTGCGCATCGCCTTGGGTGCGGTTGCCCCCACCATCAAACGCGCCAAAGAGGCCGAGTTGTCATTGATCGGCAACCCGCTCAGCGAATTCACCATCAACCGCGCCGCTCAACTCGCTCAAGCTGCCGTCACCCCCATCAGCGATATACGCTCATCTGCCAGCTATCGGCATGACATGGTTGGGGTGCTGGTTGAGCGTGCATTACGACAATTGGCATCAGCTGAGGTAAATTGGGTCAGCCCTACTTTATTAGGAACGTCAGCGGCACATGCCAACACCAGCAACGCCAAAGCCAACGCCAAGGTTAACGGTAGCGACTATGCCATTCCCCCACACGCCCATGATAAAAGCGTATTACGTTGGCTACGTGAAGATTGCGGCTTGATTGGCACAAAAGAGGGCTGTGCCGAAGGTGAATGTGGCGCTTGCACCATATTGCTCGATGGCAAAGCCGTGATGTCGTGTCTCGTACCCGCCCTTCGCGCTGCTGGGGCCAATATTGTCACCATCGAAGGTGTGAGCAATCATGATGCGCAACTTCATCCATTGCAACAAGCCTTTATCGATTGCGCCGCCGTGCAATGTGGTTATTGCACCCCTGGCTTCATTATGTCAGGTGTGGCCCTGTTTGACGAAAATGCATCGCCAACCAACAGTCAAGTGAAAGAAGCCATCAGCGGTAACTTATGCCGCTGCACTGGCTATTATAAAATTTTAGAAGCGTTTGAACAAACACGCAATCATTTACAACCGAATTGATATTAGCCAATCTCACTATATCACCCTCAGCAAAGCCGAGGGTGATATAGTGAGATTGACATCCCCTTAACCATAAGCGATAAAAAACCATAAGCGATAAAACAGACTGTGACTAAAACTACAACATCAAAAAATTCCGCCCGCACAAACAACGATGACAATAATAAACATGTCATCACTCAATATATCGACCATAAAAATGACAACAACAATCAAGACATCGTTGCGGCGTTTTTTGGGGAATCGGCTCGTGAACTGACCACAGATCATAAAGCAGGCTATATTGCTGTGGTGGGCAAGCCGAATGTCGGCAAATCGACTTTGGTTAATGCCCTGATCGGACATAAAGTGGCAATTGTGTCACCCAAGCCACAAACCACGCGCCGCCGCATCTTGGGTATTCTAACCCGCCCCGAAGCCCAAATTTTGTTTGTCGATACACCCGGTGTGCACGAGGTGCGTCATTCACTTAACAAAGTGATGATGCGCGAAGTCGATGAAGCACTGGCCGACTGTGATGCCGTTTTGTTTGTCGTCGATATCAGCCATTCACCGACCGAAGATGATCACAACGTTGCCAAACGCATTGCTGGGCTTGATCGCCCGGTCATTTTTGCGCTTAATAAAGCTGACACTGTTGACCCGCGTTTTTTGCTGCAAAATGTGGTGGCTTATGAAGCTCTAATCAAAACCCGCACCGCAAATACCACCGCTCCCTATATGCTCACATCGGCCACGCGGGGCGATAATCTTGAAAAATTGCTGGCAATGGTGTTAGTAGTATTGCCTGAAGGTCCCGAATATTACCCACCTGATCAATATACCGATCAAACTGAGCGCGTAATGGTAGCCGAGTTGATCCGCGAACAAGCCATTCGCAATTTGTCACAAGAGGTGCCGCACGCACTGGCCGTAATGATTGATGAATTTGCCGAACGCAAACGTGGTGGGGCAGCCTACATTGCTGCTACCATTTTTATCGAACGCGATTCGCAAAAAGGCATTTTGATCGGCGATGGCGGCAAAATGCTCAAACGCATTGGGGCCGCCGCTCGTAAAAATATCGAGGCCGAATTAGGCCGCAGCGTTTTTCTGGAGCTATGGGTAAAAGTGCGCGAACAATGGCGCAGCAACACCCGTGCTGTCAACGAATTTTTAGATATACAAGAATAGTGACTCATGACTCATGATTCACAAGTCATGAGTCAGTTAAAGTCATCATCATTAATTATCCTATGCAGTAGTTTAGGCTAAAAAAAATTTAACAAAACGACCCCAGTAAGTGGCAAATAAAGCCCACTTCGAAGCCAAGGCAAGCAAAAGCAAGCGTGAAAGAAACCTCTCACCCTTAAATAAA
>JAGWYZ010000196.1 GCA_018969115.1 Chloroflexota bacterium | reverse complement strand
CCCTGCTGCAATCGCTCGCATGATCCGCAGTCCCGTCACCCCTGTCACATCCTATAACACCACATCCAAGCGCACATTCATCTCCACCATTGTTTTTTGCATGATGTTGACTTGCACTGCTCGTTGGTTAATCAGATTGTCGCGTTGCCACATATAGCCGCGCAACGCCACTATATCTTCCTTAGGCCGAAATGATGCTCGCGTTAAGCCGATTCGATGCATATCCCGCAGCCATTGACAATCTTGCACCTTGCTGGACGCGAACCCTCAGAGCCGCGTCTAAGAATTTCGAAATGACAAATGTTACGCAATAATGACGATTTTACGCTTCCATTATCACCTTGACTTAACCAAAATTCAAATTGAGTGGGTACAATAAGCAAATTTTATTTTCGAGGTGCAATATTGACCTCACCTCAATATGAATAAATTAATTATCGGAACACGCGGCAGCAAGTTATCACTCAATCAAACCAATTTAGTTGCAACCCAATTACAGCAAATCCACCCTGATTTAACGATCATGGTTGAGGTTATATCAACCAAAGGCGACCGTATCTTAGACCTGCCGCTCTCAAAAGTAGGCGATAAAGGTTTATTTGTAGAAGAAATCGAGCAAGCCCTGCTCGATGGCCATATCGATTTAGCTGTCCACAGCGCCAAAGATTTGCCATCTCACTTACCCGAGCAACTCACCTTAGCGGCCTTTCCTGCCCGCGCCGCCGCGCAAGATGTTTTAATCATGCCCGCCGACACCCAGCCCGATGAAAAACGTCACCATTTATATGATGTGCTCGCGCCTCATACACGAGTAGGAACCAGCAGCCTGCGCCGCACCAGCCAATTATTAGCCTTGCGGCCCGACCTACATATTTCAAATATACGTGGCAATGTCGATACTCGCCTGCGTAAATTGGCACACGGCGAACACGATGCCATTATATTGGCCGCAGCGGGTTTAGCCCGCTTGGGCTTAGGGCAAATGGATTGTGAGGTCAGCGAATTTACCCTCGATCACACCCGTTTTCGCGCTTACCTCATCCCCAACGATATCATGCTGCCTGCAGTCGGGCAAGGTGCACTTGCCATCGAAACCCGTGCCGATGACCACCGCACCATCGCACTGGTGCGTTCAATCGATGATGCCCAAACGCACATGTGTGTGCTCGCTGAACGCGCCTTTTTACGCCGCATAGGCGGCGGCTGTCAATTGCCTAACGCCGCCTATGCCCAATTTCACGCCGGGCAACTCTCCATCCACGGTTTAATTGCTTCGTTAGATGGCAAAACCATCCTACAGGCCAAAATCACCAGCGCTGGGCAAAATGCCGCCCAAACACCCGAATGTTTGGGCGATCAATTGGGGCAACAGTTGCTATTGCATCCATTGGCCCAATTTATAACCCTAATCTCTCATACCACCCAAATAAATCAAAAATCGACCCAGCCTTTGCGCGGCAAACGGATTATCATCACCCGCCCCGAAGAGCGCATCGATGGCATCGCCAATAAACTGATCAACTTGGGTGCAGATGTCATTCGATACCCAGT
The DNA here is from genome assembly GCA_018969115.1 of Chloroflexota bacterium. GTDB lineage: Bacteria > Chloroflexota > Anaerolineae > J036 > Brachytrichaceae > AQU-03. The sequence goes on along the minus strand of JAGWYZ010000196.1, from coordinate 6,925 downwards.
AATTGCCTATGCCCCACTTCAAGATACCCATATATTCGATACTACCATGCGCAACTTAATCGCTGGGGTTTATGATTGGTTAGCCGTCACAAGTGTGCAAAGCGTGCGCTGCATGGCGGCTTGGTTACGCCAAAACCACATGGTATTGCCCGCGCTACACATTGCCGCCGTTGGCGAAGCCACCGCGCACGAATGCCGTGAATTGCTAGGAGCAAGTTGCATATTCGTCCCAGAACATCATGACGCTGCCCACCTAGCTAAGATCATCGGCAACCAGCCAATCAGCGACACCACTCCAACACAATCATCGCCCAATCGCTTGACAGGCTGCCGCATCTTGTTGCTCAATGCTGATATCGCTCGCCCCACCCTACAATATCAGCTTCAACGCACTGGGGCAAGTGTTGATCGCGTCATCGCATATCACACCATTTATAACCCACAAAAACCCGATCTGGCACTGAGTCATGCCTTATTAAAAGGGGATATCGATGCCATCACCTTCACCAGTGGTAGCACAGTCCGAGGCTTTGTCGGGCAAGTTGGCCCAATTTCAGCAAACGTAGCAAAAAATATTAAAATGATTTGTATTGGCCCCATGACCGCTCAAATTGCAATCGAACATGGCATCACCGACCCCATTGTTGCCAATATCGCCACCGATGACGGCATGGTCGAGGCCATTATTCAGGCATTAACAAGTTGAGAGTTGAGGGTTGAGGGTTGAGGGTTAAGCTTTGAGAGATTTAACGCTTAACTCTCAACTCTTAACTCTCAACTCTCAACTCTCAACCCATGAGCAATTCTCTATTAACCCGCCCGCGCCGATTACGGCGCACCCCCACCCTACGACGCATGGTGCGCGAAACCACGCTATCTGTCGATAACCTGATTGCACCGCTATTTGTGCGGCATGGAAATGGGCTGGTAAACCCAATTGCCTCTATGCCCGGCCAAGCCCAATTGTCGGTAGATATGGCGGTGCGCGAAACCGAAGCCCTCGCAAAATTGGGCGTGCCAGCAGTCTTGTTATTTGGCATTCCCGCCCAAAAGGATGCAATTGGCAGCGAAAATTTCGACCCCAACGGCATTGTGCCGCAAGCCATCCGCGCCATTAAATCAGCCGTGCCCAATATGATCGTGATTAGCGACATGTGCTTTTGTGAATATACCTCGCATGGGCATTGTGGGCTGATTAACACACCCGACAGTGCCCAATTCAACCCACACCTTGAAACCGGCTATATGCTCAATGATCCCTCGCTGACCTTGCTAGGCCGCGCATCCGTCGTCCATGCCCAAGCTGGGGCCGATATCATTGCGCCATCCGGTATGTTAGATGGCATGGTGGGGGCCATTCGCTCGGCCCTTGATGCTGACGGTTTTTCACATACCGTTATCATGAGCTACGCGGCAAAATATGCAAGCAGTTTATATGGCCCATTTCGTGATGCCGCTGAAGGGGTTCCGCAATTTGGCGACCGTAGCCAATATCAAATGGACATCGCCAATACCCGTGAAGCCTTGAAAGAAGTGATGTTAGATATCGATGAAGGGGCGGATATTTTGATGGTGAAACCTGCGGGCACAAATTTAGATATTATTCAACACATTCATGAACGCACCAATTTACCAATTGCGGCTTATCAAGTGAGCGGCGAGTTTAGCATGATTAAGGCCGCCGCCGCCAATGGCTGGATCGATGAACGCCGCGTTGCGCTTGAAACCTTAGTTGCCTTGCGCCGCGCCGGTGCAGATATGATCGTTACTTATTTTGCCAAAGACGTTGGTCAATGGTTAATGGTTAATGGTTAATGGTTAATAGTTATCGAAATCACTCGATGGCTTTTGGTATCAGAGGCTTTGCCTCTACTGCCAAAAGCCATCGAGTGATTTCGATACAAATTTGTTTTACTCCCCCGTTTTATTGAGAAGATACCCTGCTATTATGAAAAAACATGGATTAGTCTTGATTGGACACGGCAGCCAACACCCCAAAACTACCGGTGAATTTCACCAATTTGCGCAATCGCTTGCACTGCGATTGGGGATTCATGTGCAGCCGTGTTTTCTTGAATTTAACGACCCGCCCATCGCTGAAGCCATTCGCCAATGTGTGCAAATGGGGTTAACCCAAATTACAGTCTTGCCCTTATTCTTAAGCGCGGGGATGCACCAAAAAAATGATGTGCCAAATGTCATCAATTGGGCACGCCAGCAATGGCCACACGTACGTTTTCAATATTGCGCCCCCATCGGCGTTCAATACCATACGCTTAGTGCCATGAGCGACCGTTTGAGCGCTGCCACTGACCCAAATGAACAAATTGCTACCGAAAAGACAGCGGTGGCAGTGGTGGGTTACGGAACCCGCGACCCCGATGCCAATGCCGAGGTTGCCCGTTTGGCACGATTGCTATACGAAGGGCGCGATTTTGGCTGGGTAGAACCAGCCTATTACCTGCTGACTAAACCCGATGTCAAAACCATCATTCAGCGCTTTGCCAAATTGGGCGCACAACGGGTCATCGTGTTGCCTTATCTCATTTTCACCGGGCACGTTTATGAGCGCATGGTCGAACAGGCCACCCAAGCCGCCGCCGCGGCTGGTCTGCAAATCACCATCGCCCCCTATCTCTTTCCGCACCCAGCCTTACTCGAGGCCGTTGCCGAGCGTTTTGATGAGGCTGTGAATGGCAAAGCAAACATGACCTGCGACCTATGCAAATATCGACGCAAAATGGCGGGGCAAGAGAACGAATTTGGGCTGGCCCAAGCTGCAACGCATGGGCACGCTTCAACACAACAGCAAAATACCCAATTTGGCATGGTTTATCTGGTGGGTGCAGGGCCGGGCGACCCATCGCTCATTACCATGCGCGGGCTAATGGCCCTTCGGCAAGCCGATGTCATTTTGTATGATCGGTTGATTGCCCTAGAATTGCTGCGCGAAACCAAGCCCGAAGCCGAGCTGGTTGACGTTGGCAAAGTGTCATTTCGCACCCAACAAAAATTTACCCAAGAACAAATCAACGAACTGATCATTCAACAGGCGCAAGCGGGTAAAACGGTGGTGCGGCTCAAGGGCGGCGACCCATTTGTGTTTGGGCGCGGCGGTGAAGAGGCCTTAGCCTGTTATGCAACGGGTGTCCCATTTACGATTGTGCCCGGGGTCAGCTCAGCCATTGCAGTGCCAGCCTATGCCGGCATTCCAGTGACACATCGGGCTTATAACACTTCATTCACCGTGTTTTCGGGGCACGAAGACCCCAGCAAGATCGAATCGACCACCGACTTTGCCATGTTAGCCCAAAGCGCAAAATCGGGTACGCTGGTGCTGCTGATGGGGTTGCTCAATTTACCCATTTTGCTCAATAAACTAATGGCAGCGGGGCTAGACCCCAACACACCTGCTGCGTGTATTGAGTGGGGCAGCACCCCAAAACAACGCGTAGTAGAGGCAATTGTCAATGATTTACCGGCTCGTGTGGCCGAAGCAGAGCTGCAACCGCCTGCGATCACCATCATGGGCGGGGTTGTGGCGCTGCGCCAAATGGGGTTGCAGTGGTTTGATTAGGCAAAGACGCACTTCAAGGTGCGTCTATCCATTTACGCCAAATAATCGCGCAATTGCCATGTGCCATTGGGTTGGCGCAATCGGCCCAGGGCTTGGCGCTCGATCTGGCGAATACGTTCGCGCGTGAGGCCAAATTTTTGGCCGACTTCTTCGAGGGTGTGACAGCGCCCATTCACCAAACCATAACGCAAACGCAAAATGCGTTGCTCGCGTGGGGTGAGGGTTGACAAAGCATCTTCAATCTGTTCGCGCAATAGGGTTTCGGTCACTTGTTGGGTCGGGGTTGGGCTAGAATCGTCTTCAAGAAACAGGCCAAATTCAGATTCTTCGTCTTCATTGACCGGCTGGTCAAGTGACATGGGTTGAAGCGAGACTTTGAGCATCCAATCCACTTCTTCGACATCTAAATTCAGCTCTTTAGCCAGTTCGTTGGGGGTGGGTTTATGCCCAAGGCTTTGCTCTAATTCATGCACCGAGCGATACAATCGCCGAATGCGATCATTCATATGCACCGGCACACGAATGGTTCGTGATTGATCGGCAATGGCGCGCGAGATGGTTTGGCGAATCCACCAAGTGGCATAGGTACTAAAGCGATACCCAAGGCAATAATCGTATTTCTCAACGGCTTTAATCAAGCCTAAATTGCCTTCTTGAATAAGATCTAAAAATGGCACGCCACGTGCCATGTGTTTTTTGGCAATGCTAATCACCAAGCGGGTGTTGGCTTTAATCAAATGGTCACGGGCCACTTGTCCATCGTCATACCACGCTTGCAATTTTGTACATTCCTGAAGGCTTAATTTGCCATTGGCAGCCTTTAAACGGGCTTGAGCATGGTCGCCGCGCACAATACGCACAGCAATATCCATCTCTTCTTCATTTAATAACAAAGGCACTTTGCCCATTTCACGCAAATAAATGGCAATATTATCATCTGGCCCAATGAGTGGCACGCCTTCGCGTTCATCCTCGTCGCCATCATCATCCATGCCATCGCCATCATCATCGCTTTTCAGGTCGTGCAATTTCACCCCGGCTTCGGCCAACAAATTAAGCACACGATCAAGCCGCTCAATATTTTCACCCTCGTCAGGCATCAGATCAATAATATCTTCAAAGACCACATAACCCTGTGTTTCTGCTTTTATCAACAAGGCTGAGAGAATCTGATCTTCATCAAATTCTGTAAAAATGTTATTTGCTATCTTCCGTTCGACCATTTGATCGTAAGCCACTCCTTTTCATCGTCGCCAATCAGTGTATCTAATACTGGCCCAGATTGGTATTCGGGGCTAATTGGGTTGATCGGTAACGCCATGACAATCGCCTCACGAATTTGTTCCGTTACATCCACCCACAATTCGCTATCAATGCGTGGCAGGCCTTCTTGAATGGCAGAAAGTTGCCCGGGAATAGCAAAGGCCACATCATCTAGTGTGGTGGTCATGGGTAAATAAAACAAGTTAAGTGAGCGAACACATTGAACCTCGGCAGAGGTATTAATGACACCTTCAACTAATATTCGATCATTTGCACGTGTAAAAATAAGATCGCACTTTAAAAACGCTATTCGGAAATCTTCATCAAGCCATATCTCACCACGGTCAATTTGTTCAAATTGCTGTGCCCCAACGAAATCAGCAATTAATTTATGTAGTCTGAATCGCATATTTGATATTGACATATGTTGTAGCTTGGATTTTATCACTGTGCATCTGAGTAATTGATTAGTATAATTTAAGTAAGGGCACGACATGCCGTGACCTTACCCAATATGATGAAATCAGTGAAAATTTGCTTTGTTTCATCCTGTGACATTATCAAGATCAAAAGATATTTCAATATCTTTTGATGTCACGCTTCCCTATTAAGCTAACAACAAAACATCGACCTCAGTATCTTTAGGGATCATACTCACCCCAATCGGGGCACACACCAAACCATCGGCCCGTGACAAGCCAAAAATCAGATTACTCTTAGAGTTTATTGGTTGTGCGGCATACACTTCCTTAGAATTTAAATGATAATGAAACTTACGAATGCCCGATGCAGACATCGCCCCATTTTCGGCGATGTTCTGCCCTGCGAATAGTTTTATCGGGAACCAATGCTCAAATTGACGGGGCGAAGGCATATCAGTGGTTAAACGCGCCCGCACAAAATTGGGCGGCGGCGGGTTAAGGGTGCGCTGCAGATGCCATAACGTTGGCCCCAAAAACAACATGGCTGTCACCAGCGTGCTAACTGGGTTGCCCGGCAAACCAAATACAGGTTTGCCATTGCACAAAGCAAAAAGGGTCGGTTTGCCTGGGCGAAATGCAATACCATGTTGCAAAATGCCGGGCAGGCCCATTTTTTGCACAATTTCAGGCACAAAGTCGCGGTCACTCATTGAGGTGCCGGCCATAAACACGATCACATCGGCCTCTCGCAAAGCGCGTTCAGCCGCCACCTCAAATGCCTCAAAACGGTCGGGCAAAATGCCATAATCAAGCGGGATACCGCCATTGCGCCGCACCAAGGCTGCAACGGTGTGAATATTGACCGAGCGTACTTGCCCCGGCTGCAACACCTCAGTTTCGGCTGGCACCACCTCATCACCGCTGGCAATAAGCGCCACCCGCGGCTGGCGTGCCACCTGCGTCCGAATCATGCCAAATGAAGCCAAGCCACCAAGATCTGCTTCTTTTAAACGTGACCCTTTTCGAATCACGATTTCTCCTACTTTAACATCTTCACCTAACTCGATAATGTTATCGGTTGGCTGCGATTCAGACATCGGGCGAAGGGCGTAGTTGTTCGAGTCATCAAGCAATTTAACGCTATTTTCTTGCTTAGAATCGCGCTTTGAAACTGGGGCAAGCGGCACACGCTGTGTATTTTCAACCATCATGACAGCATCGGCCCCGCTGGGAATATGCCCACCCGTGTGAATTTTGACCACCTCACCAACCCCGACGTTATAACGCGCCATTTCGCCCATACGCACCTCGCCGATCACCCGTAATAGGTCGCCGCTTGCCAATGCAGCTTGCACCGATGCCGCTTGCACCGCATAACCATCAACGGTGCTACGGCGAAATTCGGGCAGTGGAATGGGTGAAATAATGTCTTGTGCCAAGACACGATCACGAGCAGTTAAGGCATCAACTGTTTCGGCCGGCATCGCAGTACCCGCTTCGTCGATGGCATTAAACAACTTATCAAGTGCTTGCGATGGGGAAATCAATTCAAATTTTTTCATACTTCTTCTCAGCTTAGTGCGCATCCAAGAACGTGCACTATAGCAAATTCCTAAAAGATGTAGAGCCGATTTCACTATCTATCCCCAAAAGCTAGGCTTTT
>JAGWYZ010000195.1 GCA_018969115.1 Chloroflexota bacterium | reverse complement strand
TTTTCGCCGCAATCACTATCCCTACTCCAGCTATGCTGGAGCAGGGATAGTGATTGCGGTTAATATGGTGAAATGTCTAAAAAACTTCGTGATGTCACAATAAGCGAACGCCCCAACTTGCTCGGCATCAATTCAACTGATCAAGCTGCATTACAAACTGGGCTTTCACTCGACATGGCCGATCACATGATCGAAAATGCCATCTCGACCTTTGCGCTGCCGATGGGTGTGGCCGAAAATTTTGTAATTAACGGACGCACAGTGCCCATTCCGATGGTGGTTGAAGAACCATCAGTAGTGGCGGCCTGTGGCTTTGCCGCAAAATTAGTGCGGGGCGGTGGCGGCTTTACGGCCAGCAGCACCGAGCCGATCATGATTGGGCAAATTCAAGTACTCGATCTTGCTGACCTCGCCGCAGCCACAGCCAACATTCAACAAGCTAGCCCCCATTTGCTAAATTGGCTTAATACCCAAAACCCTAGCACCATCAGCAAACACGCCAAAGCCATCGACCTCGAAATACGCCACATTCCAATTCACACCGCACAACCCTCAGCCCCCACCCCCCAATTTCTAATCGTGCATGTGTTGTATCACTGCGGTGATGCAATGGGGGCCAATTTAATCAACACAGCTTGCGAGGCTTTGGCCCCCAAAATTGAGCAACTGACGGGTGGGCGAGTCAATTTGCGAATTTTGTCAAATCTAAATGACCGGCGTATGGCCTCGGCCACCTGCAATGTGCCAATCACGGCACTAACCACGCTCCAAATGGATGGCTTGACGCTGGCACATCGTATCGTCGAAGCCAGTTTGTTCGCCGAAAATGACCCATACCGCGCCACCACCCACAACAAGGGCGTAATGAATGGTATTGATGCGGTGGTGCTTGCCACTGGCAACGACTGGCGGGCGGTTGAGGCTGCGGCCCATGCCTACGCCGCCCGTAACGGACAATATGCCTCGATGACGCGCTGGCGCATTTCTGCCGACCAAACGGTTCTGCATGGCGAAATTAATTTGCCGATGGCAGTTGGCATTGTGGGCGGGGCCACACGAGTGCACCCCAGTGCCCAAGTGGCGCTACGACTCATGGGGGTTCACACAGCGCGTGAGTTAGCCGAAGTAATTGTGTGTGTCGGGTTGGCACAAAATTTAGCGGCCATTCGGGCCTTGGCCGCCGAAGGCATTCAGCGTGGGCATATGTCGCTGCACGCTCGCCAAGTTGCCATTGCCGCAGGGGCCAGCGGCGCAAATATCGATCGCATCGCCGAGCAACTCATTGCCGAAAAACAAGTGCGGTTAGAGCGGGCACAAACGCTACTGGCAAATTTAGCGTTTAAAATGCAAAATTAAAAATGGATGTCGTCATCGTTCCCACATTCTCCATCACTGCAAATATAACCATTCAAGTGTGTCGCGTCGAAGATGTGCGAAATTTAGAATGGTTCGGAGCACTCACCGAATATCGCCATGTCATTGAACATGCATTTACACGCCAACAAATGAGCGATGTTGTTATGTTGAACGCCATGCTTAATGATTTTCCAATTGGTCAAGTGTGGATCGACCTTTATAAACAACGTGAGCAGCAGATCGGGGTATTGTGGGCGTTGCGAGTATTGCTGCCGCTGCAAAATTTGGGCATCGGCACACAATTGATCGGTGCTGCCGAAAATGTGTTGCGTGGGCGTGGCTTTGGCTGGGCTGAATTGGATGTTGAGCACGATAATATCGCTGCCAAACGTTTGTATGAGCGGCTTGGTTATGCTACCGTCGGTGAATTTGAGAACCGCTGGAGCTACCTAAAGCCCACCAGCCAAACCCCTGATGACGCAATTTTGAACGAAGAACGTATTGAGGTCGTTTCGCATGAATGGAAAATGCGAAAACAATTGTAATTTCGCGGGATAATTCAAAAAATGTAAATTACAAATTACGAATTACGAATTACAGGTTAAGCCTTTAGTGAGGCTAAGTCATGTCTTCATGCTATCAATTCATAATTCGCAATTTGTAATTCATAATTCGTAATTCGTAATTGATAAAGATGGGAAAAATCACTCCACGTTCCACAGACTATAGCGAATGGTATCTCGATGTCATCCGCGAGGCCGATATGGCCGATTATGCGCCCGTGCGCGGCTGCATTGTGGTCAAGCCCTATGGCTGGACCTTGTATGAAAATATGCGCGACCTGCTCGACCGCCGGTTTAAAGACACCGGTCACAGCAACGCCGCCTTTCCACTGTTTATTCCGATGAGCTTTTTGCAAAAAGAAGCACATCACGTCGAGGGGTTTTCGCCCGAATTGGCGGTGGTCACGGTCGGCGGCGGCGAGCAACTCGAAGAACCATTGGTGGTGCGCCCCACCAGCGAAACCATTATTGGCTATATGTATGCCCAATGGATTAAGAGCTACCGCGATTTGCCGGTGCTGATTAACCAATGGAATAGCGTAGTGCGCTGGGAAAAACGCACCAAGCCCTTTTTGCGCACCATGGAATTTTATTGGCAAGAGGGCCACACCGCCCACGCCAACCACGCGGAAAGCATGGAAGAAGTGATGCGTATGTTAGAGGTGTATCACGAACACGCTATGGTCGATTGCGCCTTGCCCACCATCAAAGGCCGCAAAAGCAAGAGCGAGCGCTTTGCCGGAGCCGACAACACCTTTAGCATTGAAGGCATGATGGGCGACAAAAAAGCCTTGCAATCTGCCACCAGCCACGACCTAGGCCAAAATTTTGCCAAAGCCTTTGAAATGAAGTTTTTGGATCGCGATAACACCGAGAAATTTTGCTGGACGACAAGTTGGGGGCTAAGCTGGCGTTTAACCGGCGCAGTAATTATGGCGCACGGTGACGACACCGGCCTGCGTCTGCCGCCCAAGATTGCGCCCATTCAAGTCATGATTGTGCCCATTTACAAAAAACCTGAAGAAAAAGTGGGTGTAATGGCGGTTGCCGATGACGTATTCAAGACCCTCAAAGCCGCTGGCATTCGAGTCAAACTCGATGACCGCGAAGAAACCCCCGGCTTCAAGTTTTATGACTGCGAAATGCGCGGCATCCCGGTGCGGGTTGAAATTGGCCCACGCGATATTCAAAACAACAGCGTGTTGCTGGCACGGCGTGATATCCCCGGCAAACCCGGCAAAACCATCGTCAGCCGAGACGGCTTGGCCGATGCGATTAAAACCTTGATGGATGCAATTCAAGCCAATCTGTTAGCCCAAGCCGAAGCTTTCCAAAAAGCCAATATTCGTGAAGTTAACAGCTATGATGAGCTAAAGGCGGCGGTAGAAGACGGCTGGGCGCTCGCACCCGTCATCGATGATCCAGCAGTCGATGCCAAGATCAAAGAAGAAACCAAGGCCACCAACCGCAATTTTCCACTCGAGCAAGACGGCATCGAGCGCAAGTGCATCATCACCGGCCAACCCACCCGCGAACGTGCCATTTTTGCGCGGGCATACTAAATTAATGGTTAATGGTTAATGATCAATGGTTAACCATTAACCATTAACCATTAACCATTAATTATTTCCCATTAATCCTCATTCTGCTCATTTTTGCATTGCTGCTGTGGATGTGGTCACGGCGGACGCAACATGAGAGCGGGCTGCCGAGTGGGCGGCTGATTTACAGCGACACCAGCGGCTGGCAACGGAACGAACAAGCCTTGTTCTCACGCCAGCACGGCGTGACTGGCAAACCCGATTACCTCATCAACGATGGCGAAAATATTGTGCCGATTGAGTTAAAGTCGTCGAACGCCCCACGTGACGGCAGGCCGCGTTTGGGGCATGTGCTGCAATTGGCAACCTATTGTCTGTTGATTGAAGAAAATTACGGCACACGGCCCAGCTACGGCATCATCAAATATGCCGACCAGCAATTTGCCGTTGACTACGACGACGCACTTGAAGCCCAATTGCTCGACATCATCGCCGAAATGCGAGATTCGCTAGAGGCCGAGGATGCTAATCGCAATCACGCCGAGCCTTGGCGTTGCGCCACCTGCGGCGTTCGTCACGCTTGTGATCAGGCGCTGAAATAAAAAAACTGCAACCCAATTGCCGCCTATTGTTACCAATTGGTATACAATCTTGATATGAGCAGTGCATCTTTCCATATTCGCGTTTCCCCTGATCTAAAACAACAATTCGAATCAACCCTTGACAAAATTGGGTTGAGCAGCGCCGAGGCATTACGTTTGTTTATGCGGCGAGTGGTTGCTGAGCAGGCAATTCCATTTGATTTACGTGTGCCCAATGCTGAGACCCGAAAAGTGTTAAATGATGTTCAAAACAAAGTGGGGCTAATTGGCCCATTTCATCATGTAAATGAAATGATGGCATCCCTCGATTTGGATCAAGCTGATGATGACGATGTGTTATGAGCAGAGAAATCTTCTACACCTCATGCTTTCGGCGCGATCTAAAGCGGATGAAAAAGCAAGGTAAAGAAATACACAAATTGGTCGAGGTGGTTGAATGGCTTGCTAATGATATTGTGCTTGCCCCCAAATATCGAGATCATGCGCTTAGTGGCAATTATTCAGGATTTAGAGAATGCCATATTGAACCCGATTGGTTGCTGATTTACCAACTAGACAACGAAAATATTGTGCTCGTTGTTTCACGAACTGGCACACATAGCGATTTGTTCTAAGCGCCTAATTGCTAAATTACTAGACGAGCCTGTGATGAAAAATAAAAAAAAGCGGGCGATGGGATTCGAACCCATGATCTTCTGCTTGGAAGGCAGACGCTGTACCGCTCAGCTACACCCGCAACATAATCAATTATATACCAAGTTTTATTGTATTAAGTGACAAAAACTGGTTTTTCTGGTTTTGGTTTTCTAACCTTACAGATTTCACTATCCTTTGTCAAGGATAGCTTGACAAAGGATAGTGAAATCTGCATTGCCTCAATTTATTGCTAACGTGCCCCGCGACGAGTTGCCACGTCGAAGATCACGGCAGCCACCAGCACGGCCCCGCGCACAATGTATTGATACGCAATACCGACGCCCATCAAGTTCATGCCACTGGTCAGCGACAACATCACCAACGCACCAATGATTGAGCCAATGACTTTACCAACACCACCCGCGGCCGATACACCGCCAACATAAGCCGCAGCAATAGCATCCAACTCAAACAAAGTGCCCGCCGTTGTCGTAGCCGATTGCAAGCGCGAGGTAAACAAAATACCCGACAAAGACGACAATAAGCCCATTGAGCCAAACACAATATACGTAATGCGTTTGACACTAATACCACTTAATTCAGCCGCCTCGGGGTTGCCACCCACCGCATAAATATGCCGCCCTAAAACGGTGCGCGTGGTAATAAAATGATAAATGGCCACGACCACCAGCACCACCACTACCGTCCACGAAATACCGTTGTAGCCAGCCAGTACCCATGTCACCCCGCCTACGATTGCGGCTACAAACAATAATTTAATGGCAAACATATTCATAGGCAAAACATCGAAATTGTAATTTTGTTTTTTGCGACGATCACTGATTTCGCTCATTACATAAAAAATCACCCCAATCACACCCAACAACAATGTGACTTTGTGAACCCCGTTTAATATCCCAATTTCGGGTATATCGGGAATATAGCCATTGCCGATGGCAACAAAGACTGAATCAGTTACGCTAATCGTGCCGGTGCTTTCGGTTACTAACAGCAACAGCCCGCGATAAATCAGCCAACCAGCCAATGAAGCCACAAATGATGGAATGCCCAGCCGAGCAACCGGCAAGGCGGTAATTAATCCAGCAATCACCCCTAACCCCAAAACAAATGGTACAACGGCATAGACCGACCAACCCCATTTTTCCAGCGCAATGGCGGCGATGGCCCCAATAAAACCAGCCAAAAAGCCAACCGACAGATCGACATGACGAATAACGATGACTAAAGTCATGCCTACTGCCAATACTGCAATATAGCCCGTTTGGTTAAGCAAGTTGCTTAAGTTACGCGAAGAAATAAAAATACCATTGGTGGTGAATGTAAAGATCACCATAATGACGAACAGCGCGATATACATGCCATACTCGCGGATGTTCTGTCGCAGAAGATTTTGTAGATTTTTAAACATGGAAAGATCCTTCAAAAAATCAGTTTGTTGCGAGATGCATTATTTTCTCTTGGGTGGCCTCGGCAATGGGCAATTCACCAGCGATGCGCCCCGATGCCACAATATACACACGATCACTCATCCCCAATACTTCGGGCAGTTCCGACGAAATGAGCAAAATGCTCATACCCTCTTGTGCAAGCCGATTCATAATGGTATAAATCTCATATTTCGCGCCAACATCAATCCCACGAGTCGGCTCATCCAAAATCAACACATCGGGCTTAACAAACAGCCATTTTGCCAACGACACCTTTTGTTGATTGCCGCCACTCAGATTCACCACTTTTTGCTCAACCGTCGGGGTCTTAATATTAAGCGAACTCTTGTAGCCATTCGCCACTTTTACCTCGGCGTTGTTGTCTACCACGCCTCGGTTGGCAATTTCGAGCAGGTTAGCAAGGCAAATATTTTGCTTCACATCTTGAATCAAAATGAGGCCATTGCCCTTACGATCTTCAGACACATACGCCAAGCCATGCTTAATCGCATCTTCTGGCCCATGCAAATCCTTCTTTTGGCCTTTTAGCAACAAGTCGCCACTGATTTGATAACCCACCGGATTGCCAAAAATACTCAAAGCCACTTCGGTCCGTCCAGACCCCATCAAGCCAGCAAACCCCACAATCTCGCCTTTGCGCACATTAAAGGCCACATCTTTTAACACTTGCCGCCCTAATTCAGGTGAATAAGCATTCCAATTTTTCACCTCAAGCGTCACTTCGCCCGGGGTGATGTGTTTACGCAGTGGGTAAATGTTATCAATTTCGCGCCCAACCATGTGTTTGATCATGGCTTGCTCCGAAATTTCGCCCTTCTTCGCATCCAATGTGCAGACGGTGCGACCATCGCGCAGCACAGTGACCGAATCGGCAACCGCCATGACCTCTTTTAGCTTGTGCGTGATCAAAATACAAGTGACACCTTCGTTGCGCAAGCCTTTTAGCAGGTTAAGCAAGTTTTCACTGTCAGTTTCATTCAACGCCGCTGTCGGCTCATCCAAAATCAACAGTTTTACATCACGGCTAAGGGCTTTGGCAATTTCAACCAATTGTTGTTTTCCCACGCCCAAATTACGCACTTTTTCGGCTGGGTTGACATCTAACCCAACCTTTTTCAACATCTCGCTAGCCCGTTTGATCGTCTCATTCCAATTTACAACAATGCCACTGCGAATCTCTTTGCCAAGAAAAATGTTTTCATATACCATCATTTCTGGCACAAGTGCCAATTCTTGGTAAATAATGGCAATACCAACCCGTTGGCTATCGCTAATGCCTTTAAACTTTTGCACCGCGCCATCCAAAAAGATGTCGCCGCTATAATCGCCGTGGGGATATACGCCGCTTAACACCTTCATTAAAGTGGATTTGCCTGCGCCATTCTCGCCAACCAAACAATGAATTTCACCGCGTGCAACTTGAAAGCTCACGTCGCTCAGTGCTTTTACACCGGGAAACGTTTTGCTGATGCTACGCATCTCTAAGATGGGTATGCTCATAGTGGTGGGAGATTATATGAAAACAAGCGAGATTCGCAATAGCCAAAACTATCGTTCATCTCGCCTGTTTTTACAATCTCAAGTTGTGGCACGCCCAGTTAAGGCGGTGCCCGAAACTTAGGGCAAGTTCTTGAAATCAGCGGCTGGGTAATAACCAGAGTCAATCAAGTTGCTCTTCACACCAGCTTTCTCAACCGTCACGACTGCCGATTGAATGGCGGCCACGTCAACTTTGCCGTTGTTATAGCTGCCCTTCGAGGCTGGCTTCTCGCCCTTCAACAAGGCAACGCTGGCGTTGATTGCATCCTTCACCAAAGTGCGGGTGTCTTTAAACACCGTCATCGATTGCTTGCCATCCAAAATGTATTGCACCGAGGCTTTGGCTGCGTCTTGACCGGTGATGAGCAGGCTCTTAACATCCTTATCCTTCGAGAATACATCTGAAATCGAGCGTGCGGTATCGTCGTTCGGCGCAAGAATAAACACATTGCCCTTGTCAGCGGTCTTGGCTGAGGTCATGTTGCTCTCGGCCAAACCCTTGGCGGTGTTTGGATCCCAACCCGTGCTGGTTTGTCCAATAATCTTGGCTTGTTCTTCGCGGCTGAGCTTGGCTTTGCCTTGCAAGGCAATGGCTTCGCTGCTGTTCTTGATCACAAATGTGCCATCGGCGATCTTGGGTTGCAAAACACCCCATGCGCCCTCAAAGAAAATGAAGGCGTTGTTATCTGAGGCGGCGCCAGTGTAAATATACAATGGGTTGCCTGTGCCCTTGGCGCGTTCTGCCAAGTATTGGGCTTGTTGTGCACCTACG
>JAGWYZ010000194.1 GCA_018969115.1 Chloroflexota bacterium | reverse complement strand
TCACGTATTACGCGCATTTTAAAAATTTAAAATTGTGGGATGCTAAACTCACAATCCTGCTACGCCCGATGGAGGGTAGCAGGATTGTGAGTTTAGTGAAAATATGTCCTAGCCTTGAAAATTGAAAAGATACAAAATTTTCAATTTTCAATTTTTTCTAAATTCACCGGCATTGGACGTTTGGCAACCTGATGCCGATAGGCCATGATGAGCAAGCCAATGCCGATGCTGATAATCGAAATCCACACAGCGGTTGGCAACGAGCCAAGCGTCCATGCATCTGGGCGAAAGAAAATCTCGACCCAACTGCGACCGAGGCCATACCAAATGAGAAAAAGCGGCCCGATATCGCCATCAACCAGTGGGCGACCTGCTGTTTCTGGGCGATCAGGGTGTTGTTGATAATGCCGCGCTAACCATATCAGTAGCAAAAAGCCACAAAAATTCCACACCGATTCGTATAAAAAGGTGGGGTGAAAACGGGTGTCGAGCGGGTATTGTGTCATATCGGTAAAGTCAAATTTACCAGTGCGCACCCGAAATGGCTCTTGAATGATTAAACCCCATGTCGATGACCCAGTGGGGCCACCATATAACTCTTGGTTGAAATAATTGCCCCAGCGACCGATGGCTTGACCGAGCAGCACCCCCGGCACAATATTATCAAACCAGCGCCATAATGGCGCCTTGTTGCGCCACATTACATAAATGATGCCGATGATGCCGCCAAAAATACCACCATAAATGCCAACGCCGCCTTGCCAAATGGCCAATATTTGCAGCGGGTTGTTGCGATAATATTCCCAGCCGCTGCCACTGCCATCATTGGGGGCCGAAAATACGTGATATAAACGGGCACACACCAAGCCAAGACCGATCACCCAAATTGCACCATCTGAGACGATATCGGGGTTTTCGCCACGCCGTTTGGCTTCATCCATCGCAACATAACACGCTAGCATCATGCCAGCGGTAATGACAATGCCATACCAATAAATTTTTATAAAACCGAGGTCAAGCGCAATTCGAGATTCCATTCGTTTAAATAAGTGAATGATTAAATGGGTGAATGAGCGATTGCTTATTCATTCACCCATTCAATCATTTATTTTTGCTGCGTAATTTTAAAATATCGACCCGTTTTTCAGTGCCATCCAACAAGCGTTTCAGATTTGGGCGCAGGGCAATAAGGCACAAAATGAGCGCCCCCCAACCATAAATAGGGTAAGTGGATGGCACACTGCCATTGATGGCTAAAATGGTTGTGACGATGGCGACCGAAGCCGAAGCCAATATTGTTGCCAATGACGCATAACCAATCACCAACCACATAAACGTGCCGAGTAACATGGCCACCATTCCTGCTGCAAACGAAAATGCGAAACCAGTGCCAACGGCGGTAGCGCCCCCTGCGCCACCAGCAAATTTTAAAAAGAGCGATTTGTTATGCCCCAAAATGACCCCAAGCCCAGCCAACGACTCGGCTAATCCGCCTGTCTCTAACCCTAATGAGCGAATAAGCAATACGGTGATTAAACCTTTGCCAATATCAAGTACCGCCGTTAAAATGCCAGCCACCACGCCCGCCGCACGATAAGCATTGGTGCCGCCGGTGCGCCCACTGCCATGTGTTCGGATATCGGTGCCAGTTGCAGCTTTAACGATGAGGTAGCCAGAGGGAATTGACCCGACGACATAGCCAATCACGCCACATATTAAAGAAATAATGTAAGAATTCATACTCTTTTCTCTTATAGACAAACAAATTTACCGTAATCTACCGCAGCCATTAGAAATGGCATGCTTAACTCACGAAGCCTGCCTTCGCAGGCTAAGAACTTAGACCGCGAAGGTAGGCTTTATGTGCCCAGCGCGGGATTTTAATCCCCGTGCTGGGCTAAAAACTTTTGTTGGCAGTATAAACCGAATTTTCACTCCAAGCTGATTCGTAACAACTATACTATGTTGTTATGCTTTCTGAGTCGATTCAGAATTATCTCAAAACCATTTACAAACTGAACGAAGATGGAAGACGTGTCAATACCAATGCATTGGCTGATAAATTAGCGATCTCTGCGGCCTCGGTCACGGGCATGGTCAAAAAATTGGCTGAAATGAAGCTGGTTGAACATGAACCTTACCAAGGGTTTCATTTGACCCCAACTGGCGAAAAAATGGCATTGGAAATTGTGCGTCATCATCGTTTGATTGAATTGTATTTGATGGAAGCAATGGGCTTCAGTTGGGATCAGGTGCACGATGAGGCTGAACGGCTTGAACATGCGATTAGCGAAGAATTTGAAGATCGTATGGCTGCGTTGTTGGGCGACCCCAAACATGATCCGCATGGCGATCCCATTCCTTCAAAAGAGGGCATCGTGGCCGATGTTTCGCGGCGACGATTGTCTGATGTTAAAGTGGGCGATGTGGTGTTAATTGAGCGGGTGGTCGATGACAATGGTGAACAGTTGCGGCAACTGGGATGGTTGGGGCTTAAGCCGCGTGTCATCATTAAAGTGATGGCGAATGATCACAGCAACGCGAATTTATGGTGCAATATTTGCCCACCCAGTGATCATTTGCCATTTTATGAGGCCACCAATAACCCGATTAAGATTAACCGAAGTTTGGCGCAATCAATATTTGTGAAATGAGCAGGGGCACGGATGCCATGTGCCTGCTTGGATATCCGTACAATACCTCACACATGAATTACGAACAGCTATTTAGTGCACGTGCCAAACACGTGCAATCGCCACGCCTCGCGGGTGTGAATTATGAGTTGACTTTTAATTGGGGCTACCCCGACCCAGCCTGTTTGCCAAACGAAGCGGTGCTGAAAGCTGCTGAACGCGCCTTGCATACGCATGGCCAAGACCCATTGCAATATGGCGGTGCGATGGGCAACCCTAAATTTGTTGATCAATTGGTCGAAAAATTGCGCCGTGATCAGAAAATGGACATTACTCGTGACAATATCATGATCACGTCTGGCAGTATGCCCATTTTGGGTTTGATGTGTGATTTATTTGTAAATGTAGGGGATACTGTGATTGTCGAAGCGCCGACCTTTTTGGGGGCAGTGCGCGTGATGAAAAATGCTGGGGCTAAGGTCATTGGGATTGACTTGGATGCCAATGGCATGAAACTTGACCAGTTAGAAGCTACACTAGCAAAACTCAAGGACCAAAATATCACACCAAAATTCATTTATGTTATCCCCAATTTTCAAAACCCCACTGGTTTAACCACACCGGTTGAGCGCCGTCAAGCAATTATTGCGTTGACCAAAGCTTATAACACCATCATTCTAGAAGACGATGCCTATTATGATTTGCGATTTCGTAATCAGTCGTTACCCACCATGTATTCATTGGCTGGCAATACTGGCGTCGTGTATATGGGAACCTTCTCTAAAATTTTGTCGCCGGGCATGCGCTTGGGTTGGGCGGTGGGCGAAGATGGGCTGATTAAAACCATGAGCACGATGAAGGTAGACGGCACCAGCCCATTTTCAACCCACATCGCCGAAGAATTTTGTAAAGAAGATGGTTTAGTGAATAATATCACCAAGGTGCGGGCGATTTATGCCCAACGCTGCGAGCAAATGCAAGATGCCCTGAGCGAATTTATGCCTGCTGAGGTGAAATGGACAGACCCAGACGGCGGTTTCTTTGTGTGGCTCACCGCGCCCGAACATGTCAATATTGCCGATGCTGTCACCAAGGCCCGCGCTCGTGGGGTCGATTTTCAGATCGGTGTGCCATTTTTTGCCGATGGGCGCGGTCAAAATACCGCACGTTTGTCATTTAGCTATGTGCCTTTTGACCAAATGGCACGTGGCATCCAAATTATCGCCGAAAGCATCCGCGAAGTAATGTAAAAATTAATGGTTAATGGTCAGTGGTTAATGGTTAATGATCAACCATTAACCATTAACCATTGACCGTTAACCATTAACCATTAACCATTAACCATTAACCATTAACCATTAACCATTAACCATTAACCATTAACCATTGACCGTTAACCATTGACCATTAACCATTAACCATTAACCATTAACCATTAACCATTAACCATTAACCCACCACTCTCTACCCACCACCTTAGCATTGGCTACGGCAAAAAACATCTCTTTGGCAACCTCAATTTAACCATTGCGGCTGGTGAATTGGTGTGTTTGTTGGGGCCAAATGGCACTGGCAAATCAACCTTGTTGCGCACGCTCACGGGGCTGCAACCGGCATTGTCGGGGGAGGTCAATATTTGTGGCGATAAACTTGCTGGGTTGAGCACCACCCAAATTGCCACACACTTGGCGGTGGTGCTGACTGAGCGGGTTGAGGCTGGCAGTATGACCGCTTATGAGTTGGCTGCGCTTGGGCGTTACCCCTATACCAATTGGGCTGGGCAGCTATCGGCCAGCGATCATGAGGTGATACGCGATGCTATGCGGCGTACCCGTTGCGAGGCCTTGTCCCAACGCAATGTGGCTCAATTAAGCGATGGTGAGCGCCAACGGGTGATGATTGCCCGCGCTTTGGTGCAAAACACGCCCTTTATTGTGTTAGATGAGCCAACCGCTTTTCTTGATTTGCCGCGCCGTGTCGAGACCATGCGTTTGCTGCATACGCTTGTCCGTGAAACCGCCCGTGCCATTCTCGTTTCAACCCACGAGTTGGATCTCGCCCTGCGTTTTGCCGACCGGCTTTGGCTGCTTACCGAAGATCGCCAATTTATACAAGGCACCCCTGCCGAGCTTGAAAGCAACGGCACATTGGCAAAAGTGTTTGAAATAGAAGGGTGAAGGGTGAGGGATGAAGGATGAGGGATGAAGGATGAAGGATGAAAACTCAATCTTTCATCCTTCATCCTTCATCCTTCATCCTTTCCTATTCGTCCTTCATCAACCAAGGGCTGGTCATGGCCCCATGTGCCCCAAATGATAGCGGCAATTCGCCCTCGATATTTAGGCGTGGGTGCGCCTCAACCTCGGCCCGCAGCGATGGGCTAACCCAAAAATGCTCAAGCGATAGTGTATTGTGAATAAACATCATCTTCGTGCTTTCGGGCACAGGGTTGCCGCAACCACGCACCACCGCACAAATGGCACGATGATCATCGGCACAAATTACTGGAACCGACATACGAAACATGCCAAACGTGCCCGATGTCAGGCCATTCATATACGTAAAGTACCAATCGATTTTTTTCGCCAGCCGCGCTGTGGTCGAATTGGCCAAGCCGAGGCCAGAGGCATTGCCTTGGGTTTCGTGTGTCAAATCGAGCACCGAAATGGTCGAGATATCGGGTGCGCCGCCTGGCTCTTTTTCCAGCACCACCATCATGCGGTTAATCACATTCGTATCCATACCTGTGCCGCTGATATTTTTGCCAATCTCCCGCAACACCAGCGTATCGAGCTTGGCAAAGGGGATACTCGCCAAATAGCGTTTGGCACGTATCAAGGCTGCTCGTTCGATATCGGTGCCAACTTGATCAGCAGTCAGGCCAATAATCTCGCCAGTATTTTCATAGGCGTTTTCAATAATGCCAACTGCACCGACAAAATTGGTGTTGGCTTCATAAATACGCGCCGCTGGCTCAAGATAACGCTTAAAACCCGGCCCGCCATATGAATGCATAATAGCCGCGCCGTGTTGTTTACCCAAACCAATTACTACCATCTTCGATGGACCACTTTCTAGCTCGGCATGAAAATCGGTGTGGGGCTTAATACGGCTTAGAATAAGACAATGGTCTGCCGCCATGCTCTCTTCACCCTGATAAAGCGGTGGGCCATCGGGCACTTGGCCAATCACTTTGACCTTCATCGTGGCGCGAATTTCGCACCCGACAAAGGCTTCGGTCACGCCATATTCAGCCAACACTGCCAATTGCCCCTCGGTGGTTGCGCCGCCATGGCTGCCCATCGCCGGAAAGACAAACGGCTGAAAGCCATGCGCTTTTAACACTTGCACAGTTGCGCGTGCAATTTTGGCGATATTGGCGATGCCTCGGCTGCCCACGCCAACCCCCACCGATGCGCCCGGCTTAGCGAGCTGTGCCTTCATACGGGCAATCAAACCACCCACTTCTAACGCTTTGCGCGTCTCAAGGTCAATATCGTACACTTGTGGCACATCGAATCTTTGCCGCACAGCCAACAAAGTGCTGGGCAACGGCGCGGTGAAATTGAGGCGTTTGATATCATCAAAGAGTTGGTTGTTCATAATTGTTAAGGGGGGGAGGGGGAAGTAAAGTGGCAAAGTGGCAAAGTGGCAGGGTTGCAAGTGGCAAGTCCAAACTTTGCAACTCTGCCACTTTGCCACTTGCTACCTTGCCACTTGCAATTTTGCCCCTGCATCTAAAAGAACAGTTTTGCCAGCCCCAAAATGCCTTGTTTCCAAGGCACACGGTGTGAAACCCCACTGCTACCTTCAAATTTATGCAAGCTGGCTAAATACCAATCATAATTGCGCACCAGCGCTTGTTTATTCGAGAATTTGGGTTTATAGCCCAACACGCGTTCGGCTTTT
Organism: Chloroflexota bacterium; assembly: GCA_018969115.1. Taxonomy (GTDB): domain Bacteria; phylum Chloroflexota; class Anaerolineae; order J036; family Brachytrichaceae; genus AQU-03. The sequence goes on along the minus strand of JAGWYZ010000194.1, from coordinate 1,949 downwards.
TCAATTGACACAAAAGAATCTTTTGAGGCTGTTTCATACACCCACTTGTATAAAGGCGATAGTTTGAGCGCTTCAAGAATACGCAGCATCCAAATGATCGGTTCGGCGGGCAAGCCGACTACTTTTTTGCCAAAACCGGCTTTGTCAAGCACGGCCTGATAATCTTCGCCCATGGTTGTAAATTCTTTGGCGCCGATGTTAAACACATCGTTCACCGTTGCGTCGGGCAGGGTGGCACACAAATAAATGGCATCGCACAAGTCTTCAACATCGAGCAGTTGATAGCGGTTTTTACCGTTGCCGATCATTGGGAAGCCCCGTTTGTCTTTAGCCCAATCATAAAGCAGTGCAAATACGCCTAAACGTTCTGGCCCAATAAATGATTTGGGCCGAATAATGGGCACGACCATGCCCTTAGCCCGATATTCAATGCAAATTTCTTCGGCCTTAACCTTGCAAATACCATACGGGCCAACCCCGTGCAAACGATCATTTTCTAACAATGGGTGATGATCGGGGATGCCATAGACAGCCGTTGAGGAAATGTGAATGGCGCGACGAATGCCATTGCGATGCGCCGCTTCTAAAACATTGCGGGTGCCATCTAAATCGGTGCTATAGATATCTGCCGGTTTATACAGCGGTAATGCCGCAGCGGTATGAATCACCACATCGATATTTTTCATCGATGTGGTCAATTTTTCGACATTACGAATGTCGCCAATCACTTTATTGACTTGGTTTTTGCAGTCTTCGTAATCAAATTCGGCAATATCGTAGCAAGTGACCCGATGTCCACGAGCCAATAAATAACGAGTCAGGTTGATGCCAAGAAACCCGGCCCCACCGGTAATAAAGTAATGTGCCATGCTCTAATCAACCTTGACAATTTTAAACGCGGTCGCGCCACCCGGGGTTTGTAATTTTACCGTGTCGCCCAGTTTCTTGCCCAATAAAGCGGCTCCCAAGGGCGATTCATTCGAGATTTTGCCTTTGGCGGGGTCAGCCTCGGCCTTGCCAACAATCATATAAACTTCTTTCAAGTCATCGCCTTGTTCAACCACCGTGACGGTTGAGCCAATCGATACGCGACCTTTATCGACTTTTACATCGTCCAAAATCACCGCGTCACGCAACATGCGTTCGAGGTCTTGCATCCGCCCAAGCAAAAAAGATTGCTCTTCTTTGGCGGCAGTGTAGTCAGCATTCTCTGACAAATCGCCTTGTTTAATGGCATCGTGTAACCGCTTGGCCAGTTCTTCGGCACGAACGGTGCGTAAAAATTCTAATTCATCTTGCAGCTTCTTTTTTCCGGCTGCGGTAAGGTATGTTGCATTACTTTGATGCGAGTCCATATAGCCTATTTTATACCAAGCATCGCCGTTTTAGCTAGCTTTTGTGCTAAAAGCTTTTTAGGTATTTTTGTGTAAGGGTCAAGATGATCGTGGAACTGTCATTTCGATGCGAAGTGAGAAATCTTTGCGTAAATTAAGACTCACAGCGTATTTTAAGCAAAGATTTCTCTTCGTTCCTTGTTGAAATGATGGATGTTACGTAAAGATGACGATTTGACAATTCCACCATTATTTTGACCTTTACCCTTTTTACATATTTGGTGTGCCTTCTTAATAAACAGGGGAAATTAAAACAAATTTTCGCCAAACACACGCTCATTTCATGTTTCACGAGGGCTTCGACCCTGTTAAACATGAAATGAGCGTGTGTTTGGCATGATGTCTTTTGGGAAACTTTTTAATTACCTAAGTGCAGCTTCACACTGAGGTTTTGGCCGATTTCACTATCCCTTCTCAAGCGTAGGACAGTAATCTGGCCTACGCTTGAGGAGGGATAGTGAAATCGGCATCCCATAATTTTTAAATATATTGAGAAGATACCAATAAATTGACATAAAAAAACCACAAGGGTTTAAAACCCTTGTGGTTTTTTTA
>JAGWYZ010000006.1 GCA_018969115.1 Chloroflexota bacterium | reverse complement strand
GGCCATATAGTGATTTCGACAAAAATTTGTTTTATTCGCCCGGTTTTATTGGGAAGATACCTCAGTTCAATTAAAAATTTTAAGATTAAGCAGTTATCTTTGCAACACATTGTTGAAAAATGAGCCCCTATATCGTAAGTATTAAAGTGATAAAACCCACAGGAGCTGTCATTCGCACCTCTCCTAACGCCACTTCACCTACGAATATTATTGGTGGAATTGCTTATGGACAAGTATTGCATAGGATAATTGCTCAAGGTGATTGGTGGGTGCTGCCACAGCAGCATTATCTCAGTATGAATGATGCGGTAACTGTGATTGATGACGATTACGAAGATACAACTGAAAGATTTAATTTTCACCCAATGTCGCAGCAGAACCCTAGCTGGGCCAATCATGTTTTAGGGTTTTCTTATGACCCAAGAATCACAATTGGGCGTTATGGCAGTTGGTTAGTAGTTGCCACAATATTGGCGAATGCAGCGCAAGATATCTGGCTTGACCCCATTCAAATGAATATGCAGCACAAACAAAACAATGGGTTTTATGCACCGGGTTTATTAGGTGGGTTCCCTACTCATTTTCGTTTTGATAAAGAGACTGGTGGGCGTGTGCGCTTGTTGCATATTGTGCGGCGGAGTGACAAGGTATGTAGCCCTGAATTACTATCAGCATTAAAAGCCCATATTAGCCGAGGCCAACCAGCCATGATCGAAGTTGACCCATCGAAGGCGGTTTCACAACTTGAGGGGGGTATGGCCCCAATTATGAGGCGTAATCAGGTTAATGCTGATATTTTGGAATCGCCGATGCATTTTGTATTGGCGACTGATTTTAATGAGGTTCGTGAGGCGCTTACGATTCCCTCCATCATGCCGCGCACCTTTGTTTCGGCCCAAGAATTGGGACAATCGATTGTTGAACTTAAAATTATTGACCCTTGGGATGGTCAGACTAAATCGCTGTGCCCAACTTATGGCCCAGATTTGGCATCGGCAATTGTGCGGGTTATTTTTTTTGAGATTCGCCGTGAGCCAACTAGGAAAAAAGGGTTGCCAGATCATGCTGTTATTGGGCAGGTCGTTGAATCTATTCCCTTTAGTGGGTATACGGCTGTGGCAAATGTTGCCCCCGCCGAAACAAATGACGCGAAAATTGGAAATGTGCATTTGCCAGCCCCACCTTTGCCACAATTGGGAATAAATGCCTTGTGGAATAGCAGTGCGAGTATGGATGCCTTTAATAAAGGCTGTCGTTTTTTTACTTGTGTGAATGATGTGGCAATGGTGAATGCTTTGTCTGATTTAGGGGCAACCGTGATGGCGCGTTGGATTTGGACCAATTGGACCCCATCACATGACCTATATTTTCAACATCTAAGCGGTGACCGCGCCAAAGTAATTTACCTTGGGTTAGATGCAAACGAGATGGGAAGTGATAGCCCAGAGAAGATCCGTAAACGGGCGGCATTTGATGTTACAAATGCACGGATGATTCGTGAACGCAGCCGAGGCCGCGCCCGTTATGCGGCGGGTAGTTTTTCGGCTCGACATCCCAATTATGATGACCCGGATGTTTGCAAGGCGATTCAAGATGGATATGCCGATGCCTATAACAATGGGTTGTTGTTATTTAATGTGCATAGTGAAGTGAGCGAATGGCAAGGTAACGAGTCGTTGTGGGATGATCAGACCCTGGGTTACACCTTGCGGCGCTGGGAATTTCTATTTAAACGTTGTGGGTTTGACCCTCATATTCGCGGTATTGTGTCTGATCGGACGGGTTTGAATACAAGCAAAGGTGGATTTGTGAATCATGGGGTGAGTGGAGATGCTTTTGTTAGTTTTTGTCGACGTTGGGTCGAAGTGCAGGCCAGGCAATTGGTAATTGATCCGCAAGATGATGCACTTATGATTCAAGGACATATTTCACCATCACCCTATGTTGGGGTTTGGCATTCGCCTTTTATAGGTGGGACTTTATTTCAATTGGGCAATCAAGGCCACCAAGATTGGTGGGCAAAATTTAATATCGATGCGTATCTCAATGATTTAGGCCGTTATTTTTGGAAATAACGCTACTTCGCACCCCCTCAATAAACCATGACAATTAAAACGGCTTAACTGGATTTTAGGATTACCCTAGAATTAAAAAAGCCAACCCCATGAATTCAAGTTGATCCCATTTATTCGTATCATCTCAATAATTCGGGGTAAACCCCAAAGATATAGTGCGTTTGGCGAAAAATAGTTTTATTTCCCCCAATTTTTTGAGATGATACATTTATTCCAAGTAAAATACAAATACATTCCGAAAACACATTAATTCATCACAGAAACACATTATGAACTTTACATGGCTATTTATCACGGGTGGAAGTGTCATTACCCTTACCTTGTTAGTGATGTTAATTGGTCTGTTCTCGTCGCGGGCTAGCCTGAAACAAGCCAATATTTGGCGAAAAAAGTTAGACCATGAGATAAAGTTACGGGTTGAGGCCGTTCATCAGCAAAACCAACTCAAGGCAACGCTTGCACAACACCAGCACGAGTTTGAAAAGGTAAATCAAGACTTCAAAAAGCTTCAGAAACAAGCTGAAATGTCAGAGATGTCGATACGTGAGGCGCAGCAAAAGGTTAATGTGTTGACAGCAAACGAACGGGTGTTGCGAGCGCAATTGAGTGCTGCAACAGCCCAATCAAGCGAGACGGTTCGTAAGACCACTTTACAACAAAATAATATTGTGGCATTGGGTGAGCAAGTTGAGCGATCAAATGCGGAATTGATCCAAACTCAGAAGGAATTGCTTAACCAGCAACTATTGGTTTCGCAAATGCAACAACGGCTAAAAGATCAATCGACTGAGCGTGAGCAATTTAAAAAACAAATTAGTTTGCATGTCGAAAGTATTCAAAGATTACAGACCGATTTGAGCGGCACGAAAAAGCAATTGGGCAATGTGCAGCGCGAAAATGCACGACTGGAGTCGTGGTTAGCATCTTCTTTCAATATGGATGTGCACGCGAACAATGGCAACGATATGATCGAATCGGCACAAAATACGCTGAGGGCATATCGGCAAAAAACAGACTATCAACAACAACAAATTGAAAGTCTGACCGATTTATTGCACGAGCGTAATACCGATCTAGAACAGGCCCAGCGTGAGTCACTTGAACGTTTGTCAGCCATCAATTCACTGGCCGAAAATTTGCATAATGCCGAGTTGGCATTGCAAGAAATGGATATTTTGAAAGAGTCGTTTGGCAAGATGACGAGTCGGTCACATCAAGATTTTACGCAGGCAAATGCAAAATTGAAAGACCAACAACTTAGCCCGCAACAAGTATTGGTCGAAAAAGAAGCTATTAATAAACAACTGGCGATCAAAGATCGCTTAATTGAAGACCGAGATCACCGAGAGCAAGAGATTGCTGAGTTGCGGCGTGAATTGCAACTTGCTCGTACGCGGCACGATAGCTTAAAGGCTGAGTTTTTGGCGATCAAGAATGCTTCTGGGCAAGTGGCAGATTCAGTGCGTGTGTTAAGCGATGACGATAAAAATATGACATCGCTCGAGCGTATCACACGTGATTTGCTTTCAACGCAAGAAGAAATTGATCGCATACAATTGTTGATGGATGAGAGTCAACAAGGCATGATTAATGAATTGAAGAACGATGTTAAGAAGTTTAGCGCAAAAGTCGATGTATCACGGTCTGAGGCGGCTGAAAACGCTGGAATTATACGGTTACAGCGCGAAGTAGAAGATATGCGCAACCAAAAGCGCCGGATTGAAGAGACAGCGGAACAGATACAACAGCGTTACATGCAAGCCCGAAATAAGGCGAGCGAACTTACTGAGCAATTGCGTGAGTTGCGTCAACAATTAATTGATCGCGATCAAATTCTTCAGGATTCTCAAACCCGCACAGTGCAAGCCCGCACCAAGCTCGAAGAAGCACGGCAAATTATTAATCGTGGGCAACCCATTCAAGCCCGAACGACGAGCGGATGGGAATCATTAACCCAAATTCGTGACCTTAGCCCAGAATATGCCGAACAATTGCGGCGGCATGATATTCTAAATGTACAAGATTTAGCCAATGCTGATCCGACGCGCCTAAAACAAATGCTCGAAAAAACAGGCGGGGTAGCCAAGCTGTTTAAGGGCCCGCCCGATGTTGAAGATTGGATTCGTCATGCAAAATTGCTGATCGATGAAGATATCGAACGCATTAAAGAAGTTTCTAGTATTTTAAGAGGCCCCCCCCCTCCATCGGTTAAACCTGATAGCATGACTGGGGCCACCCCGACCTCGGATGTTATACCAGGTATTTAGCTTGACAATACGACATTGTCACGTTGTCAAGTTAACCAAGAAAAAATTATGAGACTGCGTATAATGTTTGGGCAATGCCTCGAATTCTTCCTAACAACTGTATCATGGTCATCTTTGGTGCGTCAGGTGATCTGACACACCGAAAACTGATCCCTGCTTTATATAACTTAGCCAAAGATAATTTATTGCCGCCTAATTTTGCAATTATTGGCTTTGCGCGCCGTGCCAAAACCGATGAATCATTTCGGCAAGAATGTTATGAAAGCGTTGTCGCTCATTCAAGATCAAAACTCATTGATGAAGAAATATGGTCAACATTTTCTAAATTGCTTCATTACCATCAGGGCAATTATGATAATAACGCTGATTATGATGCCTTAAACGAACGTTTGAGTGCAATTGATTCAGGCCATGGGACGCAAGGTAATCGACTCTATTACCTCTCAACCCCACCCGAAGCCTATACACTGATTACCGAAAAGATTGGCACAACCAGCCTGACTCAAGTAAAATCGGATAAGTGTTGGACGCGCGTCATTATCGAAAAACCCTTTGGGCGTGATCTTGCTTCGGCCCGTGCCTTAAATACCCACGTGCACAAATTCTTTACCGAAGACCAAATTTATCGTATCGATCATTATTTGGGCAAGGAGACCGTGCAAAATATTTTGGTGCTGCGCTTTGCGAATGGCATCTTCGAACCAATTTGGGACCGCCGCTATATTGACCATGTGCAAATTACTGTGGCCGAAGCCATTGGCGTAGAGGGGCGTGGCTCATATTATGAATCAGCAGGTGTCATTCGTGACATGGTACAAAATCATGTGATGCAGCTTTTGGCCTTGACTGCAATGGAGCCACCGGCTGAATTTGAGGCCGACGCAGTGCGCAACGAAAAAGTAAAAGTGTTAAAGGCGTTGCGACTTGATAGCAGTCACCCCGAAGCTTTGGTACGTGGGCAATATAGCCCGGGCAAAGTCAATGGGCAATTGGTCGTAGGTTATACCCAAGAAGAAGGCGTAGCACAAGACTCAAATACCGAGACGTATTTGGCAATGAAATTGCTGATTGATAACTGGCGTTGGGCGGGTGTGCCATTTTATGTGCGCAGCGGCAAGCGCCTCAAGCGACGCTTGACCGAAATTGCCATTCATTTTCGTTTACCTCCACGCATGTTGTTTAGCGAACATACAGCCCAGCAGATTGAGCCAAATGTCTTGGTGATGACCATTCAGCCCGACGAAGGTATTTCGCTCAAATTTGGGGCCAAGCGCCCAGGCACAGGTGAGCAAGTGCAACCGGTGGTGATGGATTTTCAATATGGTGATGCCTTTAATATTGCGGCCCCCGAAGCTTATGAGCGTCTTATCCTCGATTGTGTGTTGGGCGATAGCACCTTGTTTACACGCAGCGATGAGGTTGAGGCGGCATGGTCACTCATTACACCGATCTTTGAAGATTGGGTCAAGAACCCCACGTTTATCGAACAATATCGCGCCGGTAGCGCTGGCCCCAAGGGTGCTGCCGATATGATTAGTGGGGATGAACGCCAATGGCGCTCCCTGTAGGAATTTTGGGTTTTAGATTTTGGATTGATCCCAAAAGCTAAAATCCAAACTCCAAAATAAAGTTAGATTATGTCAAAAATAACATCTGTTCATACCAGCATTTCAGAAAATAAATATCGCAGCAAGATAACAGCTGGCGTACATATGCTGATTGCCGATGAACCAGTAAATGAAGGCGGGCTGGATCTCGGCCCGACCCCCATTCAATTATTGGCAGGTAGCCTTGGCTCGTGTACGACCATTACCCTGCGTATGTATGCTGACCGAAAAGGCTGGCCTTTGCAAGGTGCTGATGTTAATGTGACGATTGATCGCACGACGACTCAAGCAAGTATTCAGCGCAACATACGCCTACATGGGCCGCTAGATGAGACCCAACGCGCCCGTCTGATGCAAGTGGCCGATGCTTGCCCCGTGCATAAAATGCTCAGCGCCACCATCGCCATTACCACCGTTGAGCAATTTTAGGTTTTAGGTAACTTCAATTGGTTGACTGGTTGATTCGTTGATCTATGCCCTACAAGTCACCAGTTATCAACCATTTAACTAATCAACCAACATGAAGCGCACACGGGCGATTGATATTCTTGAAACACAAAAGATTAGCTATGAATTACGTGAATTTGCAGCAAGTGAATTTACTGTTGAAGAAACAGCGGCGGCTTTGAATTTGCCCTTAAATGTATTGTTTAAAACGTTGGTAGCACAAGGTGAGCGCAACGGCTTGGTCATGGCGCTCATCCCCGGTGATCAGCAATTGAGCCTGAGCAAGCTAGCCAAGGTCATGCGCGACAAACGCTGTGAGATGATTGATGTTGAAGACCTATTTCGGGTAACAGGGTATCTCAAGGGCGGTTGTTCGCCGCTGGGCGCACGCAAAGCTTTTCCAGTCTATATGCATCAAAGCGCCCTCACCTACCCGCGCATCAGCGTCAGCACCGGGCTGCGCGGCTTACAAATGCTGCTCAGCCCACACGACCTGCAACGCGCCACCCGCGCCACCGTGAGCGATTTGATTTTGGATTTATGATTTTTACTGATCGTAAATCATGTTACACAAACTCGAGATTATTATTTTAAATCTGCTCAATATCGCCCATAATAGCCAAGGTAAAACCGTCATCCCGATACGAAGTGAGGGGTCCCTGAAGTGAAACAGTTACCAAAATGTCGTCAGGCGTGTCTCAGCTTCGAGATACCTGTGTTGCAGTTATTTTGAGTATAGACGTACAACAAACGCACAACAAACCCTCACCAAACGACTGATCAAACCCAAGGGCAGTTGGGTGGATGTGCGCTCAACCTTGCGGCATTTTGCGTTGATAACTTATGCCTTGCAAGCCGACCATTTGTGACCCTACATCCCAGCCGAGCGTTTCGAGATCACTGAGTTTGACATAAACGGGCAACAACTGGCCTTTGCTCAGCGCCGTGCCGTTTTGGGATGATGGTTTTTGCTTTGTGCATGTCGCGCCATTTATCAAGCGCGCCTTCTAAGTCGACTCACCCTTCACTTCTTCTCCCATGTCTTAAACTAAGCCTGCAACACCTTGGTATGATCAACCTGTTGGCAGAGCCAAGCTTAATTCAGCATTACAACAATCTTCTGCAAAACAATGACCCACACCCCAAAAGAGCCTATCTTTTTTTGTAAATTTGCTTTGGTATATAATTAGCAATGTTAGGGCGCTTAGCTCAGTTGGTTAGAGCGCTTGTTTTACACACAAGAGGTCACAGGTTCGAATCCTGTAGTGCCCATCAGAAAAGCGGGTTTTTTTAGAAACCCGCTTTTTATTTTTACGTTATTGGCGGCTTCATCGCCTCAACCACACAGCGAATTTGGCCGTATTCGATGGTGTCAGGCAATTTGGCTTTGATCGGCGACAGGGCAATGGTGCTGCCTACTTCGGCAATAGCTTTGCGGATGCTTTGCTGAATTGTGACTGGCACGACTGAATCGAGCGAAATCACTCCACGCCCAATCAAATCGGCACAATGAGAATAGATTGTGCCGACTGTAAGCCCACGCTCAGCCGCCACCTGTTCAACTTTCATACCGCGTTTCTTAATCATTTCGCTCGTTACCTCCACTGTGCCACCCAAGGTTCGTTGGCGTTGTTGGGCTTGTTGTGCCCCAGCGCTGGTGCTAATTGACCGCAATTCGATCTTAATAGCAGCCTTGGCTTTAAGCGCCGTTTCACCACGAGGCGATAAACGCAAAGTTGGTAGTTCGCTGCCAGTTTGTTTCAAGTATCCGCTGGTGATTAATTGCGTAATCATCGACTCAATTTCATCGACCGTGAGCGAGGCAAACTTGCCAAAATTGCGATTGCTTTTAAAGTTTGTCACCTTATCCGATTGTGACCCCTTTAAAATCATTGCCAAACGCCCTTTGCCTAATTCACGTTGTTGCTGCTGCAACAAATTTACCGTGTCTAACACAATTAGTGCCCCACGTTGGGCTTGGGTTAATTGGGCAAAAGGCACATTGACGACCGGCGCATCGTTTTTGGCTTCGATACAATTGTCGCAACACACTTCGGCTTCGGCTGGCGAGTCATCACCAAAATAATCGAGCAACACGCGACGGCGGCAATGATCGGTGCTGGCATAAGTCAACATCGATTTTAGCAACAAATGTTTTTGCTCACGCCGTTGTTGAATGGTGTCTGAAAGTTTGCGCAAGCCGTCTTTGGGCAAGGTTATTTTTTGCACTTGCAGGCCCCCGGTATGGCTTATTGCCAAGACCCCCAGTTGTTCCAATTGATCGAGCGCCACCCGCACTTTGGTATTGCTGATTTTAGTGGCGCGTTCAATTTCTTCGCGCTGCACTTGCCCATTCCCACCCGTTTTTTTTACATATTCCCAAACCTGACGCAATTCGCTTTCGCTTGGGGTGTCGTTTTCGATAAAAAACTCATGCGTGCCAGCATCGCGCCCCGCAAACAACAAAATCGAACGGGCCGGCAAGCCATCGCGCCCAGCCCGACCCGCCTCTTGATAATAGCCTTCGAGCGAGCCGGGCATGGCGTAATGGATAACAAAACGCACATCGGGCCGATCGATGCCCATGCCAAAGGCGTTGGTTGCCACAATCAAAGGCACATCCCCCGCTAAAAATGCATCTTGGGTGCGGGCGCGTGTAGGGGCATCGAGCGTGCCATGATAATGCCGTGCATCGACCTTGCAGACCTCGCGTGCAAAAGCCGCCACCTCTTCGGCATCTTTGCGGGTGCTGGTGTAAATAATACCGTGCTGTTTGTCAGCTTGCGCCTGCTTTAAAAAATCGCGGATAAAGTCGAGCTTGTTACGCGGGGCAGGCATATCAAATACCTCGAATGACAAATTGGGGCGGTTAAAACCCGTCACCAAGCGCTTGGCTTTAGGGATGTGCAATTTATCGATGATGTCATCTTGCACTTGCACAGTGGCGGTGGCGGTGAGGGCTAAGGTCACTAAGGGCGAAGACAGCGCTTTTGAAGATGAGGGGCTTGCCACCGCAGGTTTTTGTGGGGGCAATTTCGGCGCGGCAGGGGCGGGTTCATCCCAAAAACCGGGCGGCTCGACTAAATCATCATCATCGACGGCATCATAAGCAGGCAGATCGTCGAGGTCGAATTGATAGGTATTTTGGGCGATGGGGGCTGTGCCCGCCGCTTGTTGTTCATTGCTGTCGATCAACCAATCGCGCATTTCGGCAATGCGCAAATAATCGGGGCGAAAATCGTGCCCCCATTGCGACAAACAGTGCGCCTCGTCAACGGCGATCATGCTGATGGGCACATTGCCCATGACAGTGCGAAATGAATTGCTGCGAAAGCGCTCTGGCGCAACTAACACAATTTTGTATTTGCCACTTTGCACACCATACCAACGTTTGCCTTGCTCGGCAAGATCGAGGGTGCTATTGATGAAGGTGGCCGGTATACCGCGCCGTATCATACTATCGACCTGATCTTTCATCAGCGCCACCAATGGCGAAATAACCAATGTTGCGCCGGGTAACAACATGGCCGCAATTTGGTAAATGAGCGATTTACCACTACCAGTCGGCATTACTACCAAGGCATCGCGGCCTTCGATGGCGTGACGAATGGCTTCTTCTTGGCCCGGTCGGAAAGCTGGATAGTTGAAATATTGTTTAAGTGTCAGAAGGAGGTCAAGAGACATTTTGAGAAATATACCGCATTTTGGGTGCTACGTCTACGATGAGTTGCCGAGCAAACCAGAATTTCGTAGACGTTTACGTTGAGTTACTCGGTACACTTATCGCCGCGCTAGTGTGATGAAAAGCACTCCGACCAACACAATGGCCATTGCCACCATGCTAATGGGGCTGAGGCGCTCACCTTGTAACCCAACCCCAATAGCGGTGGCGACGATGGGGTTAACAAAAGCATAGCTTGACACAAGGGCGGGGCGGGCGCGCCGCAATGTGTATATGTAGGCCGAGAATGCAATGAGCGAGCCAAAAATCACCAAATAGGCCCATGCCAAAATGGCGCTGATTGGAATCGGCCAAGTAATTTGTTCGCCGCGCAACAGACTGAGCAACACCAACAACACCCCACCACAAATTAATTGCATGGCGCTGTTCATTGGGCCCGATGGCACGGTTTCGCCACGAGCAGTGGCATCGCGGTTGACTTTTTGGCTGAGCAACGAGCCACTCACCCAGCCGATTGGCCCCAAGAACAAAGCAAGCGCCGCCCAAAAATTGCCGCGTAACTCGCCTTCAAATAAATTGAGCATGACCGCGCCCGAAAACCCGATGATGATGCCCAGCCACTCTAACTTATTGGGCCATTTGCCCATTAACCCCGAAATAATGGCAAACCAAATGGGGCTGGTCGCGATCACGGTGGCCGACAAGCCCGATGACACCCATTGCGAGGCAAAGGCAACCGCCCCACTGCCACTGCCAAGCATGATTGCGCCAAGGCTACCTAGTTGTAGCCATTGTTTACGAGTAGGGTTGGGGGTGCCGCGCAGCCGCAAAATGGGGTAAAGAATTGCACCGGCAGCAAGAAAGCGCATGCCCATCATTAAGAGCGGCGGCACTGCCCCCACTGCAACTTTAATGGCGTTGTAGGTTGACCCCCACACCACCCATACGAGTAACAAGGCGATAATCAGTTGGGGCGAGGTTTTATTGTTCTCGGCGGCAAGCGAAGCTGTGGCTGACATTTGGAGGGCTGAGTATAGTCTGTGTTGCCCCGACATATGCCAAAATTTTTGCTTTAATGAAACAAAGCAAGGTGTTTTACAAATTTAAAATAATAGTGGCTTGATTACCGCGTTATTCGTCTATTAATATCCCTTGATTGCAACCAATCAATACACCACGTTCAATCAATTCTTGGGTGAAGTTGCTCATCATTACCTCCTGTAAATTTAGGGCTGGCTCAGCTACAGCGATCGCAGTTTGCGCATCTGCTCTTTCCCAATTATTGCCCACAGATGTTAGATACTTTAGCATCCGGATCAGTTGCCCTTGTGCCAATTTACGATCACCTATGCCGCGTAATAACCCCATCACCCGTACTAAGATTTCGTTGGCTTGTGGGGTTGCAGCTATATTGCATACCCAATAACCCAACTCGGGTGATGATTTGCCCTTGTATCTGCTCATCGCTCATTTGTGATAAATCAGTGAGCCAATAGTCAAATTGGGGCACAAAGCCGACTTGTGCTCCCAACTGACCCAACAACGCTGCAAATTGAGTGAGAATGTGCCATTGATACCCGCCGTGATACAGCACCATAGGGATGATAGGGGTAAGCCGAGTGACGCCATTCTGCACTTGTCGTTGCCAAAGATGCACCATATATCGCAACACTTGAAATACTATGCATAAGTCGGGATAACTTTTATGCTCAAGCAGGCAATATATAAATATATCGCCGCCATCGCCTAGTTTTACTGTGCAAAGCACATCGGTCAGTTGTTGACGCAATTCATCATGGACAAAGCTGCCTTATTCGATGATAGCCATGTCGGGGTCAATAAAAGCATGAAAATATCCGATGGCAAATAATAGCACAAATAATCAGCCATCACCCTAAGCTGGCTGATCCAATCACAAAAATAACTGTCGTGTAGGTTTGCATTAGTCATGTGCGCTCAAACTCAATGGCAGCGACAGCCGCCTCCCATTGAATTGCCAAACCGGTGACCTGCCCTTCAGCGCTCACACGGAAAGTCATGAGCTTAGGATCATCAAAGGTCTCGGTATCAATTTCAAAGGTGTCATCTTGCCAATGGCTGACGCTAAAATCAAGCCCATTAAAACGCATTGCCAAGTGCCCGTTGTGTTGGCGAATGCCAATTGCGCCATAACCTGCGTTGACAAATTGCCCAACATAATTGGGCAACGATCGGGGCGGGGCCGCCGCCACCTTACGTTCGGCCAAAACTTTATTGCGCAATGCAACGGCCTCGGCTTGCCACTTGTCAATTTTGCCCTTAAACCGCCCTAGCCAATCAATGGGTGGCAAACCCAGCAACCGGTCATAGGCACAATAGGCCAAGGTGGCGGGTAAATTGCTGGCATCGACATTGGCAAGGGCCACCACCCCAACACCAGCTTCGGGCAAAAATGAGACATGCGAACCAAACCCATCGATAGCGCCATTATGCTGGGCCAGCCAATGCCCACGATATGTATTGAGCCGCCAACCCAAGCCATAAGTCGAATGCCCAAATTCTTCATAACCGTAAATAAGCGTGGTTTCATCACCCACCACCACTTGCGGCTTAAAAAGATTACCAATTGTTGATTGCCGATTGATTTTGGATTGACCCAATTGGAAATCGTCGGTCATCAACCTTAAATTCATGCGCAGCCAATAGCTAAGATCGTTAATGTTCGATTGAATCCCCCCAGCCGGGCCAAGCGCCGAGTTTTCTTGGGCATAATGTGCCATGCGTTGAATTTCACCGATTGCGGTGGCGCGGCGTAGCGGCACGGGTTGATATGGCTGAGCGAAATTACCCGCTTGGGCTGCCGCAACATGCGCAAAAAAGGTGCGACTCATGCCCAATGGCTCAACGATGCGTTGTTGCACAAACGCCTCCCAACTGAGGCCGCTAACACGCTCGACCACTAACCCCGCCACGATATACATGATGTTTTGGTATTGATAAACCGCCCTAAAATCTTTGTTGGGCGCAAGATGTGCCAGTCGCTGCATCAATTCATGACGCGAGGCCGCCACCTTAAACCATGCCTTATCATGGCGTGGCAAGCCAGAGCGATGACACAACAAGTCGCGCACCGTCAGCCGTTCAGTGGCAACGGGGTCTTGCATGGCAAAATCTGGCAAAATAGAGCGCACAGTTGTGTCCCAATCCAATTTGCCATCGTCAATCAATAGGCCCAATGCAAAGGCGGTAAAGGCCTTACTGCACGATGCAATCCAAAAGATCGTATCATGCGTGACGGGTAATTGTTGTTCACAGTCGCGCCAGCCAAAACCTTGGCTATAGAGTACTTTGTCGCGGTTAATAATAGCGATGGCGAGGCCGGGGACATGCCAATCTTGCATGGCAGCGGTAATGAGATTTTCGTATTCGGTGTTCATAAAAAATTACGAATTACGAATTACGAATGAGGCGTTAAGCGCCTTGTAATTCGTAATTCGTAATTTTGAATAGCTAACCATTCTATAATCGACTGCATGATAAATGTTGGAGACACATTGCCAAACTTTACCCTGCCTACCCACCCGGCAGGCGAGGTCAGCCCCGCCACCTTGCTGGGCAAGCGCACAGTATTATATTTTTATCCCAAAGATGATACCCCGGGGTGAACAACGGAAGCTGCTGGCTTTCGCGACAGTTTGTCGCAATTTACCGCACTCAACGTGCAAGTGATCGGCGTTAGCCCAGATGATTTGAAATCTCACGCTAAATTTGCCGAAAAACACAAGATTAATTTTGCTTTGGTTGCCGACATTGACAAAACACTCATTCAGCCACTGGGCTTATGGGTAGAAAAAAGCATGTATGGCAAAAAATATTGGGGCGTGCAGCGTAGTACCTATGTTGTTGCGGCTGATGGCCATATTGAAAAAATTTGGGAATCGGTGAAACCAGATGGTCACGCCCAAGAAGTTTTTAATTACCTAAAATAATGATGAATTACGAATTACAAATTACGAATGAGGAATCGCAAGCTCCCTTGCGACTCATTTGTAATTTGTAATTCGTAATTGACAAAAATGAGTTCGTCCGACGTACAAATCCTTGTTATTGGCGCTGGCCTAACCGGCGCAATGATTGCGCATCGATTGGCGACATCGGGCAAAAACGTGGCGGTATTTGATGCACAATCGGCAGCACAAGGGGCAACACGCCTTTCGGTCGGCTTGGTGATGGCCGACCCTGCACCACAACACAACAGCGATACAGTTTATGGCATGGATCGCTTAGCACAACTCGCTATGTCACATCAAGTGGCGGTACGCCGTATGAAGGCCAGTATTGCTGTCAGTGAGTCCCAGCCCTTTGCGACTTCGATTCGCATTGTCGATACCCAACCAGCATTGTTAATGCCAATCAACACTTTGACAAGTGCTTTATTGGCACATGAGAATATTGTGCTACGCGAAAATATCGAGATTCAACAAATTGAAATAGATGATGGCGTACTACATGTCTTGGGTAATGGTTACACCGTGCGGGCGCAACATGTTATTTTTGCAACTGGGGCATATAGTGGGTTGCTTGCACCCGAAATATCCCCTTTTCTAAATATTGGTCGTAGCGCCAGTTGGGTGTCGCGTCCACTCGACAAAAAATTTAATATTACCTTGCCAATGGTGATCGAGGGGGGCAAAATGATGGTGGCACAATCGACCGATCAACGTGTGCGTATTAATGTTTGGCATTCGACCACCGAGGCTAGCCATGCACCTGTGCAAGCCGACCAAAATATCCCCGAAGACAATCGACCGAATGAGCCAGCCGAAGATGTGCAGCGTTTTTTGCGGCGTTTTCTGCGTGAATTGGTCAACGAGACCGAAGCACATCAAAGTGGGGTCGTGGTTACAACCCGCGACCACGCGCCCATTGTAGGTGGATCAGATCGCCTGCCGGGTGTCATTTATGCCATCCCCCCCAATGTCTATGGCCCCGCTTGGACCCCTATCATGGCAGAGTGGGTTGAAGCCCTGATTGTTTAATCGTCATCATGCGGCACAAGTTGTTGATTGCTTGGCTAGGTATATTTGCGATGGTAAATATTGCCAGGGCCGCGTTATCTATTCAACAAGCCAGCGCCTTGCCCGATTTGCCAACCCAATTGCCCCCGATCTATGTTGCTGTGGGTAGTTTGCCTTGGGCGATCTTTTTTGTGCTTTGTGCATGGGGCGTATATCGGCGTCAGGGCTGGGTGTGGCAAGCGAGTTTGAGCGGGATGGGGCTGTATTTGGCGCATCAGTGGCTCAATCGGCTGGCATTTAGCCAATCGAGTGAGGCATTTCAAACCTTGGGGGCCTTGGCTTTGACAAGTGGGGCGGCTTTGCTCACAACTGCAGTTTTGCTTTGGCTTAATCGGCGTAAAATAAGATAAGAACGAGGGATCGTTGCCAGTGTGATAGTAAATTTGATATGTGATTTTTTAGCGCATATTCCTATTTTCCTATTTATTGTGATGATACCCAATATAATTAAACTATAACTATGACCGAAACATCAACGCGGGTTACACCCGGGGTGAATACACCTGACAAACTTACGCAATTGCGCCATCTTCGTGCCCGGTCAATGCTGGGCGGTGGGCCAGAAAAAATTGATCAACAACATGCCAAGGGTCGATTAACCGCTCGCGAACGGCTCGAGCTTTTGCTCGATAAAGGCACTTTTAGAGAAACCGATGCCTTTGTTGGCGGACGCAATGGCAGTGTCACCTTGGGTGATGGCGTTGTCACAGGCTGGGGCACGATTGATGGCCGGCTTATTTATGTATTTTCGCAAGACTTCACGGTATTGGGTGGCAGTTTGGGCGAAGCCCACGCTGGCAAAATCGTCAAATTGCAAGAAATGGCGATGAAAAATGGTGCGCCAATCATCGGCATTTGTGATTCGGGGGGTGCCCGTATTCAAGAAGGCATCATGTCATTGGTGGGCTACTCCGACATTTTCTTGCGCAATGTCATGGCAAGCGGCGTGGTGCCACAGCTAAGTGCCATTATGGGGCCGTGTGCGGGTGGTGCGGTGTATTCACCTGCCATTACCGATTTTATTTTTATGGTCAAAAACACCAGCTATATGTTTTTGACTGGCCCCGATGTGGTTAAAACAGTCACGCATGAAGATGTGACGTTTGAAGAGTTGGGCGGCGCAATGATTCATAACACCACCAGCGGGGTAGCCCACTTTGCTGCCGAAAGTGAAGCGGATTGTCTGTTTTTGTTGCGCATGTTGCTCAGTTATTTGCCCAGCAACAATATGGAAGACCCGCCTTACGTGAAGTCGAAAGATGACCCATTGCGCATGGATGAATCGCTCGACACGCTCATTCCTGATACGCCAAATAAACCTTACGACATCATCGAAGTCATTCGCAAAGTGGTGGATGATGGGCAGTTTATGGAAGTGCAAGAGCATTTTGCAGGCAATATCGTGATCGGGTTTGCCCGCATGGGCGGTCATTCAGTGGGCATTGTCGCTAACCAGCCACAAGTATTGGCAGGCGTGCTCGACATCAACAGCAGCGAAAAAGCCGCGCGTTTTGTGCGTTTCTGTGACAGTTTCAACATCCCGATTATTACATTTGAAGATGTGCCAGGCTTTTTGCCGGGAGTTGGGCAAGAGCATGGTGGCATCATTCGGGCCGGGGCTAAACTGCTTTATGCTTATTGTGAAGCTACTGTGCCCAAGCTATGCGTCATTACGCGCAAAGCCTATGGCGGCGCTTATTGTGTGATGTCGCCACGTGCCACACGCGGCGATTTGGTTTTGGCTTGGCCGAGTGCCGAATTGGCTGTGATGGGGCCAGATGGCGCGGTAAATGTGGTATATCGCCGCGAGTTGAACAATTCAGATGACCCAGTCGCGAAGAAAGCAGAAATGGTGGCGAAATATCGTGAAGAGGTCTCGAACCCATTTGTGGCGGCCAGCCGAGGTTATGTCGATGACATCATTGAACCACGTGAAACGCGCCCACGCCTCATCAACGCGCTTGAAATGTTGCGCAACAAACGCGACAGCAACCCACCGCGCAAGCATGGGAATATTCCACTTTAGAGAAGTGGCAAGTTGAAAGTGCTAAGTGCTAAGTTTTAATTGCTTAGCACTTAGCACTTCTAACTTAGCACTTTTTTTAGCCGCAACCACGCCCTCTCTAACCATGAGAGGGTGTCTTTTTGTACGAAGTCGGTGAAGTCATCAGCAGCTTTGTCACGGATGACGTAGTTTGGATGCTGCAATGGGAAGGTCATCGCTGGGGTAGGCAGGTTGGCCGTGAGAGGTGGGCGTACCCCACGGGTGTTGGTGTGTGTGGCTTGTGCACCAAATCCGATATTGCTGATTAGATTGCCATTCGGCACAATTCCAAGTTTGGCATGAACCCATGTGGCAAAAGCCCATTGACAATCCCATGTGTCAAGTTCGCCCGCCACCACTCGATCAAACATGCGCCCCCATTGGGCTGCAATCGCATCATTCATAATGATGTCATTCAGCCAGCCCAGCCGCTTGACTTCGGGCCATAGCTTCATCTCAACATCATACAATTGCCAAGAGCGCCGCCATGAGGCCCAACCCCAAATGTGGCAAAAACGCGAGAAGTAATAGCTGTCGGTTTGATTGGCCCCGCGCCGTTGCCCAAATTGATAATTAGCCCCGCCAATACCCATAATGCGTTCGTCGTGGCGGTAGCGTTCGAGCATTTCTTCGCAAAAGCGAAAGAAGGTTGGGTCTGGCAAACAATCGTCTTCTAAGATAATGGCATCTTCGACGGTGGCAAAGACCCAATCTAAACCCGACGCGATGCGGCGTTTACAGCCCAGATTGGTATCGGCATAATTGCATTGCACGTCGCAAGCCCAATCGATGCGCTCGACAATAGCACGGGTTTGGGCGCATAGCTCGGCCTCACCCGCACGGTTTGCGCGTGGGCCATCTGCCACAATGAGCAATTGGCGTGGCTGCGCCTGCCGAATACGCTCAAACACCCGCGCGGTTAACGACGGGCGATTAAAAATGAGGAAAACGACTGGGGTAAGCAGCATAAGTGAAAAGTGAAAAGTAGAAAGTAGAAAATGGGAAGTGCTGAGCGAGAAGCGATTGCTTAGCACTTTTTACTTTTTACTTTGCACTTTCTACTGAGTCATCTGCTCACTAACTTGCCATAGGCGTTGGGCAGTGGCAAGATCGGTGGCTTGGGCAGCAGGTTTGGCGGCTTTTTTGTCGGCAAAATATTGCCCAGTTACGCCTTCAACCTCGGGGGATGAAGCCAGATAAATGCTGGTTTCGGCCCCTTTTTCGGGCGAGATGGCAAATGGGCGAATAATTTTGAAGATAAAGGTTAAGATGCCGCTGTTGCCTTGCCCAAAACCGGTGGCGACAAAGCCCGGATGTAGCGCGTTTGACGTTACGGGCGCATTGGCTTGTTGCATACGGCGGGCAAGTTCGTTGCTAAATAAAATATTGGCTAATTTTGATTGGGCATATGCGCCAAACCCGCGATAACGTTTGCTGCTGTTGAGGTCATCAAAGTCAATTTTGCCGCCAGTATGCGCCAACGATGACACATTCACCACCCGCGCCTTTTGGCTAGCGCTGCCGCTGGCAATAAGCAGGTCGAGCAATTCATGGGTGAGCAAAAAATAATTGAGGTGATTGAGTGCAAAGGTCATTTCATAGCCATCGGCGCTGACTTGCCGCTCATTAAATAACGCCCCAGCGTTATTGACCAACACATGCAATTGCTTATATTTGCTGCGAAAGGTTTGTGCGGCGGTGCGCACTTGCGCCATCGATGATAAATCTGCCACGATATAGTCAATTTGCGCATTGCCAGATTCTCGGCGAATTTCTTCTTGAGTCTCTTGGGTTTTTTGGGCATTGCGCCCAATAATGACCACCGTTGCACCTTGTTTGGCCAACGCCATTGCTGTAATTTTGCCGATGCCATTAGTAGCGCCGGTCACTAAAGATATTTTGCCTTGCATTCGGTCAATCATAAACGAGGTTTATGAATTTGTGTTTGACAATTTATGATTTTAGATTGTATTTAGATTTATGATGAGGTAGTTACAAAATCATAAATCCAAAATCAACCAAATGTCATTTATTCTGTGTGAAAACCTTGTCAAAGTATATAAAGTGGCCAACCTTGAGGTACTGGCCTTGCAGGGGCTTGATTTGCAGGTGCAAGCGGGTGAAATGGTGGGCATGATTGGGTCGAGCGGCAGCGGCAAATCTACCTTGTTGAGTATCTTAGGTGGGCTAGACCGGCCTAGCGCTGGGCGCTGTATGGTAAATGACAAAGATTTGCTCAAGATCAGCGACCGCGAATTAACCCGTTATCGGCGTGAGCAAGTAGGGTTTGTGTGGCAACAGGGTGCACGCAATTTAGTGCATTATCTCAGCGCTTTACATAATATCGAATTGCCAATGATGTTAGCGGGCAAAAGTGGGCGCAGCACACGCAAACGTGCCCTCGATTTGCTTGATACAGTGGGGTTGGCCCAGCGCAAAGATCATAAAATGTCGGCATTATCGGGCGGTGAGCAACAACGGGTTGCCATTGCGGTGGCGTTGGCCAATGCTCCACCGCTGTTGTTGGCCGACGAGCCAACCGGTGAGCTTGACACGCGCACCGCGCAAGCCATTTATCAGGCCTTGCGAGATATTCGCGAACGCTTTGGTGTCACCATCCTCATCGTCAGCCACGACCGCAATATTGCACTCCATGTTGATCGGGTGGTGGGTATTCAAGATGGCAAAGTGGCAACCGAAACCACCGCCGCCATGCAAGGTGAGGCCAACTTGATGTTGGACTCGGCTGGGCGTTTGCAAATTCCCAAGGCCTTGCGCGAAAAATATGGCATTGGGGCCAAAGTGACCTTAGAACAAACCGACGATGGGTTGGTGATTAAAAAGCTTTGAGGTATAAAAATGTCGTTTTCGCCGATTTCACAATTCCTCCGCAAGCGTCGCTTGTAGAGAAATTGTGAAATCGGCATTTCGTTTATTCCGGTGCGATAATTCCCTCGATAATGTCACGTTTTCCTGCACTCCAATCCCGCGAATTTCGTATTTTTTTATTAGGTCAACTCATTTCACTGATTGGCACATGGATGCAAACCACAGTGCAGCCTTATTTAGCCTATCGCATCACCAACCAGCCTTTTTATTTGGGCTTAATTGGCTTCGCCAGTGCATTGCCGACGCTGTTTTTTACATTGCCAGCCGGTGTATGGATTGAACGCATGGAGCGACGCAAAATTGTCATTGCGATGCAAGCCGTGATGATGTTGCAGGCTTTTTTATTGGCAATTTTGACACTGACAGGGCGCATTCAAATTTGGCATTTGTTTGTGCTAGCGTTGATTTTAGGCACAGCCAATGCCATTGAGATACCAGCACGCCAAGCCATGATGTCGGAATTGGTTGGCAAAGAGGGGCTGGCCAGTGCCATCGGTCTGCAAAGCACAGTTTTTAATACAGCACGGGTGCTGGGGCCATCATTGGCCGCCCCGTTTATCGTGTTGTTGCACGACTCAAATGGCGAAGGTTGGGCATTTTTTGCCAATGCCATCAGTTTCTTATTTGTCATCGCAAGCTTGCTTTTTATTCACCCCAAATTTGTAATGACCAATAAAAGCCAACGCGGCAATATGTGGCAAGAATTGCGCGAAGGACAACATTATGTGTTACAAAACCCATTAATTGTTTTATTGGTATTTGGCATCACCATATTTAGCATTATGGGCTTCCCAAATATTCAGTTAATACCAGCCTTTGCCAAAGATGTGTTGCAACAAATAGGTGATACCGAGGCGGATGTGGCGGCGCGTAACAGTGCTTTGCTCAGCTTACAAGGGGTCGGGGCATTAATTGCAGCCATTACCATCACTTTTTCGGGGCAATCTAAGCGCAAAGGGCTTATTTTGATTGCTGGGCAATTGGTGGCAGGCGGGGCGTTAATTGGCATGGCGCTGTCACGCTCGGTACCCCTTACATTAACCATGATGGCCTTGTTTGGCTGGGGCAGCGTCACCGGCTGGGGCATGACCAACACCCTGATTCAACTCGTCACCCCCGCCGAATTGCGTGGGCGCGTGATTAGCAACATGCTGTGGGCTTCGCTCGGTTTAGCACCTTTTGGCAATTTATTGGTCGGGGTGCTGGCACAGCAATATGGGCTAACCACCCCGGTTTTGTTGGGTGGCATTATTTGTTTGATGGTTCCATTGCTTATCAATTTCTTCTCGCCGCGCATCCGGAATGTGCTAGCCTAATTGTCATCATCAGCTCCGCGACTGAAGTCGCTCCTAAAAGCTTCGCCGAGCGTCCCCCTTTGGGGACGCAATTTCTGCCCGCGTAGGTAGGCAATCGGCGAAGCCTTAAAAGACGACTTTGAGTCGTCCCCAATATTCCGCTATCATCTTGCCCCCTACAAATTTCGCCAAAATCACTATTTCTAAAGTCTTCATAAGGTTTTGAGGGTATGCTATTTGCAATGATGACTCCATTAGCCCGCCCTCGCCCTGCCACCGCCCCACCCGGTCCTACCGGTTTAGCGAATGCTATTCGCCACATGTCTGAATTGCGCCAAGATATTTCGGGCTTGGCAGCACGGTTGGGGCGCAAATATGGCCCAATTGTGTCATTTCAATTCGGCCCAATTCCGATGTATGCAGTGACAGCGCCAGAGACCATGTATGAGGTGTTAGTTGAACAAGCCGCCAAATTCCACAAAACCACCCTCACCAAGCGGGTGCTTGGGCCATCGTTGGGCAATGGGTTGTTGGTGAGTGATGGCGAATTTTGGCGGCGGCAGCGGCGGCTGGCCCAGCCTGCCTTTCACATCAAACGTATCGAAGGCTATGCCGAGACGATGGTGCAATTTACGCAACAGATGTTGGCTGGCTGGCGCAGCGACGAAATGCGCGAGATCGATGACGATATGATGAAACTGACCTTGGCGATTGTGACCAAAACCCTATTTGGCACCGAGCTGAGCGCCAGCGATGCACATGATATCGGCAAAGCTGTCGCCATTGGGCAAGAAAATAGCGACCTAATGTTCAAATCAGTCTTTACGCTGCCGCCATGGGTGCCCACCGCCCGTAACAAACGCGGCACATGGGCGGTGCAAACCATTCAAAATGTGGTCATGCGCGTCATTGCCGAACGCCGCGCCAGCAAAGAAGACAAAGGCGATTTGCTCTCGATGCTATTATTGGCGAGCGATGGCGACAGCGCCGACGGGACAACATCAGGAATGACCGACCAACAAGCCCGTGATGAGGCTGTCACCTTGATGTTGGCGGGGCACGAGACGACCTCGAACACGCTGACTTGGGCGTGGTATTCATTGTCGCAACACCCTGAAATCGAGGCCAAGCTATATGCTGAATTGCGTCAAGTGTTGGCGGGCCGTGCGCCCACCTTGGCTGATCTGGCACAATTGCCTTATACCGATGCCATCATCAAAGAAATTTTGCGTTTGTATCCGGCGGCCTATATTACAGCCCGTGAGCCAATTGAAGATGTGGTGATTGGTGGGCATACGATTAAGGCCCATCATGCGGTGTTGGTGCCGATCTATGCCTTACACCACGACCCGCGTTATTACGATCAACCCGAGGCATTTCGACCCGACCGTTGGTTAGAGAATGGCAGCACGTTAGAGAAAAGCTTGCCCAAAGGCGCGTATTTGCCCTTTGGCATGGGGCCACGTGTTTGCATTGGCAATATGTTTGCCTCGATGGAAGCCCGCCTGCTGCTTGCCACCATCGCCCAGCGCTGGCAATTTCGCTTGGCACCTGATCAACGAGTCGAAATTGACCCGTTAGTGACCCTTTGCCCAAAATATGGCATGAAGATGGAAGTGGTGAGCCGTGAGCTTTGAGCCGTGAGCTTTGAGCTTTGTGCCTTGAGCTATGTGCCGCAAATTGTGAATTATGACTCGTGACTCATGACTCGTTACCTAAATATTCAAGCTCAAAGCTCATGGCTCAAAGCCTCCCCCCTTATGAACCCAATCTTGCTTTACGACGGCGTATGTGGGCTGTGCAACTGGGCCGTGCAATTTGTGATTCGCCACGATCTAGATGGGCAGTTTCGCTTTGCGGCCTTACAGTCTGAATTTGCCCAACAATTGATGTTGCAACATGGGCTAACCCCATTGGCAAATGTGGCCCCCGATTCGGTGGTGCTAATTGCGGATGGGGTGGTTTATCAACGCTCAGCCGCCACCTTTCAAGTGCTGCGGCGGCTGAGGCAGCCTTATCGCGCCCTTGCCCTATTGCACGTGTTACCGCGCCGCCTGACCGATTGGGGCTATGACCTCATCGCCCGTTATCGCTATCACTTGTTTGGTCGCAGCGAAGCCTGTATAGTGTTGCCAAGAGGCAGAGTTGCAAAGTAGCAGAGTAGCAGAGTTGCAAAGTAGCAACCTGCAACCTGCAACCTGCCACTTTGCCACTTTGCAACCCTGCTACTCTGCCCCCAAATACCGCAATGCCGCCAACACATACATGCGCACCGAGGTTTTAATCTCGTCGATACTCACCCATTCGTCAATATGATGCGGGACATAAATGTCGCCCGGCCCACAGGTGACGATGGGGATGCCCTTGCGAGCGTTCAGAATTGTGCCATCGGTGCTGCCCGGCACCCCACCATAAATTGGCAGCTGAGCGGTTAAATCGCTGTAAGCCGAGGCCAAGGTCGTCACCACAGGGTGCTCACGATCGGTCTTGGTGGCATGACGCACCTCGATCACCTGAAAATCGTAACTGAGGCGCGGGTCAACGGCACAAGCCGCGGCCACCATCTTCTCGAGCTGCGCCGCAATCCAATCGGGGTCTTGGCCGGGAATAAGGCGTATGTCGAGCGTGCATTCGCTGGCGGCAGGCATGACGTTGTTTTGCGGCTCACCCGCATTGCGCACCGGCGACATCAAAACGGTGGGCGTGATGGAAGGCTGACCGAGAAACGCTGAGCGCGGATTGCGCACAATTTCGCGTTCTTCGAGCGCCTGCGCCATCGTTAAAAACCGCGCCATAGGGTAAGCCGTATTCACCCCAGTCAGCGGCATGGCCCCGTGCGACATAATGCCGCGGATCACGACCTTGACCCACATCACGCCCTTTTGCTCGATGCACAGATGATTTTCTTCTGGCTCGCACACAATACAAGCGGTAACGCGATCAGCCCAACCACGATCCACAAAATCTTTAATGCCGATCATACGACCTTCTTCATCACACACAATACCCAGCACAATGTCGCCATTCAGCCGCACCCCGCTTTGGACGATGGCCTTGGTCGCCATCAACGCACAACACACCCCGGCCTTCATGTCATTGGCCCCGCGCCCATAAATGCGCCCATTGTGAATGGTGGCGCTAAAGGGCGGGTCTGTCCATTTGCTCGGATCACCCTCGGTCACGACATCGGTGTGGCCTTCAAACATCAGTAATTTGCGCCCCCCCCTATCCCCCTCAAACTGGGGGAGGGATAGATTCCCTCCCCCAGTTTGGGGGGGATAGGGGGGGGCGCATAAATCGTCAATCATAAATTCAGCTTGGGTCGAATAGGCCGCGATGACGTTGGGGCGTGCGGGTTGCACAAATTCAAAGGCGGTCGGCAAACCGATCTCGTGGCAACGCTGTTGCACCCAGCGGGCGGCGGGTTCTTCGCCTGTGCCCAATTCGGGCTTCCAGACACTAGGGATGCGCGTCAGGTCTTGTATCCATTGGATGAGTTGGTCGTCGTCGATTAAATTTAGGACGGATTGTTCGAGCGGAGTGATCATAAGACGATTTTACAAGCTTTGTGGGGGTTTGTGATGGGAAAGCGTTAAGGGTTAAGCGTTAAGGGTTGAGAGTTTTTAGCGTTGAGCGCATAGAGAATGAGCAGATTCGGCATGGCAGTGCGCCCATTTTAACGCAGCGGGGCAATCGCCGCGCTGTTGGGTACATTCGATTTCAGGGGGCTATTTTTTCTTGAGCTACATCCCCTAACAAGCATCCTGAGCGGAGGTCGGCCTATTTTACCCATGCCAAGCATGTCACCTCACTGCCGACCGTAGTCAAAGGGGGCGCTCTATGAAGAACACCATTGCTTAAGTTAAACCGCACCCTTCGACTGCGTCGCGAGTAATCTCACGCGGCACAGTCAAGCATTTGCCAAAGTCACGTTCCGAAGCGCTGTTCCGCTCAGGATGCTATCGCCCCAGATTATTTGGCAAAGCATGACTTAAAGAGATACTGCAGCCATTAGAAATGGCGCACTTGACATACCAAACCTGCCTTCGCAAGCTAAGCATTTAGACCGCGAAGGCGGTCTTTGTGTGCCCAGCGCGGGATTGTAATCCCCGCGTTAGATGATAGGCCAACAGCGTCGCCATACTCATACGACCTATACGCGATCTTTATTTTAGAGGTATGTTCTGGTTCGCCTGCTTCACCTCATCATAAATCGGCAACGGCTCGAGGCTAGGCGTAACAAACGTAAAATGGTCACGATAGCCCCGCGCTGGGCGCGGCTCTTTAAAAACCCACATCGCCACCGATTGCACATAGGGCCAATGCGTCTGCGCGTAATCCCACGCTTCAAGCGTATAGCGAATCCGTTGGGCCGGTGTCACCCCAAACACCCAATTCGGGTCGTCATTCCACCCCGCCTCGGTAATCAAAATGGGCAAATCCGCATCGCCGTTTTGCAACATCAGCTCACGCACCAGCTCGGTGCGCCGATAGTTAATGCGGTCGCGGGCCGGCGGTTCATCGGGCGGGGCGCTACGCCCATAAGCATGAACAGCGATACCATCATAAAATGGAAAATGGAAAATGGAAAATGGAGAATTAGAGGCCTTTTTTAATTTTTCTTTTTCCAATTTCAATTTTTCATAAAACTGCTCAAGGTAAATCAGGTCGTCCAGCCCTTGGGCGCTGCCGATGGGTTCGAGTGTCGGCGCGAGCGCACCAATCAACACACCCACATCGGGGTTGGCGCGTTTGATCATGGGGTATGCCAACATTACCAACTCGGCATAGCCTGCCGCGTCCACCGGGCGCAAGCCCCATTCGTTGCTCAGGTTTGGCTCGTTCCATAAAATAATCTGCCCGACCCGCCCGCGAAAATGATCCGCAAACGCCGCCGCAAATTCGGCAAAATCGACATATGCCTCATTTGGCAAATAGGTTGGCGATACCTGACAATCAGTATTTTGCAATCGGCAATCTTTACGCTTGGTTTGCGCCCAAGCCGGTGGCAAACCAAGCCGCGCAATCACGCGCAGCCCTTGCTGATTGGCATGAGCGATGACGCGCTCGGCACTACGCCAATCAAACTGGCCTTTGCTCGGCTCGTAGTAAGCCCAAGGGAAAAATTCGACAATCGTTGTCACACCCATCTCGCGCAGCATTTGCAAACCCCGTTTAATTTTCCATTCTTCAGCCTCTTCAGTAAAGCGGGTGTGCATTGCGGCGATAGGTCGCCGTGTTTGCACTGTTTGCGGCGCGCCAAGGGGCGTGAGCAGGCGCGGCGGTTTGACCAACGCGAGAAGTGCGAACAGGATGAGAAGGCGGATAAAAACGCTAAGCATCCGTTTTTGAGAAAGGTTTATGATAGACCTCATGTTAAAGTAGATTTGGGGCGGTAAAACAGATTCGCTATCGTATGGCGAATTTTGCCCCTAAAACCCTGCTTCATTGATAACATCACCATTTCTATATTATGTTCTTTTCTACCTTCTCTATCGTCGCCCACGATGCCGCTACCGGCAGCTATGGCATCGCCGTTGCCAGCAAATTCTTGGCAGTGGGCGCGTATGTGCCTTATTGCCGCATTGGGGTGGGGGCAGTAGCCACACAGGCCCATGTCAATATGGCTTATGGCCCCGATGGCTTGGCGTTAATGGCTCAGGGCCTGACTGCCGATGAATGTGTGCAGCGGCTGATTGCCAACGATACAGGCCGCGACGAACGCCAATTTGGGGTGGTAGATGCCCAAGGTAATGCTGCCACTTACACTGGCACAAAATGTATAGATTGGGCAGGTGGTCAGGTGGGCAAAGGCTACGCGGTGCAAGGCAATATTTTGGCGGGGGCCAATGTGATCTCAGCGATGGCACTGGCCTATGAAAACACATCGGGCGAGTTCGCCAATCGTCTATTTGCCGCCCTCAAAGCCGCCGATGAGGCGGGGGGCGACCGGCGGGGACGGCAATCGGCGACGCTGCTGGTGCTACGCCCCAAGGCCGGTTATGGCGGCAATAATGATCGTTATCTCGATTTACGGGTCGATGACCATCGTCACCCAGTGGCCGAGATGGGGCGGCTGTTGGCACTGCACCAGCTCTATTTTGGCGTTACACCTGCATCAGACAAATTGCCCCTCGACAGCGTTTTACTGCGTGAGCTACAACAGGTCATGCAACGCCAACATTATTATCACGGCACCATTCACGGGCAATATGATGCCCTCACCCGCGCCGCGTGGCGGGCCTTTACTGGCACCGAAAACCTCGAAGCACGGGTTGATCTCGATGCGGCAACGATTGACCCACCGGCATTGGCTTATATTCGCGAGCGGTTTAGCTAAACACCACACACCCACGATGCTCTAATTCAGCTAACCACGACGGGTACGATTCTAACTTTACCCAGCGTAAATCCAGCTTTTCTAACCTTGGCAATTGGCCTAATGAGGCAGGCAATGTTTTAAGCCGATTGTTGCGTAAATCAAGAAAGGTCAAATTTGTCAAATCGCCAATCGAATCAGGCAATGCCGCAAGTTGATTATTGCGTAAATCGAGGCAGGTCAAATTCACCAAATTGCCCAGCGATGCAGGCAACCCAGTCAGAACATTATTGCTTAAACACAACTCTCTTAACGCGCTTAAATCACCCAACGTATCGGGTAAAACCCTCAGTTTGTTGTTTTGCAAGTGCAATTCTCGCAATTGCGTTAGTTTGCCTATGGTTCGTGGCAATGCTATCAGTTGGTTATTGTAAAGACGCAGTTCAATCAAGCTATGCATCTCGCCAATGCTGTCGGGCAGCACCGTCAGGTTGGCATCGGTAGCGTTAAAATAACGCAACTTGTGCAAGTTGCCAATCGATGCCGGTAATGCTATCAATGGATTATTACCTACATACAAAAAATAACTTAAGTTTGTAAGGTCACCAATGGCATCGGGCAATACCGTAAGCGCATTATGGGCAATGTCAAGGGTATGCAATTGGGTTAATTCGCCGATATGCTCTGACACCATTGTCAATTGATTTTCAGCCAAATTGAGCAAGCGCAGCCCAGTCAGTTGCCAAAATGCCTCGGGGATGTGGCTGAGGCAGTTGCGCCCCAAGCTCAATTGCTTAAGCTTGGCTAAGCCACATAGGTTGAGAGGAATTTCTTGAAGGCAATTGTCATAGGCACTGAGATTCTCTAGCGCAATATATCGATCGAGGTCGGCGGGCAAATGACTGAGTTGCTGACGATCGAGGTCTAGCTGTATGATATTGGCAACGCTCATGTTTTCAAATGTGCTAAAGCGTATTCACCATATCCCCAATGCGTTTCAACGCATTGGATTGCTTCAGCCCGTGAATTCATTCATGGGCTGACAATCGCAAATCGGCAAAGGTATTGTCGCTGACCCGCTAGATACCCCACTCAAATTGAGACAGCACCTCAGGGCCAGAGGGTGTCACCAGCACCATTTTCTCTGAACGTGCCCCAAATGTGCCCCCCGGGCCTTCATACGCTCCCGGCTCAAGCGAAAAAACCATACCGGCCTGTATTGGCGTATGATCATAGGGAACCACACGCGGCAATTCATTCACCACCACACCGATCTGATGCCCCATGTAATGAGGCATTTGTAAGCCATGTTGGGTATACGCAAGATCAGCTGCGGCCCAAGCCTCAGATGCCAACTTGCCCGGACGAAGATTGTCGCAAGCGGCAGCAAAGGCCGCTTGCGACGCACGTGCATATTTGCGCTCGTGCGCGTTTGCTTCACGGCCAATCACATGGGTGTTGGTCACATCTGACCAATACCCATCAATACGTTGGCTAATATCCATTAACGCCGCGTCACCGATAGCGGTTGCACGATTACGCGGGCCACCCGGATAATTCACTGTAGTGGTGCGCGGGCCAGTGACCAATTCACCAACACATGGGATTTCGCGGCCAGCAGCCTGATTCATACGCGCCGTGATCACACCCCACATGTCAAATTCATTCAAACCAGCCGTTTTGCACAAATCGGCCAAAGCACGATGCCCGACATCACCGATATAGGCTGCACGACGCAACAGCCCAATTTCACGAGCAGTCTTCGTTAACCGCACCCGTTCAAGAGCTGGGGTGGCATCTACCAAGGTCACACCAGAGAAGTGCCGAGCAATATAATCGGCGGCCCCATAAGGCAATGCATTTGGCTCGATCCCTAATCGGCTAGCACGCCCCAAGCCGACCTGCGCCAAGGCGTTGCGCACCCCTTCTAAGTAAGTGCCACGAGGATCGGCCTGACGAAAACTTTCAAAACCTTCAAACGTAACCAAACCGTCTAAGCGTGATTCGCGTTTGGCCTGTTCGGCATTGCCGACAGAAACCCCCAAACAAGTGCCGCCCTCGCCCACACTGAACGCAGCAAATGCGCCGGCATAGACAATCACCGCACCCACACCAACGGCGTGCGGGGCTTCAAACCCGCTAATGTAAGTAACGTGATGAACCGATGACAACAATACCGTGTCACATAGGCCGCGTAATTCTTCGCGTGCCTTGCCCAATTCTTCATTTGTAGCGTTATTTGTGTTCATAAAAAATTCCTCAATGGGCGGCGGTCAATTCGATGCCGTCACCAACGTTGAGCAGATGCACTTGACCAGTGCCTCCCAATCGATGATATGTATCGGCAAACAGGGCTGGGTCGAGCGTGGCCTGTTCACCACCGTCAAAGTCTTTCCAAAGAATATGATGCATGGGGATGAGGATGCGCGGGTGGATGTGCCATGCCAACAGTGCCGCCTCGTGTGCATTCATGTTACCGCCGACACCATTGATGACCGTCATCATCACATCAACCGGGCGTTGTTTGTCAAATGCCAGTGCCCGCAAACGCAAGTCATATTCAGTATCACCCGTGTGATAAATTCGCAACCCCTCCGTTTCAATCAACAACCCGATTGCGTCAGGCACCTCCCAACCCGCAATACCGGCGAGATGTCGGGCCGCCACAGCCGTAATCTGAACATCGCGGAAGGTGTAGGTTTGACCTTCGCTAAAGGTGGTTACACGCTGGCCCGGCACCAACCAACCCAATAACCGAGATCGGCAACTGGGGGGGCAAAGAAATTGGGTTGAACTACTTCTGGCAAGAATAGGCAAGCCTTCGGGGTCAAGGTGATCCTCGTGCCAATGCGTTGCGATCACAAGGTCTGGCTGTGCGTCTGCTACTGGCACAGGGGGCGGGACAGCGCGGTCGATGCCAAAAATTTGGGCGACACAGTTACTAAAATAAGGGTCAATATAAATCTGTGTGCCTGCCGAGGTTTTGAGCACAAAGCCGGTGCCACTCAGCCACCAAGCCATCACACGGCCCGGGCGCACCTGAGTTTCACGAATGGTTTGAGCTAAAGTTGCCATATGGTTAACCGCGTGCTGGTTCAGACATGTCTATACGGCGTTTACGGCTGAGTTCGGCCAAGTGTCCATCATTGGCCAATACTTGCTCAAGATGCACCATACGCTCTGGGTTGGCGGTTCGGACAATGGTATTATCATAAGCGCGCTCGATAAAAAAGCGAGAACCGCCACCGATATAGTCACGTAGATCCGACAATTTAGACTCAGGGTATCGTTGACAACAATTCATGGTGAACATACGTCGGTGTGTTGAGCCACCCCAAGCCGAGTGTTTAATATCGTGGTTGAAAACCAGAACATCACCGAGTTGGGTTTCTAACGCCAATGCAGGCACTTGATTGCCCGAAATGCCCCAAATATCTTCACTCTTTGCTGCATCGCGCTGTAATTGTTCCGAAAAGACATCGCCGATGCGATGGCTGCCGGGTATTACTCGCAATGCGCCTGTGTCCCGCGTGAGTGGGTCAAGGTAAAACGCAATTTTGATGTGCTTTAAGCCGCCGCGCCCGCCATAGCCATCAGAATGCCAGCGCGTGTCACCAACATAAAAATTGCCATCACTGCCCATATAGTTAAAGTCGTCTCCCAAAATGCTAGCCGCAATGTCGTGGATGCGAGGATCATCTAACAAAGTGCAAAGGTATTCACTCTGGTCGAGAAACTGAACGACAACTGAGCGTGCTTTGCCATCATGGGGCTTGCCATTATGCCCCCCGCCATGCATATCCCAAACAGCACCAAATGCATCAATGATCGCATCGGCTTTGTCGGCAAGCAAGCCCGGAAAACCCAAATAACCAAAGGTATCGAATTGTGCCAATTGTTGTGGCGTTAATCGTGTTGTTGTCATAATTAGTCGTATCTCTATTAAAAATAAGTCATGCGGCTGATTGAGTTCTCGTAATGAGAGCCATTCTTGCTAAGTTTTTTGCAAAGATAACGCACCCAAGGTGTTAGCCCTTCGACATATTAATGCGGTGGTTCTCGTCCGAAAATTCAATGTGAACATCGGGCCGTCTGAGCACTTCTTCGCGCAATGCAGTGCCAAGGCCAGGTTTGCCAGCAAGCGTAATCTTGCCATCGCGAATGAGAATTGGTTCTGTCATCACCTCGTTATACCAACCATCGTAATAGGCCCGTACGGTCTCCACAATTTTGGCATTGGGAATATGCAACATGAGGTGCGCCGCCGACCATAACGCCACCGGGCCAATACAATCATGGCTTGTAATGGGCAACAAATAGGTTTCGGCCATAGCACAAATCTTTCGGGTTTCAGTCAGCCCACCACACCATGCCATATCGGGCATAATGATATCTGCGGCATTCTTCTCGATCACCTCACGAAAACCAAATTTTGAGATCAAGCGCTCACTTACGCACAAAGGGATGGTCGTATCGTGCTTTAAGCGTGCATACGATTCAATGTTATCTGGTGGGATAATTTCCTCTAGCCACATAATGTCATACGGCTCCAAGGCATGTGCAATCTTGGTCGCTTCGGTCAGACTCCAACGGGCGTGACCCTCGATACAAATCTCCATCTTGTCGCCGACGGTTCGGCGAATGTCTTCGATATACGATATGCCTTTCTTTAAATCTTCATGTTTGAGATGATAACCCACCGGCCCCACAGCACCCACCCCCGCGCGTGACCCCACCGGCCCACCCAGCGGTACGCCAAACTGATCAAAAGGCCAAATCTTCATCGCCTTGATCCCTTGCCCCAATAATTCAGCCGCCAATTCCCCGCTGTGACCATCCGCCCAGCGTTTGTAATCTTGATGTTTACCATGCCCAACGCAAGTATTGTAAACCCAAATATCGTCTCGGCAGCGCCCGCCTAACAGGTTATAGATGGGCTGTCCGGTATATTGACCAAGCAAATCCCACAGCGCCACATCTACGGCGCTGATGGCGCGCGTCTCGCTACCCCCATAACCAAAAAAGTTGACGGTATAAAACATATTTTGCCAATGACTTTCGATGTCAAAGGCGCTGCGTCCAATCAGCAAGTTTGCAAACACATCGTGCACCATAGCACTGATGGCACGCGGCACATAAAAGGTTTCACCCAAACCTATTAGCCCATCATCAGTATGAATACGCACCCAAGTCGTGTTTGGCTGCTCGTCGATCCAAATGGTTTCCAGTTTTGTAATTTTCATGGTTTTCTTAAATCGCTGCCCGTCCACCGTCGATCAGCCACGACGCACCATTCACATAAGTGGCTGCATCAGAACACAAGAACACAACAACACGCGCAACTTCATCCGGTTCGCCATAGCGCCCCATTGGGTTGCGGCCAACATTGAATTTGGCAACTGCGGCGGGGTCTTCAGGGTTAAGCATCTCTGCAATCGAACGCACCATGCGGGTGTCGATAGGCCCCGGACAGATGGCATTAACGCGAACACCATGTTTGCCAACTTCGCCCGCAGCCGAGCGGGTAAGACCCAGAATGCCATGCTTGCTGGCAGAGTAAGCCGCCAATGATGGCGCGCCGACGGTTCCGGCCACTGAAGATGTGTTCACAATTGCCCCTTTTTTCTGAGCAATCATGATCGGCAAGACATAGCGCAAGCCCAAAAACGTGCCTTTCAGATTGACCCCAATAACGCGATCCCAATCTGCTTCATCCGATTCAGCGATGGGTCGCACACGTCCTTCGACACCAGCATTGTTAAAAAAATAATCGATACGCCCAAACTGATCTAATGTTTGCTGCACATAAGCTTGTACTTGTGCCGATTGACTGACATCAGCTTGTGCAAAAAAGGCTGGCTGCCCCAATGCACAGATTTCACCGGCCGTCTTTTCAGCAGCCTCAAGGTTGATGTCAACTACGGCCACACTCGCACCAGCACGCGCAAACTCAAGACACGTTGCCCGCCCTATGCCGCTACCACCACCCGTGACCAGCGCGACTTTGTTTTTCATGTCCATTTCTTTCATATTAGTTCTCTAAGTAATTATGAATGACGCGACCAAATGGCAGCACAAAATCTGCACGCCAATAAAACCCATCTAACATTTCACGCACTGGCAAGCGATAGACCGGTGCTTGCGCATTGGGTCGCAATTCAACCGTGACCGCCCCGCGCCAACACTCATACACCTTTAAATCGGCAAAGGTGCGGGCGGTCAGTTGGCGAATGGCATCGCTGCCGTCTACATTGGGCACGACTTTCAAATTGATATTGGTGCGAAAATCGCCATAGCTGCTCAACTCATCAGGGTTCACGCGGGTCTGCTTATAGGCCATCGTCAGAGTAATCACATCAATGCCATTGCGTTTGACGATGCCAACAAATAAGTCGTCACGCACACCCAGCCATGGCTCGCCGCCTTTCTTGGGCTGCCCATAGATCTCACGTCCGGTTGCCACCGCGCCATCGCTACCCAGATATAAGTAGGGTGAATATGCGCCAGTGATGGCTGTGCCCGCCAGCCGCACGGGAATTTGTACCGCCGATTCGTAGTAATTGCCAAACCAATCAGAATCGTTCATGTGATAAACATGTATCAGCACGATGTCGCTGACGACTTCGAGCGGTGACGGCACAAGGCAGCGCGAGGCTTCGATATCCGTTCGATAAAACGCTGTCAAAACCTCGGTATTACGCATCTGCATTGGAAAGCGTGGCACCAGTGGATTATCGAATGGGGTTTCAAATGAGATTCTAGCGTCCATATGATCAACGTGCCATCCATAATAACGGCAGCACACCCGGTCAACTTAAAACGTGTGTCAGTCATTTCGGCTTCTCAAATGAGCGATCCACTTCTATGATCTCCGGTCTAACCTTTCACCGCACCGGCAGTTAAGCCAGAAATAATATAGCGCTGCATTGATAAATAGAACAGCACCGGTAAAATTGAGAACACTAGCCCAGCCGCCATATATTGTTCTACTTGCACCCCCGATAACCCTTTGAGCGTGGTTAACCCAACCGAAGCTGGCATCAACTCAGTAGAGCCGAGCATAATGCTAGCATACAAATACTCGTTCCAACCGGCAAAAAAGGCAACCACTGCCACAGCCACCAAACCCGGGGTAGATAACGGCAACACGATGCGCCAAGCCGTGCTCAACTCTGAACAACCATCCACAAGTGCCGCATCTAACACCTCTGTCGGCACAGAATCAAACACCCCTTTTAAAATCCAAATACAAACCGGCAACGCAAAAGCCACATCGACTACGGCCAATGTGGGCAATTGGTTGAGCAACTCAAGGCGGCTATACATGATATAAAGCGGAATCAGCACCAAAACTTCAGGCAACATTTGGGTGACGAGCAAAAATAGACCAAATAACGAGCGCCCGCGCCAACGCAGACTAGACAATGCATAAGCACCCATTACGGTTAATAAGGTACATAACAACATCGACATCGCCGCGATCAAGAATGAATTCTTCAACCAATTTGCCACCGGATGTCGGCCAAATAACTCGCCAAACTGAGAAAAGATGATCTCTTGTGGAAAGAGCGGAGGCGGGTAGTGCAGCGTATATTTGTTTGGCTGCAAGGTCGCAACGATCATCCAATACACCGGAAAAATAGTCACCAATGTGACAAAAATAATGGCAAGATATAGCAGAACACTGCCGATTGTCTGGCGTAGCTTTGATTTTGGCGATAATAATGCAGAAGTTGTCATCATGTTAGGCGTACTCCTTTGCACGGCGCGCCTGCAAGATGATGAATACGATGGCAATGATCAATGAGATCAGAAAACCAGCCACCCCCATTGCCGCAGCATAAGAATAGTCATAAAAGCGAAAGGCCGCGTTGTATATCCGCATGACGATAGTCTCGGTTGCACCAACTGGGCCGCCACCCGTCATGAGAAAAATAATCGAGAATTGCTTTAACGAAAAAATAGAAGCCAAAACAACCAATAGCTCTAATGTTGTCGCAATACCCGGCATGGTGATGTTGCGAAACAATTGAAAGGTATTTGCGCCATCTACCTTGGCGGCATCATATAACTCCTGAGAGACACTCTGGAGTGCCGCCAACATCACCAAACTATAAAATGGAAATGCCTTCCATGAGGCAATCAACACCACCCATGCCATAGCCAGTTCTGGAACTTGTAACCACTGCGGGTTTTCATTCACTCCCGGAATGAGCCGTGCCAACACATTAATCACCCCAAATTGTGGGTTAAGGATCCAGATGAAGATCATCACGACCGGCACTTCAGGAAATGCCCATGGGATCATCAGGAGCGCACGGGCGGCTGGGCGAAAGCGAAACGGGCGGTTGAACAGCAGCGCCGTAAGCAATCCAGCCCCAAGCGCGATGATAATAACCAAGCTTGTAAAAATCAGCGTCACTTTTAACGACTGCCAAAACTCTGGATCATCAAACATTCGTGCATAGTTCGCTAAGCCCACCCATACTTGCGGTTTGTTTGAGGCAAGTTCGAGACTGGTAAAACTACCGTAAATACCCTGAACAATAGGAGAAATGATAAACACACCCTCATACAGGAGAATGGGTAACACTAACAGGTATGGCAAAAGATTAGATCGTCGATGTTTTATCCCCATTGCCACTTTCATTCTGGGCTTGACCAAGGTCGAATTATCGGCTCTGCCGTCTGCTATATCTCGCATCTTGTTTTCGATGTTAATGACGATGTGCTTTGCACGATATGCGCAAAACACATCGTCGCCATAACACGGCTCAACCACCCCAAGGGAAACTGAACCGCATTTAGAGTATTAGGTTATGCGGGCAGCAAGGGCCTCGGCCTGCTTCTGCGCAGTTGCCATCGCTTCTTCAACCGATTTGCCAGCCGTCAGCACACTTGCAAAGTTTGTGATGACAATTTGTCCAAATTCGTTAAAGTTATATACAAAGTCACCTACCACATCAAATGGGGTTACATACTTCACCCCATCATAGCCCGGCTTCAGCCACTCCAACTTATCGAGATACTCTTTTCGAGCCGCTGAGGGTTGCGCAAAAATCACATCCTCACAGCCTTCCACCATCTTCTGATAAGTCGCTGGTTTGTAAACCCAGGTCAAGAATTCCATCGCGGCATCTTTCACTGGTGAAGCGGCACTAATCATCATTGGGTGAATACGAGCGATTGAGGTATTGCTCTCCCAAGGAATGGGTGCACTACGCAGCAACGGATACAAATCGGGTGCGCCCGGCTTAAAGCTACCGACCGCGGCCGATACGAATAACCCTTGTGCCACTGCACCAGTTTGGAATAATCGAGCACCGGTTGGGCCATCTGTACCTTGAGGGATCGCGACATCATACATCTGCTTAAACAGCTTGAGGCCCTTAATAATCGGGTCAGAGGTCAATAGCGGTGTCTTGCCTTTGGCCCACACACCACCATATGGCATACACCATTCTTCCAATTGAAACCAGAAGTCGGCTGGTTCACTGACAAGATGGTTCATGAAGAACCCATATTGCTGTTTAGATCGATCGGTCAAGGCCTTGCTGACGGCAATCCACTCATCTGGTGTCTTGGCAGGTGTAATTTTGGCATCGTCATAACGCTTTTTGTTATACAAAATGCCAAAGGCAACCGTTACCATGTCTAACCCATACAATTTGCCATCCTTACGCAAGGCATCATGGGCTGAGCTTAGGTCTTTGATGTTGTTGCGGGTGAGCACAGCATCGACCGGCGCAACGACACCGGCGCGGATGAGGCGGGGGGCCAATTCGGGTGTCGCCATCACAATATCCCCATCCAATTTGCCAGCCTGAGCACCGACGATGGTCTTGGTGGTATAGGGGTCGAAAGGAATTTGTTCCGCCTTGACTTCGATCTCTTTTTGCGACTCGTTAAATTCTTTGATCAAGGATAACCAAGTCTTACCACGGTTGCCTTCCTCAAACCACCATGATAAGTAACGCACGGTCTGCTTAGCACCTGTGTTAACCGCAGGGGCGGCTGTTGGTGCTGGTGCTGCCGTGGGCGGCGGCGGGACAGCAGTAGCGGCAGGAGCTGCCGGGGCCGTTGTTGCCGCTGGAGTGGGTGGGGCTGCTGGTTTGGTGGGGGCAGCCGTCGGCGTCGCTGGTGCTGCACAAGCTGCTAATGCTGCTCCGGCAGCGCCAAATGCCGACACTTTTAGAAGCTTGCGGCGGGTCATTTGATGCTTATTTTTTTCAGTCATAGTTATCTCCTTATGGAATAGGTATACAGATTTCGACCTCCGAAGTAGTATACCCAATATAGTATAACTGAATAATTGTTAACTGTCAACTGTTAACAATCGCAGATTTGTAGCCATTCTTTGAAATAGAAGTAACAACCCACATTCCGCACAATATCTTTCGTGCGCATAAATTTAAATATATTTCAGGTGATACAAGGTTCATGGGCAAAAGATAACACACTGGCGATATTTTGCCCAGCAATGTTGAGAATACTGCCCTAAAGCAATTAGCGACAACAACGCCAAAAAAGGCGGCGGACAATCATTTCTTAACCAGCCAGCTTTTTTAGCTCATAAAGCATGGTTAAAGCCTCAATTGGGCTAAGGGTATTGGGGTCGAGCGCCCGCAATTTCGCCAATGCAGGCGATTCTTCGGTAAACAAGGCCAATTGCGGCACCTCGGCACGCGGGGTGCGCCGAACAGCGCTGCCGCGCACATCGACCGTGATCTGCCCGTCTTCTAAATCTTTGAGAATGGCGCGGGCACGGTTGACAACGCTGGCGGGCAGCCCAGCCAATTCACCCACATGCACCCCATATGAACGGTCGGCCCCACCGGGCACCACTTTGTGCAAAAACACAATGCGCCGGTTTGGGTCGCCCGTCGGCGCATCATCGCTGACAGCCACGTTATAGTTGCGTACATGCGCCAAAGTGTCGGCCAGCGCAATTAACTCATGATAATGGGTAGCAAACAGCGTCATGGCGCGGCGATCGGGGTGATTATGCAAAAATTCGATCACACTCCACGCAATGGCAAGGCCGTCATAGGTGCTGGTGCCGCGCCCAATTTCATCGAGCAGCACCAGACTTTTGGCGGTGCAATGCCGCAAAATATTGGCGGTTTCGACCATCTCAACCATAAAGGTGCTTTGACCCGAACCCAAATCATCTTGCGCCCCGATGCGGGTAAAGATGCGATCGACAATCGGCACAGCCGCCGATTGGGCGGGCACAAAACTGCCGATTTGTGCCATTAACACAATAAGCGCCACTTGGCGCATGGTGGTGCTTTTGCCGCTCATATTTGGCCCAGTGATGATGTGAATACGGGCATCGCCATCGAGGTGAGTGTCGTTGGGGGTGAATGGGGCATCAGTCAACAACTGCTCGACGACGGCATGTCGCCCACCGACGATATGCAACACACTCTCTTTGGCGCTGACTACAGCGGCGCTGTCACCAGCGCCGCTAAATTGGGGGCGCACATAATTGTTGCGGGCAGCGGCCTCGGCCAGCGCCGCCGCCACATCGAGCCGCGCCACCTGTTGGGCGGCGTCGAGCAATGGGCGGGCGTGTTCACTCACAAGGCGGTTGATCTCGGTCAACAACTGCTTTTCGAGCGCGGCAATGCGTTCATCGGCCTTTAAAATAATCGTTTCATATTCTTTGAGTTTGGGCGTAATAAAGCGCTCGGCATTGGTGAGGGTTTGTTTGCGAATGTAATCGGGCGGGGCCGCGCCAGCATTGGCGTGGGTGATCTCGATGTAATAGCCAAAAACTTGGTTATAACCCACTTTTAGCGACTTGATGCCGGTGCGCTCGCGCTCAACCCGCTCTAAATTTGCCACCCATAGTTTGGCATCGCGGGTCGCCAAATGAATGCCGTCTAGCTCGGCGCTATAACCGGGTTTGATAAACCCATCGTCATCAGGTTCATTTTTAATGGCCCGTTCAATCAATTCGATAACAGGCGATAACGCTTGAATTTTAGCTTTGAGATTGTCGATTTGCGAATCTAAAATCCAAAATCCAAAATCTAAAATCGTTTGGGCTTGCTTTGCGCCTTGCTTCAAACTGAGCAAGTCACGCGGCTGGGCGATATTGCTCATGGTGCGGCTGGTCAGCCGTTCAAGGTCGGTGGCCGATTTGAGGGCTTCGCGCACATTAACCCGCAACATCACATCGTCGAACAGCGCTTGCACACGGTCGAGGCGTTGCTGAATTTCGGTGAGGTTGAGCAAAGGTTGCGACACCCAATTGCGCAGCAGCCGCGCACCCATCGGGGTGCAAGTTTTGTCGAGCACACCGAGCAACGTCGGGGCCGATGGGGCATTGGCTGGCTTATAGCGGCGGGGGGCTGGCACGGCGCGAATGGGTTCAACCAGTTCCAAATTGCGGCGCGTCACCTCATCTAGCCCCATAAATTGGCTGGTGTTATACACATTCAGGTCGAGAATTTGGTTGAGCGAGGCCGGTTGCATCTCGCGCAAATAGGCCAAAATCGCACCTGCCGCCCGCAACGCCAACGGTTTGTCTTCGAGGTCGAAGGCCGCCAAGCTGCTGGTTTTAAATTGCGCCAATACGGTTTGGCGGGCATTGCCAATTTCAAAACGATAGGCCGGGTAGTGGGTGAGCGGAATACTGCGGGTCGAGCCGGTCAACGTCATGGTTTTGGGTTTTTCGGACATCACTTTGCCCGAGGCTGGCATCTGTTCTTCGACCAACATTTCGCGGGGTTGAATACGCGACAATTCGCGCTCAAGCTCAATCGGCCCGTTTAGCTCGACGGCATGAAATTCGCCGGTGGTGATGTCGCAATAAGCGAGGCCGAATTTTGGATTTTGGATTTTAGATTTTGGATTGTTATCGGCTGTTGCGTTTTTAATCCCTGATCCCCAATCGACAAACCCTACCCCACTCACAATCGCGGCCAAATAGCTGGCACGGGCAGCATCAAGCATACGCGGCTCAACCACCGTGCCCGGCGTGATAACGCGGCGAATTTCACGCGGCACGAGGCCATTGACTGGGTCACTGCCCAGTTGGTCAGCAATGGCGACACGATAACCACGCTCAACCAGCCGCGCCCAATACCCCTCTGCCGCGTGATGTGGCACCCCTGCCATCGGGATGCGCGTGTCTTTGCCCATCGGTCGGCCCGTCAAGGTGACATCGAGTTCGCGCGCAATCAACTCGGCATCGGCATCAAACGCCTCAAAAAAATCACCCAGCCGAAAAAACAACACACAGCCCGGGTATTTGGCTTTTAAATCGAGGTATTGACGACGAATGGGGGTTTCGTGGGACATAGTTAGGTTGAGGATGAGTAGGTAATGGTCAATGGTTAGGAGCGTGTTATATGTCTATTATCCCTTAGCTATTATTTTCAGGGTTGTTGAACTTGTAACCACACAACATTCGCTATCAACTATTCATGCTCAACGCTCACCCCCTCAATTCTCAACAAATTAGTTTTTGCGCCGAAATAACAAAAACGGCCCATTTTCGCCCTCATAGGCATAATTGGCCTCAACATAATTGTAGATTGGGATCGCCAATTTGTAATCGACCAGATAATCATTATTCAACCACGGAAAATCGGCTTTGGTGAGAATGACATAAAGCGGTTTTTTTCGGCTTAGGCCATCGACATATTGCTCTACATGCAGGGCATAACTGGGCGTGCCGCGTTTTTTGATCCACACATTTACAAATGAAAAACGGGTGGCATTGCGCCGCCCAGCTAAGGTGTAAACCCAAGGCGCATCGCCAAAAATGGCAATGCTATCGTCGGGACTGGTTTTGTCACGTATGTATTCGCTGATCGGAATATGTGCGCCTTGTTTGCTTTCGAGATATTGATCACGCAGAGGTTTATGCTGCACCAACACATTGTCATAGGCATCAAACATCATTGGAGTCATGCGATAAATGAGCAAAGCAACAGCAACAGCAAATAAAAATCCCCCCCCGTAGAGACGGGTCGGTGACCCGTCTGTCGGTGACCCGTCTGTCGGTGACCCGTCTGTCGGTGACCCGTCTGTCGGTGACC
>JAGWYZ010000193.1 GCA_018969115.1 Chloroflexota bacterium | reverse complement strand
ATCAAAAAATTTAATCTCAAATTAATTGTGTATAAACCCACTTTGGAGGTTATTAGCCAATGGATACACTAAATCTTCATCAGGTGGCACAAACATTATTGGCACAATATGCCGAGGAACGCTATAACCCAAAAGAGATTGAGGCGCAATTGGTGTGTGATGTTAAAAATGGACATTATCAGCTCATTTATGTGGGTTGGCGTGGCGATCACCGTATTTATACGTGTCTGATACACCTCGATGTAAAAGGCGACAAAATTTGGCTGCAACAAAACATGACCGATGAGCAAGTGGCTGAAGATTTGTTGGCAATGGGGGTTGCACCCAATCAAATTGTGCTGGCGATTCATTCACCATTTCGCCGCCAATTTACCAAGTATGCGGTAAATTAGCCCTAGTGCATCATCGGGCCAGCAAACGCTGTTTGGCAACGTCTTTTGCAAGCATTATTAACACGGCTGACGCTTTTGTAGATCGACTGGAATTCAGAGGCTGACAAGATAAAGTCAAGTGAGTCGTGCGAAAACCACATTTCTCCCCTCACCTAACCTCTCCCCGCTGGGGAGAGGGACTTGGCATGCACGAGCATACGGCGTAACTTCGCTGCTAAACGGGTAGCACGGCATATAAATTTTACACAAGCCTGTTCCTCTCTCCAGCGGGGAGAGGCTAGGTGAGGGGAGAAACCACGCTAAAAAAAATTTTCGTTGGGGCTAACGCCCCAAACCCCGCTGGTTCAGAGGCCAGAGCAGGCTTACGCCCTCATCAGAGATTCAGAGCACATCGCCACAAAGAGACAGAGCTAGGAGATGGGGGACGCAAGAAGCCGAAAACCGTTGAAGATGATACGGTCGGACGGATTGATGTTGAAGCGGTAGGCACAGGGCAGGTAGCAGCATTGAAGTTGAACGAACCGCCGCGCACCACGCGCCCGCCTGTATCTGAACTATTTTCTCGACCATCATTCGCGTTATACGGGTAAGGTTTATATAGACTGTTTGTCCATTGCCAAACATTCCCGGCCATATCGACACAACCATAAGGGCTGTCCCCTTGCGGGCTATATTGCCCAACTGGGGTGGTATCGCCAACATTATTATTATAGTTGGCA
The DNA here is from genome assembly GCA_018969115.1 of Chloroflexota bacterium. Lineage (GTDB taxonomy): Bacteria > Chloroflexota > Anaerolineae > J036 > Brachytrichaceae > AQU-03. The sequence continues at coordinate 7,435 of JAGWYZ010000193.1, read as the reverse complement.
CGACTCTTGTCTGGGGCAGCCTCGCCCCATGGGTAAGTGCGCCCATCAGTGCCGCGGGCCGCCTTCTCCCATTCGGCTTCGCTGGGCAAGCGAACCGTGCGCTTCAACATTTCACTGGCCCATTTGCAAAAGGCCTGTGCATCAAACCAACTAACATAGTTGACCGGATGATTGTCTTTGCCACTACGCAAGGCCCTCGCATCAGCACTATAGCCCGTCGCCCGCACAAAAGCCGCAAACTGGGCCACCGTGACCGACGTTTTGCCAATCCAATATTCCGGCAGGGTAACCCGATGTTGAGGCTTCCAACCATCCCATAAATTATCATTACTCCCCATGATGAACTCACCGGCTGGGACGCGCACCAGTTGAATGCTAAGACCCGTTGCCAAAGTCAGCAACAAAGGGTTGCTAGGCTGAACCGCTGTTGGAACTGGGGTTGCTGGTGGAAGGGTTGGCGCTAAGGTGGCGGTTGGCGGCACTGGGGTTGGCAGAGATGTTGGCACAGCGCTGGGCTGTAATAAAGTCACCGAAGGTAAAGCCAGCGGGGTATTAGTGCGTGGCGTTGGGGTTACCGCAGGCGCAGCCAACAACGGCGACAAGACTGCCCCCGCCCCCAACAGCACCAAAGCACCGCCGCCCAACAACACCGCCCGACGGCGGTAAAACGGCCTAGCCACCGGCATCCCCCGCGCCTTCGCCCCCTGTGCAGGCTGCGTTACGGTCTGCAAGGCCTCATTCAAGGCGCGGGCTGTGGCATAGCGCTGGGCTGGGTCTTTGGCCATCACCTTCTCAAACACGGCTTGCAGCGGCTTGGGCAAGGCCGGGTTAAGGCGGCAAATATCGGGCACGGGGGCGCGTAAATGCGCCTCCATCATGCCAAACACCGTATCAGCCTCGTAAGGCAAGCGCCCAGTGAGGGCATAAAACAAGGTGACCCCCAACGAATAAAGATCGCTACGCCCATCGGGCGGGGCAGTGGACTGCGCCCGAATTTGTTCGGGGCTCATATAGGCCGGGGTTCCCATCACCACCCCGGTCGATGACAACATCAGGGTGGCCTGCACATCTTTGGCCAAGCCAAAATCGGCCAACAAGGCTTGGCCCTCGGCGGCAAACAAAATATTGGCCGGTTTTAAATCGCGATGCACAATGCCTCGGCTGTGGGCATAATCGAGCGCCGAAGCCAAACTCGGCAGAATCGCGGCAATCTCATCGAGGCGATAGCGGCTGCCTTTGGTCAGCCGCTGGTCCATACTGCCACCGGTCACATAGCGCATCACCAAATAGGGCTGACCGTCTTGCTCGCCCATGTCATACACCGGCAAAATGGCAATGTGTTCGAGCGAGGCAATCACCCGCGCCTCACGCGCAAAGCGGGCGCGTGAATCGGCATCAAAGGCCGAGACCGCCGTGATCAGCTTAACCGCCACATCGCGGTTAAATTGCGGGTCGTGCGCCAAATACACCTCGGCCATGCCGCCACGCCCAATCAACGACTTAATGCGATATCGTCCGACTTGTGTTACCTTGCTCATTGGTTTTTACAAATTTAACTTGTAGAGACGCGCCGGTGGCGCGTCTAACCGGTGGCGCGTCTAACCGGTGGCGCGTCTAACCGGTGGCGCGTCTATTTTTTGCCACATCAAAGAAGACGCGCCACCGGCACGTCTCTACGACGGCGATTGCGGGTGCATCAGTTAATAACACATTACGCCTAATGCTCTTCGGTCTTTAGCAATTCAGCATAGGCATCGGCATTAAGCAAGCTGCTAAGATCGGCGGCAGCAGTGAGCTTGAGCCGAATGAGCCAACCCTTACCATAAGGATCAGAATTCAATATGCTGGGGTCATTCTCTAAGGCGCTATTGACCGCTGTAATTGTGCCACTCAAAGGAACATAGACATCTGAGACGGCTTTGACCGATTCAACCGTGCCAAAATTATCACCAGCTTGCAGCGTGTCACCAACACGGGGTAAGCCAACAAACGCAATGTCGCTCATGGCCTCTTGAGCGTGATCGCTAATCCCGCAAATCCATTCATCGCTGCCATCGTTGGCTGGGCGAATCCATTCGTGACTGTCAAGGTAGTAGGCAGATGTATCTATTTTGCTCATGTTGCCATCATTTTACATTCATCCATTTTCGCGCCACATTCGCCGCAAACGACGATACATGTCAAAGTTGTAATAGGCCATGAGCAAGGCCAAATGGCAGCCGTGCCAGCCATCAACATAGCCTTTTAGCTGAATAAAACGCCGACGAAATTCACGTAGCGGCTGCAAAATAAAATTTTGCAGTTTGGGCCGCACCCCACGCTTAAACAAAATACCCGCTTCATAGGCGGTATAACGGCGCTGTTTTTCATGAAATTGCGCCACGTTGTCATAGTTGTAATGGGTTAAGGTTTGGGTCAAATAGCCCATTTCACCCTCAAATTGTGCCACCTCGTGCACCATGCGATGGGGGTCATAACCAGAACGCCCCAACAAAAATAAACGGGCTTGATAATCGGGATACCAACCGCCGCCACGCGTGACATTGCCAAACAAATAATTGTCACGCGGCACCGACCATACCGCGTGTTGGTCGGTTTGGGCGACAGTGCGCAATTCCTGTGCCAGTGCGCTCGGGCAGCGTTCATCGGCATCTAAAAAAAACACCCATGCATGAGGGGCGGCACTATCAAGCGTTTCAAAGTGCTGTTTCACCCATGCCAACGCGGCATTGCGCTGCTGGGCATAATGCTCCCAGGGGTGTTGAATAACGGTTGCGCCAGCGTTTTGGGCCAGCGCACAGGTGCGGTCGCTGCTGAATGAATCCCACACCAAACACAGGTCACACCAAGCCAACGAGGCCACACAGTCTTGAATATGGCGTGCTTCGTTTTTGGTCAGCACAACCCCAGCAATGAAGGATGGAGACGAAGACATTGCCCTGTGAGTGTATCATGGGCAAACCTATGAATGATGTGGCGTATCGTTTGCTTTTTGGCTTTGGGTTAAGTTTTGCGATCGGGTGGTTGGCGTGGCGGCGCAAATCGCTCTCACGCAGCGGTGTGGCTGGGGCCATGCTGACCGGCACGCTGATTTTTGGCTTTGCTGGGTTGCTATCGGGCTTGCTATTAATCGCCTTTTTCGTGTCATCGTCGGCGCTCAGCCATTATAAAAAAGGCGAATTGCGCAAACGCCAAGCCGGTGAATTGTTTGATAAAAACAGTCAGCGCGATTTTGGGCAAACCTTGGCCAATGGTGGGTTTGCGGCTTTTTGCGCGGTCATGATGGCATTACACGACCCGACATGGTGGCTGCTGTTGTTGGGGGCATTAGCCACTGTCAATGCCGACACGTGGGCCACCGAGCTTGGCACCCTCAGCCCCACCCCACCCCGCCTCATTACACGGCTGAATCAGGTTGTGCCGGTTGGCACCTCGGGCGGGGTAACGCCGTTGGGCACAGCCGTCGCCTTTTGCGGCGCGGCCTTTATTGGGCTTAGTTTGCTGGGGTTTACCTTTGGGCTGATGTTCGTTTTATCGATGATTGGCAGCGAGCAATGGGTGCAATCGTCGGGTATTCCGTTTTATAGCTTGGCTGTGCCAGCCCTAACGGCCCTGGCGGGGTTTGTTGGGGCGCTGAGCGATAGTGTGTTGGGGGCGACGTTGCAAGCCATCTATTACAGCCCACAACGCGGCAAAGAAACCGAGCGCCCATTTGAAGCCAATGGTGAGCCAAACCGTTTTGTGCGGGGGTGGCGCTGGATGAATAACGATTGGGTCAATTTCTTGTCGTCGGTCATCGGTGGGGTCAGCCTCATGCTCATGCTGCGGGTTTTGGCATAATATTAAGATTTACGCACAACTTAATTTTTTACCCCGAAGAACACAAAGACCTCAAAGATTTAACCCATTTCATCTCTTTTCTTTGCGATCTTTGTGTTCTTCGGGGTAAATTTTTTTGCTTGGCGCAAGCCCAAAATATATTGCACGTGAGAGCCACGCTCAATATCGTCGATCTAAACCTTGTAAAGACGCTTGCCGAATTGTGTACAATCACTTTGACATGAAAACAAAATCGGGCTTAGTTGATTTGCCTCTGTTTCCATTAAATGTAGTATTGTTTCCGGGGCAAACGCTACCATTGCATATTTTTGAGCCGCGTTACCGCGCCCTGATAGCGCATTGCATCGCCGAAAAAGAGCCGTTTGGGGTGGTTTTGGCCGATGAAGACACCGGCGAACCCTCAATTGTCGGCACTTTGGCCAAAATTACGCAGGTCCAAAAATTGCCAGATGGTCGCCTCGACATCTTATGTGTAGGCACTGAACGATTTCGTTTGGAAGATGTGCGCGTGGGTGATGATGATTATTTATTGGGAAATGGCTTCTTGTTTCCATTTAAAAAAAATATTAAGCTTAACCGTGAAGACAAACGTGATGCCTTGCGTCGCTTAAAGATTTATTTAAAATTATTAGCACAAGTCAACGATTTAGAATTTCAATTTGATGACTTGCCACGTAACAGCATCGAATTGGCAGTGCTGACCGCCATCGTATTACAAGTACCATTAGAAGACAAACAACAAATATTAAACATCGAAAATATAGGTGATATGCTCGAATTTGAACAGCGTATTTTGCAAGAAGAAATTTTTACCCTCGGCCTCATGGCAAGGGCAGTGCCCCCCGTTGAAGAAATCGGTATCTTTTCACGCAACTAACTCTTGAAGTACAAAGTGGAAAGTGAAAAGTGAAAAGTAAAATAACCTTTAATACTTTGCACTTTGCACTTTCCACTTTGCACTTTCCACTTTGCACTTTCCACTTTACACCTAGCAATCTTTAATCTCTATGAAAATCGTATTAGACGCAATGGGCGGAGATTTTGGCCCAGAACCCAATGTTGAAGCCGCAATCATGACCGCTCGTGAATTTGGTTATGAGGTAATCTTGGTTGGCAAACAAGATCAAATTCGCCCGTTATTGGTAAAACACAATACCGCCGGTCTCACTTTGCCCATTGTTCACGCCAGCGAAGTGATCGAAATGCACGAGCACCCCGCCAGCGCCGTGAAAAGCAAGAAAGATAGCTCGATGGTAGTGGGGCTGCAAATGGTAAAAAGAGGTGAAGCCGATGCCTTCGTGACAATGGGTAACACTGGCGGCGCATTAGCTGGGGCATTGCTCAATTTAGGGCGCATCAAAGGCATTCATCGCCCAGCCTTAACGGCACAGTTGCCCAATTTAAAAGGCTGGAGCCTGATGGTAGATGTGGGTGCAAATGCGGTCTGTAAACCCGAATACTTGGTGCAATTTGCCCTGATGGGCAGCGTTTATGCCGAGCGCGTGTTGGGCAAACGCAACCCATCGGTAGCGATTATCTCGAACGGTGAAGAAGAAACCAAAGGCAATGACTTAGTACAAGAAGTACATCAACTGCTCAAACGTACGTCGCTCAACTTTATTGGCAATGCTGAAGGGCGGCATGTGCCGATGGGTTACGCCGATGTGTATGTGACCGACGGCTTTACTGGCAATGTCATGCTTAAGTTGATGGAAGGGATGAAGACATTCTTCACCACCTTGTTAAAAAATGCAGCCACAGCCGATGTGCGCAGCAAAGTCGGCGGGTTATTGCTAAAGCCCAGCATCACCAAAACGCTCAAAGGGCTAGATTATGAAGAGGTGGGCGGTGCACCTTTGTTGGGGGTCGATGGCGTAGTCGTCATTGGTCATGGGCGCAGCAACGCCCGCGCAATTTACTCGGCACTCAAAGTGGCCGCCAATTGTGTCGAAAACCGCGTGATTGAAACGATTGAAAAAGGATTGGAGGCCATGCCGAAAGCTGATGTCACGAACTAAACGATTTTCGCGAGTGCGTAATGGGTTTGGGCGCGTCGCACGGATAGCACAACAAGGCCTAAGCCGCCGCCAAAACCGTGAGCCAATTACCATGCCAGCCGTGTCAATTGCTTATCGCCCACGCCGCGCTGTGATTACAGGCATGGGCATGGTGACATGTCTTGGGCTAGATTTGCCAAGTACATGGGATGGCCTGATTCATGGCCGTAGCGGTATTGCAGCGGTTGAGGGTTTTGATGTCAGCGCCTTGCCTGTGCGTATCGCTGGGCAAGTCAAAGGCTTTGAGTCGAGCCGGATCGCCCATATTGTCGATTTGAAAGAGGCGCGCCGTATGGCACGTGGCTCACAATTTTCATTGGCGGCGGCAGATGAGGCATTACAAGATTCTGGGTTACGCATCGGCAACGACATTAAGCCCGAGCGCACCGGTGTAGTGATGGGCACTGCCATTGGTGGCTTTGACTTGTCTTATGATGCGCTACATTCATACGACACGTTAGGTTACAAACGAGTCAACCCGTTTGGCTTGCCACAGTCATTGCCAAATATGCCCGGGCATCACATCAGCAAATATTTTGATGCCAAAGGGCCACTCTCGACGGTGGTGGCGGCCTGTGCCGCTGGCACCCAAGCCATTGGCGATGCGATGGAAATGATTCGACGCGGGCGGGCCGATATGGTATTTGCTGGCGGGTATGAGTCGGTGCGGATCGATGGGGCGCTGGTCGGGTTTTCGCTCATGCGGGTATTGGCCTCAAAATATAACGATACGCCAACCAAAGCTTGTCGCCCATTTGATATCAACCGTGATGGTTTTGCCTTTGCTGAAGGCGCGGCGGTATTGATTGTAGAAGATTATGAACACGCCAAGGCACGTGGGGCGCATATTTATGCCGAGGTGATGGGGTTGGGGGTGTCGTCAGATGCCCATCACATCGCTATTCCAGACCCAACCGGCAGCGGGGCCATTCGTGCCATGGAATGGGCGCTAGAAGATGCGCAAATGACCACCCGCGATGTCGATTATATTAACTCACACGGCTCTGGAACCCATACCAATGACCCGCTTGAAACCAAGTCGGTCAAAAAATTGTTTAGTGAACGGGCCTATGACATCCCCATGAACAGCATCAAATCGATGACGGGTCATGCGATGGGTGCGGCGGGTGCAATTGAGGCAATCAGCACAGTCATGACAATTAAACACGGCATCATCCCACCCACCATCAACCTCGATAACCCTGACCCTGAATGTGACCTAAATTATGTGGCGAATGTGGCCCAGCACCGAGAGGTCAACATCGGCATGTCCAATTCGTTTGGGCTGGGTGGGCAAAATGCCTCGATTATTTTGGGTAAAGTGTAATCAGTGAACAGTAGTCAGGAGTCAGATTGGTTTAGGGCGGGTTTAATTCGTTAGCCAAGCATTAATTCTATTGACTACTGACCACTGACTACTGACCACTGACTACTGACTACTGACCACTGACCACTGACCACTGACCACTGACTACTGACTACTCACTACTGACTACTGACTACTGACTACTGACTACTAAGCCCCAGAAAGGGGGGGG
>JAGWYZ010000192.1 GCA_018969115.1 Chloroflexota bacterium | reverse complement strand
AAAATTTATGAGTTTAAACGCGGTGATAAGCGGGTCTGGGTGGCTTGGTCAAATGATGGCAGCCTTAGACCGATTAATGTAGCTGTTCCGGTTAAATCAATTGTTGATGCATTAGGCAACCCCAAACCATTACCCTTAACACAGATTGACATCACTCCCCTTTACATTGAACTTGAAAAATAAATCTGTTTATCCATCAATTGTATTTCCCCTTCTTATTTGTTTATTGCTGATGGCAGGGGCAATCCGGCCATCAGCATCGATTGCTAGCGACAATAAGGCCGAACATCGAACGTATATTCCGACCTTGTTGTCGCCCGAAACCTTGTTAACACGGGCCGCCCCTATTTGGCCCAGTGGCGTGGCCCCCAATAATAGTAATCAGGTAGCGCTTTTTCGTGCTACCTTTAACCTAACGCGCCCACTTGAAAATGCGCAATTGCAAATTTTTGCCGATACACGCTATGACGCGTGGGTAGATGGGTTTTGGGTGGGGCGTGGGCCTGCGCGTTTTTCGCGCACGTTGCATGAGTTTGATGTTACCTCGATTGGCACATTGTTTACTGGCCAGCATATTATTGCGGTGCGGGTACAATTTGCCCCCAACACCCGCCGCTCAGAATCACAAATTCCGCATTTAGTGGCACATATTCAAGGCACCCAAGGTGGCGAGCAAAAAATTGTGGTTGCAACAGATACCTCGTGGAAGGCGCAACTCAGTGATGCTTGGCGCAGTGATTCGCCGCAAGTACATGCACAGGCATTGATTGGGCCAACTGAAATTTTAGATTTAACCCGTTTACCAGCCGATTGGAATCAACGCGGGTTTAATGATCGCAATTGGGCTTATGCCATAAAACAGCCAGGTTCGGTAGCGCTGTTTCAGGCGCGTAGTATCCCTAGTTTAATGCGGCAAGAGATCATTCCCAGTGTTAGCAATGGCATTGTCGATGCAGGCACATTATCGCCCGGTAATAGTGTTGTCGAGATATTGAATACCGGGAATGCACGCGGCACATTCAATTTTTATACCACCGCTGCTACCAATGTGCGTTTAGAAATGTTGGGGATCACTGGTGCACCCCAGCAAGTGTTGCTAAATGGCAATGCCTTGCTTTGGCAACCGGCTGGTGCGGCCCGCCCCGATGTGTATGTGACAAATGCCTTTGTTGGGGCTGGTGCGCAGGAATTGGTTTTGAGCGATTTAATTCCTTATGGCACAACGGTGATCATTTCAAAGCAAAATGTGGTGTTATATAGCGTGTTTACCCAAGGTGTTCATGCTGGGCGGCGTTTATTATTGGCTAACCCCGTTTCAAATAGCGACGTGCAGGCGCTGGTTGTGCCAAATGCTGGGGTTGATGTATCTATTCCGGCTTCGGCCATGCCGGGTTATGTTGTCATCGATTTGGGGCGCACTACGTTGGGGCGTGTGTTGGGCGATGTCAGCACTTCATCAAATACGGTGCTAGATGTAGGCTGGGATGAGCGCTTGTTGAGTGGCACAAAGCGGGTTTTGGCGTTCCCAGGATCAGCCCATCCTGAATGGAATCAGACTGACTCTTGGGCGATGGGGGCTGGCACGCATAGCATTAGCTCAATTGATGCACGGGCTGGGCGTTATTTGATGTTGGCGGTGTGGGGCAGCGATGATGTTAACATTCATAATTTGCGCGTCGAAGAAGAGCGATATCCGACCCAATCTATTGGCTCATTCGTTTCATCGAACGAAAAATTAAACAAAATTTGGCAAGTGGGCGCAACCACTGCAATGGTCAATATGAGCGACGCTTATGCTGACCCTTGGCGTGAGCGTGGGCAATGGTGGGGTGATGCCTTTATCGTTGATCATGTCAACCGCGTGGCGTTTGGCGATTATGCATTGTTGCGGCGTGGGTTGATGTTTGTGGGCGATTCGATCACATCGCAAGGGCGCTCATTTAGCATGGGGCCAAATAATGGCGATGCCCAAATTTTAGATTATGGCATGTTGTGGGTGCAATCGTTGGCTGACTATGTGCAATTGACTAATGACATTGAATTTGCCAAACGTTTATACCCCAAGATGGATTTATTTTTAGATTATCTGACTTCGCTCGAAAATCGCAGCACTGGCCTAATTAATGTGCCAGCCGGGCATTGGTCAAAAACAGCGCTGATAGATTGGTACGCCTATTATGCACAGCCAAACCCAACCACCACTGGGCAATCTGCGGCTGTAAATGCCATGTATTATGGCACGTTGCAAGATGCGGCGGTGATTGCGGGTTTGGCAGGCGACCCCCAAGGTGCAACCCAATATCGAACCCATGCCAAGGCGGTGCAAAATGGCATGAATAACACATTATTTGTTTCTGCTGAAAAGCGTTATATGTCATCACTCATTCAAAATACACGGGTTCCGCCTTATTTACATGCTCAAGCGTGGTCTTTGGCCTATGATGTGCCTAAATCTGGTGACATCAGCGGGGTGGTCAGTTCATTAATGTCGCTTGTCTCAATTGAAAATCCACAACGTGAAACGTTTGAAATTTATGGCACCTATTGGATTTTGGAAGCCCTAGCAAAAGCCAAGCGCTATAACGACGCGGTCAAACTCATTACCAATTATTATTACCCCATGATCGAACGCTGGGGCGCAACCACATGGTGGGAATCGTTTGATATTAATCGTGTTTCATACACCCAGTCGTTGTCACATGGCTGGGGCAGTTCGCCAACATGGTTTTTAACGACCCATGTGGCTGGCATCCGTCAAACATCGCCCGGCACTTGGGAGGCACGCCCGCCCTTTAGTGGGGTGAGTTTTGTGGATGCCGCCTTGCCATTGGGCGTAAATAAGAGCATCTTGCAATTTCGATGGGATCAAGTCAGTTGCCAAGAGCACCGTATTCGTGTGACTGCCCCCGCTAACTTTACTGGCGAGGTGGTTTTGCCATATGGGGCTGCCAATGGCCTGCAAATCAAGCTGAATTCGACAACAATTTGGGTGAATGGCGTGGCCTTGAGCAATATTGTGAGCACCCAAAATGATGGGATGCATATTCGGCTGACACCCGGCAATTATGATATGGTGGCGACGCGGAGTGGGTGTTTTTAAGTTTATTTTGTTAGGGTGCAAATCACCGTGCTGGTGAATAGTTCGCGGTGAAGCGATTGCAAGATTTTGCCCACCCAGGCCACGCTTGAGCCTTCGGCCACAGCCGGCAGGCGATGGTCGATATTTGACCATTGATGTTTTTCAAAGATTGCTTCAAATTCGGCTAATAGTAGACGGTTGACATGGTCAAACACTGGTTTGATGGGGAATTGAGCATGGGCGTTATATTGCGCCATATTATGCTTTTGGGCATCTACAATAGCGACTGTTTCGGCAATGGCACGCTCGCTAAATAGCACATGAGGCCACGGGAATGCTAGCCAATCATCGGTATGGGCGCACCAAGGTGAATAATAGGGCGGGAAAACAATGAAAAGCTTTCCCCCTGTTTTAAGCGTGCGATGGCATTCTGACATCACACCTGCTACATCGCCGACGTGTTCGAAGACATATATTGAGCTAATTAGGTCAAATGTGTTATCTGAAAAAGGCAATCGCGCACCATCTGCATTGGCAAGCAATGGGGTGCGGGCTACACTTAGGTCTGGGTGATCAGCAAATAAAGCGACAATTTCATCGAGTGAGGGCCGATTGAGATCGACCCCTACTGATAAACTTGCTCCTTGTTGCGCAAAATAATCTGTTGCCCCTCCTAAACCACAGCCAAAATCGAGAATACGCTTGCCTGATATCTCTAATGCTGGGCCGCGTTTCAAAAAATCTTTAAGCGTGTCTATTTCCCAATCGAAACCAACCTTGAGCGATGTTTTGATTTGTTGTTGAAATGCCGCTCGTTCTGTTGCATTTGCACGTAAGCGGTTGATGCCGAGTATAAGGCGAATTTGAGCTTGAGTAGGTAGCCAGCCGAAAAGCGGTTTCACAACGTAGTTATCCTATGAATAGTTGATTGCTGTTTTTTTAGGTTCGTTTAAGCTACTAAGGCATTTTTGAAATAATTGCCCCTAAATCGAGTTGTTGACCCGCTGATACTTTTAATGACATAATTTTGTCAGGGTCTTGTTTCTCACCAATCATCACCGAGTTATGCGGCGACCACAACACCATTGCATATTCGCCGGGCGGTAAATCTGCAATCGCAAAAAAGCCATCTTTATCAAGCACAGCTTTTGGCGATGTTTGCGGACTCATATTGATTAAGAAATCTGGGCCGGGTGTCAGCGGCAATCGTGTGCCAAAAAAGATAGTTACACCTTCTAAAGAATAGGTTGTTGGCGGATTGGGAATAATTCGCCCAGCCACCGCTGCACGTGCTGGGGCGGGTGTTGGCACGCCTTTCGAGCCGTTGCTCGGTGGGCTATTTAATGGGCTGGTTAATGCCGATGAAGCTCCTGATTGTGGTTTTGGAGCTGAATTTGTGCTTGGCTCCGTGCCGCCACTCGTCTGATTCGTTGTTGTACCACGTTGTGAACAAGCGCTTAATAGTAGCATCGCACATGCAAATAACGAAAGAATATGGGCTGTTTTTTTCATATTGATTGGGATAATGATAGCGTGATGATCGATGGCCTTTTTAATTTGCCACTGTTTGAGAAGACATGTATTTTACGCAATAAAAACGGGCTGTCAAAAATTCGACAGCCCGTTTTAAACTCAGCTTAGCTTGTTGTTAGATCGATTATTGACCCACACCTTCGTATGAATAAAGGGTGTCGGCGTTGTTATTGGCATCTGCACCTTCGATGATGTCTTCGTTGGCGATACATACCAAAGGTTGCGACGAAGTGGCTGTTGCGGCACCGTTATAGCCATCGGGCAACGATGTCGCAAATGGGGTCACGACTTCAAACAAACCACCTGGGGCAATGCTGCCTGATACTGAGGTTACAGCTGAACCTGAGTATGCAATCGAGATGGTTGCAGCGGCTCCGCCAATGTTTTGGCAGTTGATGGCGCTGCTATATTTGAAGTAGCGGCGGTGAATGGTTGGCAAACGCACTGTGGTTGAACCAGCGCTGGCACCGGTGTAAGATGCTGCACGGTTCTTGGCGCTTGATTGGTTGACCAACACCACAACTGGCTGACCGCTCGAGGTCACTTTGGCGGGTTGCTTGTCGCCCGATGCCACGCCAGAGCCAGCGGCGGCTTGCAAGAATTCAGCCAAACCACCGGGTTGAACATTGTTCACAGTCTTGGATGAACCATTGCCGTAGGTAATGGTAATGTTTGTGGCGGTTGTACCCACGTTTTGAACGTTTACTGAGCTGTTATAGCCATAGTAGTTGTTCATGGTCAATGGGGCATAAGCCGTGGTTGAACCGCTGGTGAATGGAGTGTATGAATACAATTGACCAGCTGCGGCACCTTCGCCATACACGTTGGCTTCTACGGCAATATTGCCATTGGCGCTAATCTTGGCAGAATAAGCAGTTCCGGCATTCATGCCAGCCAAGCCCTTTTGCTCAAAGTTTGAATAACCATTGGCTGCGATATTTGCTGTTTGGGTGGCTACTGCATTTGGGTTGCCAGCCGCGAAGATTTGCACAGTCACTTGAACGGCTGCACCGGTGGTGTTTTGCACCACAAAGTTGGTGGAGAAGCCGTAATAGTTGTTGAATGCGTTGGGTGCGAACCAAGTGTTTGCAACTTTGGTGCTATCAACACCATCATATGAAGCGCCGCTGTTAGCGCCGCCGTTGGCTGAATGGTTGACTACTGCAGCCACTTGTTGGTCACAGCTAATCACACCTGCGTATTGACCAGCAGCTAAACCGCCAATGCTTGGCACGTAGGTGCTGGCACTAGCGCCTACACCCAATGGAAATGAGGCGCTGGTGTGCTTGAGGGCACCGGCTGCATCATAGAATTGATAGACACAAGTTGCAGTGCTGCCTGCCAAGTTTTGGACAGTGAAGGCGCTGGCAAAGGTGCCACTTGGGCCTGGTACTGCGGCGTTAACACCAGCAGCCCCAACCAAAGAAGAGGCTAACATTGCCCCAGCTAAAGTAAGTTTAATTGTCTTCATGTTTTGATTCCTTTATCTAATCTAAGCTAAGTGAGTTTTTATGTCTACAGCAGGTAATCTGCTTGGGCTAAATCATAGCAAATTGCCTCTATAAATCAATAATCCATTAGTATTATTTATCATCTTTACAACGAAAAATAGGGATTAGTTAGCTTTTTTAGCCCACTTCTTAACATAAGTAGAGATCTGCCAGAGCAATAACCCAAAGATTAAATCGGAGCCAAGATAAACGAGCCGCAGCATCGCGGCGATGGTTATGGCTGATTCGAGGCTGACATAAGGCGAAAGTAGGTAAGTCAGGCTGATTTCGCGCATGCCAAAACTAAGTGGAATGATGACGGTAGAGACGAAAATAAAGCCGGTGAGCAATGCGTATAGTTTGATTGTGAGGGCAAATGTTAGTGATGTATTGGGATCTATGGCAAGGGTAGTGATGTGGGTTAACCCGGCCCCTAGCAAATAGCACAGCACATAAATCGATACGATAAAAGGTAAAACATTAAACTTAGCCAGCCGTTTGCTAATATCGGGTTTTTGCGCGAAAAATGTATGGAGGGCTGGATTAGACAAAAGCCACAATAAAACGAGTGCCACGAAGATGATTACAATGGCTGAGGCCCAGGTTAAGATTTGTGTGTCAAGCCCAATTCCAACTAAGTAAGCGATTGGAGCAGCTAGTACCAATCCTACCCATTCGGCGGTGCTTGCCATAAATGTTTTTCGTCCTTGAATCCCATCTTTTTTATACGACTCGACCCGTTCGAGTAAATACCACACGACACCGGGGGTGTTACGCAATAGGTTTGAAAGTGCATATACCTCAGCATCGCGCCAGCCAAAACGAACCCCGGCAAATCGATTCATGAGCAAGCCCCACATCCATGCCTGTAGGTTAAATGACACCCCATAAAGGAAAGTGCTCAGTAATAATGCATTTCCCATAGCAAGCCAACGATCCCAACCGACTTCGCTAAACCCACGCTTAAAGATAAGGGCAATTGAAGCGAGAGTAAGTAATGCACCCAACAAACGCGCAAGCTTAAAAAAAAGCGGGTTTGCCAATATTTTTGTTCGTATCAAATTTGTGACTGCATGAGCAAAATGGCGGCTTTTGCGAAAAAAATGATTGGCACTGGAAAAGAGGTTCAAGAGATGACGAGTTTACCGCTGTTTTTGAACAGCCCAAGTAATTACCGATGCTTTTTTGCTGCGCTCAAGTCCCAACTGGATAGGTGCAAATAATCCCCTGCCGATTGGGCTGTAATAGAGGCGTTCAATTAGGTTGGCAATTGGTTTGTAATTGGGTGACCAGGTTTGTAACCAAAACTTTAGCGAATTGCCAAAGGTGAAATAGGTGATCATGAAGCAAGCACGATCAATGACTTGGAAGCCAGATGTATTTAATTTCTGTGTAAGAGTTTTTTGAGGAAAGGCAAATAAATGCCGTGGCAATTCCCATCCCACCCAATATGGCCCAAATACCTGCCGCCCAATACTTTCGGGGCTAGGGATGGCAAAAATAAAATGACCACCGGGTTTTAACATTTCCCAACATTTGCTAAATGCCTGGGCTGGGTCAGCTAAATGTTCTAGCACATTCCACATTGTCACAATATCTTGACTATTGGAAGGGATGTTGACTTGCTCTAAAGGTGCCAGTTGGACTGGAATATTAAGGCGTTGGCGCACATATTCACCCTGAGATATGGTTGGCTCAACGCCGCTTAATTGCCAACGTCCACTTAACTGCATTTCTTCGAGAAAAAGCCCGCTGCCACAACCAATATCGACAAGACTGCCACTTGGGCAAAATTGTTCGATATATCGTCGTTGTTTAATAAACCCTAGACGTTTTATAGATCTTGATAATGGTGATGCTTCGTCTTGTAATACAGTTGCATACGAATCGTATTCAGGGCCGACATAATATTCAGCCAACTGTGACCAAGGGGGTTGGGGGTGTTGATAGAGTAGCCCACAATTTTCACATTCATAAAAAGTGAATGTGCCGGGCTTAAATACCATACGATCTGGGCCACTCATTACAAAGCGCCGTTTGGGGCTGCCACAAAAATTGCAACCGGCTGATTCGTTAGAAGTCATTTGAAATAAGGTAACTATTTATGCAAACGAATATATGGTTGATTAGTTGATTCGTTGATTCATGACTCACTAGTCACGAGTTATCAATCAACCAATCAACTAATCAACTACTGGTGTGACACGCTGAGGTGGTAATAATTTTTTATGCCAACCGGTACGCACCCCGCGTAGAAACGGAGCCAGAAATTGAATGCGCCCTTTGATAAAAAATTCACGCAGGGCAAACCAGCCTAAATGCAACGTTGCCGCTAAACGCGGTTGGTTGCTATGTAAACGATAGTAAATCATGCCGCTTTCGCCATGTGCTTGCCAGAATGATGGTTTGCCGGGTTGGGTTGTACGCGAGATTTTGTGCCACATTTTTG
>JAGWYZ010000191.1 GCA_018969115.1 Chloroflexota bacterium | reverse complement strand
CTGGTGCTGATAGATGCCATCATAGCCGCTGCCCTCAGCGACCCAGAAAAATACTAGCTGGGTGATGGGCAAGCCGGCATGAAGATCGACCTCAGACATCTTGTTTTTGTTGCTGATTTCGATTGTCAGATACCCCTCCCACCCCGCCTCTATCGGCGTGATCGTTGTCACAACGTGAATTCGTGCAAGCGTCGATTTGCCAAACGATAGCGCCATGACATTACGCGGCATGATGAAGCGCTCTGCTGATACCGCAAGAACGCTTGCGTTGGGCGCGAGTGTGAATGTGTCATTGGTGATTAGCTTGATATGCTTATCCGATGCGCTTATATTTGCCGTGTCAATTCTTGGCGCGGTCGTTACCGACCACTGATTGCCAAGCGTGATGCAATAGCCATGATAGTCTAGCCCTCCGCTTATGCCGTGCCAGCGGAATTTCTCGCCAAACGGGCTGATCATCGGCTTGTGGCCTTGGCACAATCGGCGGATGTCGTCGCCGCTGAGGATAGCTGTTTTGCGGGGCTGCTGCGTCCTTAGCGTTTCGGGCTTGCTGCTGTATTCGACGGGTGCGAATCCGGCTGGTGGTGTTGGGTCGGCAGCTGCTCTAATTGTGCCAAACTCGTCGATAAACCAGAATGTATCCATTATTTTGACTCCATCCATTCAGCCGTTGTTGGCATGAATGGTTTAAAGAAATGTTCGTAGATTGCTTCGGCGTATACACGTATCTCATATTGAGCCTCAGACGCGCGGCGTAAATTCATAAAGTGCATGAGGTTATGAGCATCAACGCTGGCAACACAGGTGTAGTAGCTGGCCCAAGCTGGTAAAAACAATCGCGCTTGTTCGCGGGCTACACCTACTGTTAACGCGTCCTCGTACAACTCATAGCACTTGGCGTAATGTGCGATTAATTCTCGCGTCAAAATTTCATTTACACCTGGGCCAACTTCGCCATCGCTTGCTTGTTTGTTTGATGACGATTGCTTGCGCCAAACGTCCGGCACATAAAAGTCGCTTTCGTCAAATTCAACATATCGTCCTGACGAAAAATTGAAAGACCAGGTCCTGTGTCTTACCCAATGCCAAAAGGTAACAACTGGGGCATAAATGCGGAATTGAAACTGAACATGCTCGAAGGGTGACGTGTGGCGATTGTCGAGCAAATACCGCAATAGTTTCGCGTCTTTCTCAGCGCCTTTGCTCTCGCCCAAAAACGATACACGGGCGGCGTTGACAATGGCGGTTTCTGGGCTGATGCCTGTCATGGGGTGCGGCATGATGTCAAGCAGCTCAACCCAGCCGCGATCTAGCACGGGGATTTTCGATACGCCGGTGTCGGGTTCTGACGGCTGAACGATGCCGTCGATAACGCGGTCAAACAATTTTGGGTTAACGGGCAAGCCGTTGGATAATTTGGGGATCATTTTTGGCCTTCCATGCCTCGAATAATATGGCAATGGGGTGAGTATTTTGTTGTTTTGGTTTGGGTGGTGGGGGTGGTGGTTCTGCAACTGGCTTTGTCGCTGCGACAACTTTTGTTCTTCGCGGCGGCGGTGTTGCATTTTGTGGCTTGGGTTCGGATGTTTTTTTCTTAAATTTACCGGCTCGAATTAGCGCGCTGTAGGCTGTATTTCTTAAGCATCCGGTCATTTGCTGAAATTCTTTAACGGTGATTGGCTCTGGCAGTTCATTGGCCTTGTCAATTATTGTTTTTTCGTAGCCACGTTTTTTGCAGCGGCTCAAGATGTTATGCGCGGCTTTGCTCGACAGCCCGAATTTTTTGGCGAGATCGGCGGCTGAAATTGGCGGGTTATTTTTGACGTAATCGTAAACGTGGGGATATTTGCAAGTGCCGAGCTTGTCGCGTTTAAGCAAGCCATTGTCCAGCAAAATTTTTCGGCAAAGCTTGGTGTCTACATTGATCCCGGCGTTTTTTGCTCTTTGAGAAAGCTCGCGGGCGGTTATTTGCTGACCGTTTGCGAGCTTGAGTATGAGCGGTTTGTCGCCCCTCGGCTTGATAACGTAGACGCGGTCTAACCGGTTGTGGCGTTTCAAAATGCCTAATGCGGCAGACGCGCTAATGCCGAATTTCTCGCGAATGTAAGAGGTTTTTATTTTTGTCGGCGACTCTCGGACATACGCTTCGGCCTCAGGGTACATAATTTTGTAACGGCCCACACGCACTAATTTGCCGGCGTACTCGAGGGCCCAACGGCATTGCTCAAGATTGAATCTCTTGTCGGTCATTTGTCTGAGCTGACTGGCTGTTAATTGCACATCGCCCAGCTCATCGACAATGGCCCTTAATTCTATGGCACTTGGGGATAATTTCATGTGTTTGCTACGTCACCCGCCGCGCTGAACGGGGCGGCGGGGTCGCTACTTCAGGAGAACAAAAAGATGCAAGCCGTTGCCAATCAACGGCTACGGTGTCAATTATGCGCTATTTGCGCCGAGCCAATCGCCAACGGTTTTATCGCTGACGATTTGCACTCGTGGCATGTTTGTGAAGACCACATTTTGCGCCAATCGCAAGCGCTCGGCAGCTTGCGAAAGCGCATCGGTTGCGGTTTTGGCTTCTCGTGCCGAAACTACACACTCAAATCGACTGTCCCCCGCAATGAATTTAAATTCGCGGCGGCTGACGGCTTTGCTGCTGGTGTTTGGGTATTTTTGCACATCAAAGCGCAAAATTTTTAGCCCAATTTTTTGGGCGTCAATTATTGTCATCTGAATGTGGCCATCGCTACTATGGCAATGGCAATAATCATGCCGGTAACGGCAAAGCGCATCATAATGGATGCACAACCGATAAGGGTGTTGCTGACGTAGCGATGTTGGCGGCGGGTAATGGTGGGTAGGTCGGTGTAATTCATGGCTTATGAGTTTTTGCGCCATTCGGCGTAAACCGGTTGGCAGATGGCCCACGCGGCGCGGTCGTCGCTAGGCACGGTGAAAATATTGGAGGTGGCGCGGGTGGCTGGGTTGGCTTTTGGCCTTCCGGCTTTTGCCGCTGGCCGGTGGCGTTCGGCTTCGTCGGCTGTCAACACCCACGTTTTGCCGAACTTGCGCCCTACGCCCCATCGCTCGTGTAGTGTTTGGCAATGGGCGGTGACGCGGCGCATTGATACGCCCCATAGATGGTGGAGTTCATCGCTGTCACGCAGGCCGAGCAATTCATATGCGCGGGTATGGCTGGCGCTGCCGTGTTGCAGTTTGGTCAGGATAGTGCGAAGGCGTATTTCGCGCCCTGCAAGCTGGGGAAATTGCTCAACGAGGCTATTAATAGCCTCGTTGAGTTCGGCGGTTTGGAGGTCGGAGTATTGGGATTTATTCATTGTTTAATTCATCCCATTCTTTTGCCATTTGTGCAGGGGTCATGGTTTCCCATTCGCCTTCGCGCATCCAATCGGCAATATTTGTTGTTCCTTCGGTATCAGTTTTACAAAGCCTTTCAGTTGCCTGAAACTTTGCATCGAACATGTGATCTACGATGTCCTTGCGCCATCGGCTTGCTGGCATTACCTCATCATCAAAATCGATGATGACAGAATTCTGATCGATGTATTCAATAACTTGATCTGTCGTCAAAGCGCTTGTGTCACTTCCACATGTGCTTGTGATTAATTCTGATACAAATCCGGCTCGGTTGTATGTGCGGGTGTCAATTTCAAAAGTAGTCATTTTTTATCTCCTTTAGTTAAATAATGATGCTATTGCAGATGCATCCAACTCTTTCATTACAAGGCGTTTCGGTGATAACAGCATATTGATTGCATCGATATGTTTAAATGCCATGCTTGCCATACTGCTAGGTAGCAGTGACGCAATAACCCGACGATCTTGCATCGTTGTTTCTGTACTAAAAACGATAAGCAGTTTTGTTTTAATTCGATAGATTTTGCCTACCGTGATGCCATTTCGATTAATGGCAATATAGTCACTTGACCAGATATCGCGCTGGTAATCAAGCCGCTCTCCGTTCTGAACGTTGGTTGCATAGTCATTTCCAAATGCGCTAAATGGTGAATAGTATGGCGAAACCGGATAATGATTAATATTTGCGTTTTTAAATATTTCTTGAAACATGATTTTTTGTCTCCTTTAAATTAATTCTTGCGCGTTGATGAGCCGCGCCCCTCAATTAATAACTAAATACAATCGTCGCAAATCCCGCTACCTGCAATCGTGGTAAACATTGCGCCATCGAAATGCTTTGACGCACCACATCGGATGCATACCGTATCTGTGTTGCTTAGTCGTTGGACTCGTGCAAATGCGCGGGCGGATGAGACAGTGGGCATTGATTGATCGTTGTTAATACCGCCGATGCCAAGCCCACTATCGGTATCGTGCAATTTAGGATTGCCGATTGGTTGGGTGCTGACTAGAACAACTTCGTGCATTTCGCCAAATCCCATTTGCTCACCATTTGATTTTGCCCCAACTATGCCGGGGTATTGTTTGAAAAAATCGTGTCGGCTTGCGCCTGTCACGCATGTATAAACGGTTTCGCCTGTCATTATCGGCACTTTGAATTTTTGTCCGCTTGTTAATTCGTATGCAATCATTTTGGTTTTCCTTATTTGCTAAATGTGTATTTGAAATCTTGCGCAAGACGTTGCATGTCCGCGCCGTAGGTGTTTAGGATGTCAATCAAATGGGAGCAATCGCCTTTGCTGATTGCTTGCCAATTGATATTCGATGTCAATCCGTTGCGGGTGAGCAGCGATTGAGCAAATGAAATTTGCTTGTCGCTTGCCCCGCCTTTGCCAGCGTTTGGGTTTTTGGCATTGGCTTTGCGGATTGCAATTTCTTTTGCCGAGATTGTTGAGCCTAATTTCCGTGCGGTTGCGATTACTTTGTCGTCCATTTGAATATCTCCTTAATTAATATAATTATACTCATATCGGTATAAATGCCAACTAGGTAACGCAGGTTTTGAACCTTAAATTTTTATCGACTTTGTAAAACAAAAAAACAAAACAATTGCCAGCGACTTATCATTTCACTTATCATTTCACTTATCATTTCACTTATCATTTTGACTAATCACCGACTAATCATTTTGACTAATCACCGACTAATCACTTTAACTAATCATCACGATTAGCGGGTAAAACGAACGGGCTTAATTTTGCGTTTTTGCGAATTTTTGCATGATTGTTATGATCTCGGTCATGCCGTCAGGCCTGACGCGATCAACAGATAACGCAGGTTTTAAACCTTAAATTTTTATCGATATAATTGCACTTAGAGACATCGCTATACGCATAGCGTCAAGCAACGAGGCGACACATGAGAGCAATCGACGTAAGCAAATATCAAGGCGTCATCAATTGGGACGCGGTAAAGGCTGGGCTTGCTGACGGCTTGCCAGTTCAAGCGGCGTTCATCAAATGCGGCCAACTCGATTATCTCGATCCGGCGTTTAGGCGCAACTGGTCGGAGGCCAAGCGCGTGGGCGTTAAGCGTGGTGCTTATTGGTTCAGCGATCATAATGGCAAAGACCCCGTGACGCAGGCGTGGAAATTTTGGGACAGCATCAAAAATGACATCGGCGAGTATCGGCCAGTTATTGATGTAGAGTATCCAGCGAAGGGACAGACACGAGCGCACTTTAATTATCATATGCGCGTTGTCCGCGAGTTCGAGTCAATTAGCGGCATTGTCCCAATCATTTACACCGCTTCTTGGTGGTGGAATGCGGTGACCGATGGCGGCGATTATTCACGCTATCCGCTGTGGGTGGCGCAGTATGCACAGCAGTTGGGCGCGTTGCCGGTTGGGTGGAAAGCGGCAGCCATGTGGCAATATACTGATGGCGGAACGGTGAATGGCATTATTGGCGGGGTCGATTGCAACAAAATTTTGCAAAATAACGCAATTCTGCTAAATGCGCCAATCGTTAATTTACCTACTGTGTTTCCAATTAGCGCCAAAACAATTGCGCCAGCAAGCGGATATCGCCGGCCTTCTGAATCTGCCGACACGCTCTATAGCGCTGATATCGAAAACGTCGATGTCACTATCCACGACATTGACGACACCAAGCAATTTGCACTGACGAGCATGACCTCGTTAAGAGCTTGGATGCCAATACGTCAACTAAAATTTAGCGTAGACCCAAAGCCTGAGCCGCCGGTGACACCTGAGCCGCCGGTGACACCTCAACCCCCAATGCAACAGCCGATTAAGCTGGGCTACAACGTGCTTAACGCAGGTATGGCAATGGCCAAAGCGGACGCGGGTTGTCGGTTCTTCATGCTGCAAGATATTGGCGTGGCGCGGCAGATCAAACGCAAATACCCAGACGCGGTGGTGATGGTGCGCTGGTATCACTCGCAGCGGGTGACAGCTGACGATATCGTGAGGGCGCTATCTCCATCGCTAGATGATGAGCTTGTATTCACTGGCCTTAATGAGTGCGATTGGCTATGCTATGGCACAGTTGAACAATTGCGGGAACGCGCAACGTTGGATGTGGCAGTGGCGCAACGAATTAGAGAACGCGCACCGCGATCTGTCTATGCGGCGGGGACATTTAGCGCTGGAACGCCAAATTACAACGAGCAAACTATTTGCGATGCAATCCAAAAGCTATATGCACCGCACTACAACAGCGGCTTGCTTAGTATCGACTATCACAGCTACACCCCAAGCCTGACAAGCGGCTTTGACGCGTGGTATGCGCGGCGGTGGCAATGGCTATTTGACAAATGCGGGTTTGATGTCGGCTCAACATCGCGTATCTATAGTGGTGAGACGGGTGTAGATGATGGGCGCGGACGTGGGTTTGTTGGTGTTGGCGCAACTCAAGCGCAAATAAACGATTGGATAATTAGATACAAGGCGCTACAATCTCAACCAATAAACGGACAGCCCAGCCCGTTTGTCGGGGGCGCAGTGTTTTGTTTGGGTGAGAATGGTGATAAACGGTGGCTGCCGTTTAAAGCAGATGAATATGAGGTGTTTAGATGACAAGTGAAACTTTATCGACTACTGCTGGAATGATTTTATCGTTGGTTTTTTCGTACGCGCCGGTGGTGCGTGACAAATTTGAAACGTTGAACCCCAACCAAAAACGGGCCGTGATGGGCATCTGTATTATCGGCGTTGGCATTGCGTCATTTGCGCTTGGATGCGCGGGTTTAACAAATTATGTAACGTGCGATCAGCCGGGGATGGTTGGCGTTATTCGCTCAGTCATAGATGCACTCGTGGCTAATCAGGCCATGTTTTTGCTTACGCCAAAAAGAAATGACTGATACACAAGCCTTGATGGCAATCATTAGCACTGTAATTAGTGGCATTTTGGGCATGATTGCTTTTTGGATGCGCGAGGCCATCGCGCACCAAAAAACGTACATCACACAATTAAATTCACGTGTGGCAACGCTTGAGCGTCGAGAACAGGAACGCGAAAAGAGAATCGAGCACTTGGAATCCGAAAATAAACTGTTAACTTTTCGGCTCAGAAAGGCGATAAACGAATTGGCAAAATTAAACCCAGACGCTGCAAAAGTTTTGGGCGAAACGGAGGGTATAAATTTTGCTTGATTTATTGATGTTAGCTCAGTTTGTCGTGATTATGGTCACAATCATAGTGATGGTGGCGGCTTGCGTCGATTTGTCGGAAAACAAAAATGAGAATTGAAGCCGCGCTGGTGTTGGCAGTTGCGATATCATTATTTGGGGTTGTGCCAGAAAACGAGGTGTATAACTCGTATTTGCCGTTTGTCAAAATTGACCCGACGCGAACGCCAACGCCCAAACCGTTGCCAACTGCAACGCGAACAGCAACACCAGCGACACCGCCAACAGTGCAACCTCAGCCAATGCCTACACCTGTGGCGACAAAAGAGCTAGGGCGGCGATGCGACAGCACTAGCGCGGACTGGCGCGGTAATGGCGGGTATCCGTTTTGCGTGGCGCGTGACATGGGCTGGGCTGGACAAGGCGCGAGTGTGCAGTACAGGTATGCGGGTTCGGGTGAATGGCTTACTGTTGCGTGGGATTTTTACGGCGGTGAGTGGTATGAGCTAAGGCTAGAGAATAACAACGGTATAGCGAGTTGCGGAACGCGCAATATTGGCACTGGCCAAGGCGGCTTTCGGCTAAGGGTTGGCGAGAGTGGCAGCTATTCGTTTAATGCGAACAGGCTAGCGCGTGGGCTATACAAGCTTGAAATGTATGTCTGGGCGGCTGGGCGCGAGTGGGGCCACAATGAAGTATTTATTTGTATTGTTTAGAAATTATGTTACACGATATTGGAATCAAACCTTTAATAATCAGTTCGAATAACTATTGCGAAGCGTCGGTGTCATGGGAATTAGCGTTAAAAGCGCAAATGTCAGAATTTGGCCTAAATGTCGAGACCGTAGCCGAAGGCGTGTTAATTTTGATCGACACGCTCAAAAATCACGGTATCAAAATAAAATTAAGCGATGATCACCACAATGGCGATGATTGGTATTTCACCGTTGCCGATGGGTGGGTTTTATCAAAATAAAATTAAGCGATGATCACCACAATAGCGGGGTTTTGGGCGCGTCGATTAATTAAAACACATGGCAAAG
>JAGWYZ010000190.1 GCA_018969115.1 Chloroflexota bacterium | reverse complement strand
TTTCTGCCCATGTCTTTATCTCTAGTTCCATTCTTCAAGTTTATCTTCCTTTTGTAGAATTTATGTTCTGTGCAACGATCAGCTTGTAAGAGAGAATCCATAACGCGATGGGCATCAATTTGATATGATTAACCTATCTTTCACCTGCATCGTTATAGATCTCCGCGTTTGCGAAGATGACGGGTTAAACGCGGAGCTGACTTTTAGACAGCCTTACCGCTTGGCTCTTGATTAAAATAGACTTCTTATGCCCATTCAAATCTTGCCAGAATCAGTTGTGTCACGCATCGCCGCCGGTGAAGTCATTGAGCGACCGGCCTCGGCGGTGAAAGAAATGGTTGAGAATGCGATTGATGCCGGTGCAACTGAAATAAAGGTGGAGTGTTTAGAGGGCGGGCGACGTATGATTCGCATCACCGATAACGGGTATGGCATCCATACCGACGAGGTGGCGCTAGCGTTTGCCCATCATGCCACCAGCAAATTGACTTCAGCTGAGGACCTCGAACACATTAATACGCTTGGGTTTCGTGGCGAGGCGCTGGCCAGTATTGCATCGGTCAGCATCGTGACTTGTGTGTCGCGCCATAAAGACGAAACCACTGGCACGATGATGCGCATCGACAACAGCCGCGTGATCACGCATGAGCGGATTGGGCGCAACCCGGGCAGCACCATGACCATCGAGCATTTGTTTGCCCGCATGCCAGCGCGGCTCAAGTTCCTCAAATCCAATCAAACCGAGCGCGGGCATATTGATGGTGTGATCACGCGCTATGCCATGGCCTACCCGCATATTCGATTCACCCTGCTGCAAGATGGCAAAGTGATTGTGCAAAGCACCGGCAATGGCAGCCTGCGGGATGTGTTGATCGAAGTATTGGGCGGGCAAGATGTGGAGAAAATGATCGCACTGAATGTCGAGCCAACCACCGTTGGGGCCGAAGATGAGGCCAGCCGTTCAGCCATCACCGTGCGCGGGTTTGTGGGCTTGCCCACGCTCGACCATAACAGCCGCAGCCGCATCACCTTGTTCGTGAATGGCCGCCCAGTGCAAGATATTAAATTGGCGAGCGCCGTGGTGCAGGCGTATCATACCTTGCTGATGGTTGGGCGTTACCCGGTGGCGGTCATCATGGTGCAGGTGCCATCTGAAGATGTGGATGTGAATGCCCACCCAGCCAAGGCCGAGGTGCGTTTTCGCGATGCCAACGCCGTCTTTAGCGCCATTCAACGGGCGGTGCGCACAACCTTATTGGCGCATCTCGCGCCGCCCGAGGCCCCCGTTTCGATTAAGGGCATTGAGAATTGGGGGTTAACGATTTCGGATGAGGTGAGCCATGATGCGCCGGTCACATCGACCACCGGCAACGAGGCGGCACACGCGCCGATTATCGGGCATCAACCCAGATTGGCTGGCAGCGAAACATGGGAGCGGGTGGGCATTGCGCGGCAGGCGCAAGTTGCGCCCGATGCCCATCCTCAACCCCCAATCTCTAACCCCCAATCCCTAATCCCCAATCCCCAATCCCCAATCCCCAATCCCCAATCCTCAATCCCTAACTCCCAAGCCCCCATTCTCCCCAAGCCACAACTGCCAGCCCTGCGCATTTTGGGCCAATTGGCCTTGGCCTATATCATCGCCGAGGGGCCAGAGGGGTTGTATTTGATCGACCAACATGCGGCGCATGAGCGCATTTTGTTTGAACGCATGATGACCCAGCATGATTTGGGCACGGTCGTCACCCAGCCTTTGCTCGATCCGGTCGTCGTCACCATTCCCACCAGCAGCGCCTATGTGCTCGAAGAAAACATCAATGTGATGTATGAGCTTGGCTTCGAGATCGACCCATTTGGCGGGGCCACCTTTTTGGTGCGTGGGGTGCCGAGCATGATGATACAAGATGACATTGTGGCGGCGGTGCACGAAATTGTGGCCGAGATGGAAGCGGGCGAGGCTGAACCCCTGCGCAAAGAAATTGAGGCGCGGGTGCTGCGGCGGGTGTGCAAACGCATGGCGGTCAAAGCCGGGCGGGTGTTGCCTTTAAGCGAAATGCAAGCCTTGGTGCGCGACCTCGAGGCGTGTCAATCGCCGCGCACTTGCCCACATGGGCGGCCCACCATGATTCAGATTGGGGTCGGGCAATTAGAGAAGTTATTTGGGCGCTTGGGTTGATGGTTTATCATCCAAACCATGCGTACCAAAATTGCCATTATTGGCACCGGCGGCATGGCCCGCCATCACATAAAAAGTTTGCTCAAGCTCATCGATCAGATCGAGGTAGTGTCGGTTTGTGAACCAAACGACGCCAATTATCAAAAAGCCGCTCAGATGTTCGTCGAGGCCGGCCAATCTGCGCCGGTTAATGAGCCTGATTTTGAGAAGTTTGTCGATGAAAAGGCCCCGGGCATCGATGCTGCCTTTATCATCACGCCCCACAACCAACATTGTATGCAAGCCAGCGCCTTGTTATTGGCGGGGGTCGATGTATTGCTCGAAAAACCGATGGTGCTGAACGTGGCCGAGGCCCATAAATTGATGCAGGCGCGTGACCAATCGGGCAAATTGTTGACCATCGCCTTTAACGGCAGTTTGTCACCCGCCGTACGGCGTGCCCACAAGGTGCTGCACAGCGGCGAGCTTGGCAAGATCCTCAATATTAGCGCCACCGTGTGGCAAAACTGGGAGCAATTCACCCGAGGCACATGGCGGCAAATCCCTGAGGTGGCGGGCGGCGGTTTTACCTTTGACACCGGGGCGCATTTGCTCAATACGGTTGCCGATTTGGTGGGCGAACCCTTTGTCGAGGTCAGCGCGTATCTCGACAATCGCGGGCGGGCGGTTGATATTTTGTCGGCGGCGGTGGCCCGCACCGCCAGCGGCGTGCTGATTACGCTCAATGGCTGCGGCGACACGGTGCGCATTGGGTCTGAGGTGCGCGTGATGTGTGAAAACGGCGTAATCACGACAGGTGTATGGGGCGAAACCCTGACTTTGCAGCGGGCCGATGATGCCAAGCCCCGCAAGGTGCGTTTGCCCAAGTCAAATGGGGTGATGGAGACCTTTTTGGCGGTACGGGCCGGTCAATTGTCCAACCCCGGCCCCGCCGAAATTGGCTTGCGTATGATTCAATTATGGAATGCCATTCAGGCTTCTGCCGCCCAAGGGGGCGCGCAAGTCAAAATTTAAAAAATTACAAATTACGAATTACGAATGGCAACACTGACAATTCGTAATTCGTAATTCATCATTCGTAATTACTTGATGCTTTCAAGTGGCGCGTCATTTATAAAGATAGCGGCGTTGGTGGTGGTAGAAAATTGGCGAACGGTGGCGCTGATTTGTTCCTTAAAACGTGACATATCACACGCTCGGCCCAATTTGTAGTTGCCCATTAAATGGACGATCATGCGCCCGTTAACGACTTGGGCGCTTTTAAGTTGCAAATTAGATTGATAGAGTGCTGTAATCAAACCCGACTGACCGTAGCTTTGGGTTTTTATTGCAAAAAGTTCATTTAGTGCCGCCGTTAATACTGCTTGGGTGGGTTTTATATCGCGGTCAACAGCGACTAAACTATCGTTGCAGCCAATTTTAGGGCCACTTTTTCCATTGTCGTTTGGTGCGACTAAAAATATTTTGACGCGACTTTTCTCAACACTTGCGGCTGTGGGCAGCAGTGGGAGCGGCGGGGACGTTGGCGTGAGCACGGCCGGAGATACGGCGGGATTGACGGCTAGCGCATTGCTGGTGGTGGTTGACGTAATCGCTGGGTTATCGAGTTGGATGATGGCCGGAAATGCCGAGGGAAGCTGCGTGGGAGGCACGGTGACTGGTACAGTAGGGATTGGTGAGATTGTGGGTAACCCAATACTCATCGATTGGCTGCACCCGACCATCATTACAGCAGCTGTAAGATAAGCCAAGATGGGATTGATGAAGATGTGATATCTCATGGTTGAAATTGTAATTTATTTACCAATACCTTCGCCATCTCGACCGTGAATGAATTCACAGGCAGGCAATCGTAAATTGTCGAAGGTGTTGATTTAAAAATTTACTATCTATGCCCCCAAGCGACGCTTGGGGGCATAGATAGTGAATTCGGCCCCTGTCATCGCTTGCTAATGCATCGTAAAACAGTCTTTGACGAAACTCATTACCTTTACATCTTCTGAGGAGATCGAGAATGGCAATTTCGGCATGACATCTTTTAAAAGATTCTCATGAAATATAGATTTTACTCATCTCTCGACAGTATAATCCAAGTGAATTTATGAATGATTTATTCGAAAAGATTAATAAAGACCCAACGCTTCGGGTTGTACGCGTTGCAAAAGAGCAGGGTTTTTATCCGTACTTTAAACCCTTATCGACAACCGAAGGCACCGAAGTGGTAATTGATGGCAAGCGTTTGATCATGATTGGGTCAAACAATTATTTGGGCCTCACCACACACCCTGCTGTGCGTGAGGCCGCAATCGATGCGATTGCAGAATATGGCACATCCTGCACTGGCAGCCGTTTTTTGAATGGCACCCTTGAAATTCATAAAGAATTAGAGCGCCGATTAGCTACTTTTTTGGGGAAAGAAGCCGCGTTGATTTTTGGCACAGGATATCAAGCCAACCTGGGGGCGTTAACTGCTTTGTTGGGCAAAGATGATGTTGCCATTGCTGACAAAGAGATCCACGCTTCATTGGTCGATGCCTTAAATATGGCAGGCTGCAAGCTCAAGCGATATCGTCATAATGACTTACCAGATTTAGAGCGTTTATTGCAAGAAA
The DNA here is from genome assembly GCA_018969115.1 of Chloroflexota bacterium. Lineage (GTDB taxonomy): Bacteria > Chloroflexota > Anaerolineae > J036 > Brachytrichaceae > AQU-03. The sequence goes on along the minus strand of JAGWYZ010000190.1, from coordinate 3,819 downwards.
ATGAAGACGCGTCTAAGATGGTGATTATGGATGGTGTGTATTCGATGGGCGGTGATCTTGCACCTTTGACCGAGATCACAGACCTTGCTAAAAAATATAATGCGCGCGTGTATCTCGATGATGCCCATGGCATTGGTGTGATGGGCGAGGGCGGACGCGGCACCCATTTTCACTTTAACCGTGTCAATGAAGTAGATATTGTAATGGGTACATTCAGCAAATCATTTGCTTCGCTGGGCGGGGTGGTGGCTGGCAATAAAGATGTGATTGAATACATTCAACACAAGGCGCGGTCACTCATTTTTAGCGCATCGATGCCGCCAGCCAATGTTGCTACGGTCATGGCTTGTCTTGATATTATTGAGGCTGACCCCGATTACCCCAAACGGGTGCATAGCAATTCGGCCAAGGTGCGTGATGCGCTACGTAGCATGGGCTTTGATTGTGGCGAAAGTGTTACGCCAGTGGTGCCGGTGATCATTGGCAGCGATATGAATACAGTATTTGCATGGCGAGCTTGTTTTGATGCTGGTATTTATGTAAACCCCGTGTTGCCTCCCGGGGTGCCGCCTAATAAGAGTTTATTGCGCACCAGTTATATGGCAACCCATACTAATGAACAATTGGATCGGGTGATTGAGGCATTTAGAATTGTTGGGACTAAGACTGGCTTGATTTCGAATTAATTTTGGATTGATTCCATGTTGCGCCGTTTTGCTTTGTTTAATCTAACAAGGCAAAACGGCGTTTTTTTTAATAAATTTTGTATTGTCTTAATAATTTGGGGTAAACCCCAAAGATGTAATGCCAAATGCACTATATGACCATTGAAGTTGGGGGCTTTGCCCCTCATTTTTTTTAATCCTTATTGTGTATCCAACAAGTTACATACCCGGATACTGCCCCACTATGGTAAATTACCCCTCATGACAAACACAACCTCAATGGCGACCAAAGCAGTGTGGGCAGGCGAGCAAGATTTGCTGCTGACCGGGGCCACCACCGTGCCGATTTCGTTGGGCGTGGCGCATGGCTACGCCGATGTAGACACGTGGCGCGAGGTGGCGCTGGGTGAAAAGCCGGGCTATATCTACGCCCGCAATACCAACCCGACCGTCGCCGCCTTCGAGCAAAAAATTGGCGCGTTAGAGAACGCCGAAAGCGTGACCAGTTTTGCCACCGGCATGGCCGCCATCAGCAATATGTTTTTTGCTTTGCTCAAACCCGGCCAGCGCGTGGTGAGCGCCAAAGACACCTATGGCGGCACAAACTTGCTGTTTTTGCACTTTTTGCCGCGCTGGGGTATCGAGGTGGCGCTGTGCGACACCACCGATGTGGCTGAAATTGAGCGCGAGGTCGCCAAGGGCTGCGATTTGCTTTACCTCGAAACGCCGACCAACCCGACGCTGAAGGTGCAGCCCATTGCGCAATTGGCGGCGGTGGCGCATCGGCATGGCGCGGTGGTGGCGGTCGATAATACCTTCGCCACCCCCATCAACCAAAACCCGCTGGCCTTGGGGGCCGATTTGGTCATTCACAGCGCTACTAAATTTTTGGGCGGTCATGCCGACGCGATGGGTGGGGTGTTGTGCGGCAAACGTGACTTGGTGCAGCAGGTTTTTCATTTCCGCGAAATCAATGGGGCCACGCTCGACCCGATGAGCGCTTATTTGCTGCTGCGCGGCATGAAAACGCTGCACTTGCGGATTCGTCAGCAAAACGAGAATGCCATGCACATCGCCCGTTGGCTCGAAAAGCAGCCGCAGGTGGCCGTCGTCAATTACCCGGGTCTCGAATCACACCCCCAGCACGACATCGCGGCTGAGCAAATGCGCGGTTTTGGCGGGATGCTCAGTTTTGCGCTCAAGGGCGGCTTCGAGGCAGTCAAGCAAGTGCTGCCGCGTTTGCAATTGATGCACCGCGCCGCCAATTTGGGTGCAGTCGAGACGGTAGGCGGGCCACCCGCCACCACCAGCCATGTCGAATGCAGCGCCGAAGAACGCGCCGCGATGGGCATCCCCGAAGGGCTAATTCGCTACTCGGCGGGCATCGAGGATGTAGACGATCTCATTGCCGATCTTGACCAAGCCTTGCGCGGGGCTTAATGGTTGGGCAGTCAGGCAGTTAGCACTACCTTAGGTTGTTATTTTGTATCTTGGGAATAGAAAAATTCTTAACCGTTCACGTCTGATTTCACGTTCACGTTTACGTTGACGTTCACGTTTACAAAATTTCGTCGAAATCACGATAGGGTCTTTGGAATCAGGCACTTTGCCCTTGCTCCTAAAGACCCTATCGGTATGAAGACCACCTAAAGTGCTTGAAGCGCTTTAGGCGCGATCTTCACCTCAGATACGTTATTCTCGTTTAAAAATTAGCCACAAAGCCGCCGGCCACGAGAAATCAATTGAACCACAACCGCTGCCATCACGCGGGTCATAATATTCATAAAATCCGGTCTTTTCGATCAAGGCCAACGTATCTTGTTTGATCTTTTGATAAATCGATTCATAGCCATAACGCCGAAATCCCTGAGCCAAGACCCAATTTAAAATGGGCCAGGCCGGGCCGCGCCAATAACGTTGCGCCTGCCATTCTGGCTCGTTGCGCGCAGTTGTGCTAATGCCATAGCGCAGCCCACCCGCACCAAGGCTGCCGGTGGGGGTCGCTGGGTCAAAGTCATATTCGTTTGGGTTGTGCAAATGGGTCAATAAACGCTCGGCTTGTTCGCGGCTGGCGAGACCGGCGTAAAGGGGCGCAAAGGTCATGGCAGTGTTGACCTCCAGCCGACAGCCCGCCCGCATATCATAATCAAAATATAACCCCCGTTCAGCATCCCAATGCCGTGCATCAAAATATTGGCGGGTTTGGCGCATCCATGCGGCAATCTGATCACTCGTGTTGCTGGTTTTCGTCGCAATCCATATCAAATCTTCATCGGCACGCTGCAAAATCGATGAGAAAAGCACATCTTGCGCCAAAAACGGCGAATGGGTTAGCAGTTGATCATGTTCATAATTGTTACGCCGAAAAACATCAATTAAATGCACATAACGCTCATATTCATGTTTGGTTGGGCGAAAAATGGCATTGACATGCACTGTGTCTTTGCGTTGATAGGGCGGCACATTGGTCGGGTGAATACGCTCGAAGGCTTTAAGCCAACGCGGCGAGTCGTCGGTGCCGCTTTCCCACGGGTGAATGAGGCAGCACATGCCACTGCCATCGGCATCACGCGCCGTGTGCATCCAGTGATGCCAGCGCCACAAGGCGGGGTAGACTTCGCTCAAAAATTGCTTGATTTCAGCCGTGTCGCCCGTTAGCTCGGCTATTTTGCGCACCATAGTCGCCAACAAAGGCGGTTGGGTAATGCCCGATGTTTGCACACTGGGCGCATGGCGGCTGTTGTTGGTTTGCCAAAAATCGGGGTCTGGAAAATAATCGGATGGGCCAGTGTGATAGATGACATGCGGGATCATGCCATCGTGCCATTGCCCAGCAATCAAGCCACGCACTTCGGCCATTGCACGGGGCAAATCAAAATGGGCTAATCCCAGTGCCACAGTCGCACTGTCCCAATTCCATGAATGGGGGTATTGGCGTGGGCCGGGCTTGGTAAAAATGCCATTGACATCGTTGGTGCGTAAGATGGCGATAGCGCGGTGGTAAGTATCTGATAAAGTCATTATCAGTAGTTTAGTCTAAAAGTAGGGATGTTGTTCAAATCTGTAGTAAAACAGAGGGTATGAAAAAAAAAGAAGAACAACATCCCCCCGCAGTATACAAAACAGTCGAAGCAATCATAGCAACGCTAGCAAG
>JAGWYZ010000189.1 GCA_018969115.1 Chloroflexota bacterium | reverse complement strand
GTGGGATGCTAGATGAAAATGGCAAACCCAAAATCCAAAATCCAAAATCCAAAATCGAAGACAAGCCGTTTAAATCGCTCGATGATTTTTGCCGCCGCGTAGACATGACGCAATTTAACAAGCGGGCACTTGAATGTTTGATCAAAGCCGGTGCGTTAGACGAGTTTGGCCCACGCCCACAATTGTTGGCGGTCATGGATCAGATGATCGGCATGGCCAGCGTCGAGCGTAAGGCTGCCGAGCAAGGCCAAAATATGTTGTTTGGCATGTTGGGCGGCGGCGATGAAGCCGAAGATGACAGCACGATGATTGTTTTTCCCAAAAATGTCAAAGATATCCCCAAGCGTGAGATGTTGACATGGGAAAAAGAGTTGATCGGTACTTATGTCAGCGATCACCCACTGACCGCAGTCATGGCCAGCTTGCAGTCGGTGGTCAGTCATAACGCCATTCAGCTAGACGAAAGCGCCAACCAACAATCGGTATGTGTGGCCGGTGTCATTCAATCGATTCGCCCACACACCAGCAAATCGGGCAAACAAATGGCCTTTGGCATGCTTGAAGATGTGACCGGCACGGTCGAATTAACCGTGTTCCCCAAAGCCTATGAGCAATATCAGGCCCTGTTGCAACCCGATAAAGTAGTGGTGGTATATGGCAAATGCGAATTTCGTGAAGGGCGCGGTGCGCAAATTTTGGTTGATAAAGTCACCGATTCGGTCGATGTCGCCAAGGCGACAGATGTGCATGAGTTTCAAGCAACAGGCTATTACGTCGATATACCCGAAATGCCTGAAGTGTCGAATGTCACGCTACCGACCTCAACATCAAAAGCGTCATCAATACCATCCACTAACGATGTGCCTCCCCCGCCCCGCATTGCATCCAATGATGATGATGACTTAGTTGAGCCAGATGGTTTTTGGGAACCGCAAGCCATGGAAGGCAGCATATTGGCACCGCGCCCATCTGCCCCCATTCCCCCCCCTCAAGCCACCACCGCCTCGGTTACAGTCGAGGAATACGCTGGCGATGGACATTGGTCAACCCACCCACCCGCCTCACCCTCAGCAAATCATAGCGCCCAGCCAAACGCCACCAATGGGAAGCCTGCCAACGACATCGGCGATCCCAATGGTATCGCCAAAGAGGCAACAAGCAATAAAAATGCCAACCCCAAAATACAACCCAATTATTTAAGCCCCAAACCATCGCCGACAAACATGTTAAAAGAAACACCATCGGCTTATGATGTTGATCAAATTGAACCTGAGCCAAGCATTGCAAATGGCGAAGTGAGCGCACAAAGCACAGTGCTGCTGGCAGTGCCACCAAGCAAAACCATAACACCCAAGCCCAAGCTGCCCACTGACCCGCTCATGATCAATATCACCCGTACCGGCAGCACTAAAATGGATATTGAACGCTTGCAAGCCGTGCATAGCACCTTGCTTGACTTTCAAGGTACCCAACAATTTAGCATTCGTTTGCGCTCCGATGCCGCCGTGACCGGCCTAAGTGGCAGTGGCATGAAAGATATGGTGATTGATTTCCCCAACGATGGCACACATGTCTGTGATGAATTACATGACGCATTACGGGCAATTGGGGCAGAATGTGTGATATAACCCTCTCATATTGATATGAAAGGCAGCACTATAAAGACCCTCGCAGCATTTTTGTTGGCGCTATTGGTTGTGATAGGGCTTGGGGCTTTTTTCTGGCCCACCACCTCACAACAAATTCCCACATTTAGGCTAACCCCTACCCGTGTCTCGCAAACAACAAACACCGCGATTCCCCCCAGCCCAACAGGCGTTAGTAATCAGGGCAGCACCCCAATTCCAAGTGCTACCCTAATGGCAATCGCCCCCAAGGTTGAAACTGTTATGGCTACAATCGTCATAACAGCAACGCCAAATGAGCCAAAAGCCAGCGAAACGCCAACCCCGCAGCCCAATAATGGCCCTGTTGTTCACACCGTAAAGGCTGGCGATAACATGTTTCGGCTTTCGATCAACTATGGCGTGAGCTTGTCGGCTTTGGCAGCCGCCAACCGCCTACGCACCGACGCAGTGTTAAAAGTCGGGCAAACATTGGTCATACCCAGTACAACCAATGCCCCACCCGCCAAACCCGTCACAACACCAAGCGTTTCGCCCAATGCCACAGCAACCAAAAGCGCCGACATCACCACCACCTTAGCCACCCCTGTCAGCCAAGTCAATGGACTGCCCATCGCTAGTTTTGTGGTGTTACCCGCCGCCGCCAAAAACAACATTCGCCAAATTTATGCCAAAGGCCAAGCTTTGGGCAATAATGCAAATGTATTTGCCAAGGTCGGCGATAGCACCATCGAACCTCCTCATTTTTTAGACCGTTTTGATGGTGGTCCCTATGTGCTTGGCCCATATGCCTACTTGCAGCCAGTCATTAGTTATTATGCTGGCTCATTTGCACGGCCCAGTTTGGCGGTGAAGCGTGGGTTAAGTGGCTGGGGTTTGTTTGATGCATTATGGGCCGACCACGAAAAATGCCTTTCGGATGAAGGCCCCTTGGCCTGTGAATTGCGCTTGAGCAAGCCCAGTGTTGCATTTATTCGCATTGGCTCAAATGATGGCAGCGACCCCGCCACTTTTGACAAAATGATGCGCAAAGCAGTCGAATACTGTATCGAGCAGGGCGTGATCCCACTTATTGGAACCAAAGCCGACCGATTTCAAGACCTAGATGGCGGGCGAAATCGCGTATTGCGCCAACTTACCGCTGAATATAACTTACCTCTGTGGGATTTCGATTTGGTCGCCCAAACCATTCCAGACCGTGGGTTAGAAAACGACAACGTGCACCTCACCACCTATTGGCTGCACGATTATTCGCTGTCCGGCGCGTTATATCGTGGGCACGGTGCTCATTCCATCACCGCCCTCATTGCCCTCGACCAAGTATGGAAAGCGCTGAATGAGAGGTAGGAATTGCTAAGTGCTAAGTAACAAGTGCTAAGTCATAAACCTCGTCTACGAGGAAACCCATAGTTTTGGCATGCTGACCTAATTTATATCCTCCTAAAAAACGACAAAATTCAGCATAATTCGTCCATATGGGGATCAATGCCCACGCTACATAACAACACCCGCTATCACGGGTTAATTTCGGCCCCATTAATGGGGCGTTGCTACGTAGAATAGTGATCAATCGCTATTCGGGTACAATCTTTTAATAATTTACATCGAAGTCATATTTTTACCCATTTATATGCTGCACTATAAATTTCAAAATAGATGAGGTAGCACATCTTCTCCACTTTTAGGGGGTCACATCAAGAGTTGGGTGGGGGTAATCGTAATCATCACTATGGAATTAAAGCCTTAAGCAAAGGCACTTTGAAACTATTAGTACTGCGATCAAACACGGCATAATTTGCGGCATATTCCCAATAAGCCCAGCCCCAGCCACGCCGCTCGGCCTCACGGACGATAAACGAGGTCCAACGCACCCGCGACTCCATATCGGCTTTATAAATAGCGCCAAATTCGCCCAGCCAAATTGGGCGCTTGTTGGCCTTGGCCCACGCATCAACCTCGTTAAAGTCAAATTCAATACTACCGCGATCGGGCGAACTGCCCTCCCAAACCGTGCCCAGCCATTTGTTACTACCGCTCACCCAATCTGCACCTTGATGTGTAAATTGAAATGGCAAATAATAATGCACCGTCACAATCAAGTGATCATCATTCGGCAGCAACTTCAGGTCTTTCAAGGCGCGCACCCCGCCAAACTCGGCAGTACCAATGACGACATTTCGGGTTGGGTTTGTCTCACGCACCACAGCCAAGGTTTGCCCCAACAAACCATTCCATGCGCTGGCGTTTAGGGTTCCATTGGGTTCATTCAACAATTCAAACACCAAATCTGCCGGATAATCTTTAAAATGCTGCGCAATATTGCGCCACAAGCCAATAAAACGTTGCTCATGCACTTCGTCTGTGGCGGCAAACAGCTCATCATAATGATGCATATTGATCACCACCCCTAAGCCGGCATCGAGCGACATGCGCACCACCTGCGTCACCCGCGCCAAAAAGGCGGCCTCAAGCGCATAAGGTGCTTGGGCCGCCGCATGGGCCGACCAACGAATCGGCACCCGCACATGCGTAAATCCGGCTTGTTTGATCCGGGCAAAATCGCCATCTTCAATCTTCACGCCCCATTCGCCCTCATAATTTGGCGTTTCGAGCATATTGCCAAAATTTACCCCACGTGCTAGCCTTTTTATTTGCTCAGTTGCCGCCACTGGCTCAAATTTTGGCAACGGCACGGCTGTAGCGGTGGGGATGACAGTTGGCATGGGTGTATTGGTCGGCACAACGGTAGGGGTAACCACGGTTGGGGATGGCATTGGCGTGGCTTGCGCACACGCCATCAATAAAACCAGCGGCATCAGGGTGATCAGCGCAGTTTGCTTTGGCATAGCAAGTATTTTATACACTCAGAAATCGGGTTTCTTTTAGAAACCTGATTTCTAATGATCAAAACATGTTAAAACAGGCGTATAATCAATCCTATAAGGATATATCATAATGATGCAATACACACGTCTTGCCCAACTCCGCAGCGCCCAAGACTTTCACAATTACTGTGCCAAAGTCGGCGCACAATTGCCATTTGATGAACAAATGACTCACGGCGAAGCCGCACCATTGGCCCAAACACTCGACACGCCCGTGCGCCGTGTCGGCAACCGATTTTCTATTTTGCCGATGGAAGGCTGGGATGGCACCAAAGATGGTTTCCCATCCGATTTAACCATTCGCCGCTGGCAGCGCTTTGGCGCAAGCGGGGCCAAGTTGATGTGGGGCGGCGAGGCAGTAGCGGTGCGGCACGATGGCCGTGCCAACCCCAACCAATTGGTTGCCAACGCGCAAACGTTGGGCGCATTGGCCCATTTGCGCGAAACGTTGGTTAATGAACATCAAGCCCAATTTGGCCGCACCGATGATTTGGTGATCGGCCTACAACTCACCCACTCTGGCCGCTGGTGCAAACCGCACGATATTAAAAAATTTGAGCAAATGACGGCCTACAACCACCCCTTGCTCGACAAGCGCTTTCATGTGCCCGACAGCGCCCTGATGAGTGACGACGATATTGACCGCCTGATCGAAGATTTTGGTCGCGCCGCCGTTATCGTCGACAAAGCCGGTTTCGATTTTGTCGACATCAAACATTGTCACGGGTATTTGGGGCATGAATTGCTCACCGCTTTTGACCGCCCGGGCAAATATGGCGGCAGCTTTGAAAACCGCACCCGCTTTTTGCGCAATGCCGTAGCCGCCGTCAAGGCCGCTGCCCCACGTTTGCATATGGGGGTGCGCCTCAGTGCCTTCGATTTTGCGCCCTTTCAACCCGGCCAAGATCGCGTGGGCGTCATGAGCGACCTCGGCGCATTCGGCGGTGGAAATTACCCTTACGCCTTTGGCGGCGATGGCAGCGGACGCGGCATCGATCTCGACGAACCGCAAAAATTCCTCGAAGTGATGTTGGCCTTGGGTATGAGCATGTTATGCGTCACCGCTGGCAGCCCCTACTACAACCCACACATTCAGCGCCCAGCCTTCTTCCCGCCGTCCGATGGCTATGTGCCGCCCGAAGACCCGCTGGTGGGTGTGGCACGCCAAATTGCCGCCACCGCCGAGCTAAAACGCCGTTGCCCCGAAATGCTCATCGTCGGCACGGGCTATTCATATTTGCAAGAATGGCTGCCCAATGTGGCACAAGCCGTCGTGCGCCAAAATATGGCCGACTCGGTCGGCATCGGGCGTATGGTGCTCAGTTACCCCGACATGGTGGCCGACATCGTTGCTGGGCGCGACCTACAACGCAAACGCATTTGCCGCACCTTCAGCGATTGCACCACCGGCCCGCGCAACGGCCTCGTCTCTGGCTGCTACCCGCTTGACGACCACTACAAAAATCACCCACATAAGAAGTTGTTGGACGAAGCGAAGAAGATGACAGGGTGAGGAGGTGAGGGGGTGACAGGGTGACAGGGTGACAGGGTGACAAATCACCCTGTCACCCCCTCACCCCCTCACCTTGTCATCATAAGCACAAAATGACAATAACCGATCAAACCATTCACACCATCGAACAAGCCAGCGGCGGGCGGCTGGGTGTGATGGTGCATGAGTTGGGCAGCGGCGAGACATTTGCCCATTGCCCAGATGAACGTGTGCCGACGGCCAGCGTGATCAAATTGCCACTGGTGCTACACGCGGCTTTGTTGGCGCACGAAGGTCAGCTTAATTTTGACGAAAAGCTAACCTTGCATAACGAGGACAAAGTGGGCGGTTATGGCATTTTGCGCGATTTAACCGCCGGACAAACCTTTTCAATCCGCGATCTATGCCAATTGACCATTGTGCTGTCCGACAACACCGCCACCAATCTGCTGATCGAGCGGCTCGGCGTCGCCGCCATCAACGCCCGCATCGCCACCTTGGGGCTAACCCACACCCGTTTGCACCGCAAAGCCTTTACCCCCAACACGCCCGACATGCTGCCGTTTGGGCTGGGTGTCACCACCCCGCGTGACATCGCCAATTTGCTGTTGATGTTGCTGCGTCAAGAGGTCATTCCGGCCCAACCCGCCCAAATGGTGCTAGCCATGCTGGCCGCCCAGCGTGACCGTGTCGGGTTTGCGCGTTATTTGCCGGTTGATTGGGCCTATGCTGGCAAAACCGGCGCCGACGACCACTTGCGCAATGATGTCGGCATCATCACTGCCCCCGACGGACGGCGCTGGGTCATCGCCGCCTTTTGCCACGACCTGCCCCAGCCCAATTACACCGTCGATAACCCGGGCTGGCTGGCCTTGGCGCAACTTGCAAGAGAGTTGATAGTAGATAGTGATAGTGGATAGTAATCCTACGACTATCCACTATCACTATCCACTATCAACTTCCCTAACAAGATGAACATCGAGCGCATCACCCTCCACCGTATCGAACTGCGATTTAAAACGCCGTATGCGACGAGCTTTGGCGTGCATGTGACGCGACAGTTGATTTTGGCCGAGGTGCAGGCCGGTGGCCTGACCGGCTGGGGTGAATGGGCCGGTGACGGGCCGGGCTATTCGTATGAGACAGTTGACGCGGCGTGGCTGATTTTGCACAGCCATTTGCTGCCGATGCTGCGCGGGGCGACGCTGACACACCCCAACGAGGTGGCGGCACGGCTCGCCGCTGTGCGCGGCTACCCCTTTGCCAAAGCCATGCTCGAAGCCGCCCTTTGGGACATCGCCGCTCAACAGGCTGGGCAAAGCCTCAGCCGCTTCATCGGCGGCACCCGCGCCACAGTGGTGGCTGGGGTCTCCGTTGGTATTCAGCCTGACCCTGCCGCCACTGTGGCGCGGGTGCAAAGTTTGCTGCGTTACCCGGGCATCGGGCGGGTCAAACTCAAAATCAAGCCCGGCCACGATTTGGCACATGTGGCGGCGGTGCGGCACGCACTGCGGCGCGAATGGCCCGATTTGCCGCTGATGGTGGATGCCAACGCCGCCTATGCGCTGACCGACCTCGACACGTTGCGGCGGCTCGACGCGCACCACCTGCTCATGATCGAGCAACCGCTGGCTGCCGACGATTGGCTCGACCACGCCGAGTTGCAACGCCACCTGCGCAGCCCAATTTGCCTCGACGAGAGCATCACCTCATTGGCCCAAGCCAAGGCCGCGCTGGCGCTGGGCGCGTGCCGCGTGGTGAATATCAAACCCGGGCGAGTGGGCGGGCTGAGCGCCGCCATCGCCATCCACGATTTTTGCCACGCCGCTGGCATCCCCGTGTGGTGCGGCGGCATGTTCGAGACCGGCATCGGGCGGGCGCTCAATTTGGCGTTGGCCTCGCTGCCCGGCTTCACCCTGCCGGGCGATTTTGCCCCCGCCCAACGCCTGTTTGGCCACGACCTGATTGACCCGCCGCTTGAGGCCAACCCCGACGGCACGCTGCCTGTGCCATCGGGTGTGGGGTTGGGAGTGCGGGTGAGGCTTGGGGATTAGGGATTGGGCGACCTCAAAAATGATGTGACCCCCTAATAGTGGAGTCGGAGATAATGGAAAAGAGGCGAAATCTCGACGAAACTATGATGAAGAATTCAAGAAACAGGCTGTGAAATTGAGCTATGAAAGCGGTAAAGGGTATTTTTATGACAATAGGATGATAGAATATTGGAATGGGTGTCACAAGGGCGAATGGGTTCCTGATCAGCCTTATGTGACTCGGTGGCGTGCCGGGCTCGACCTGTTTGCCGCTATCGAGGCGCATTACAATTGTCGGCGTCCGATGGCACGTTTGGGCGGGATTAGCCCGGCCCAGTTTGAAGCAAATGTGGCGGAATTGCGCCACTAGTCGACTCTATTTTTGGGGCACATATCAGTGCGGCTCGAGGTACATCAACCAATGAACTACGTCAAGTCAAAACAACGCGTCGCCGACCACGGGGAGGTCTTCACCCCGGCCTGGATGGTGGAGGCGATGCTCGATCTGGTGAAGGACGAGACAGATCGAATTGACTCTCGCTTCTTGGAGCCTGCGTGCGGGAGTGGTAACTTTCTAGTACGTATCCTGCAACGGAAGCTGGCCGCCGTGGAACTCAAATACGGCAAGTC
>JAGWYZ010000005.1 GCA_018969115.1 Chloroflexota bacterium | reverse complement strand
ATAGTGAAATCGACAAAACCTTGTTTGCAGTTGCTAATGTGGCATTAAATTTGAAGATGTGTTATCGAACGTTTGCCAGTTGCCATGCAATTACCAATGCCACAATTGTTATACCAGCAAACTCAAGCAATACCATACGCGTAAGACGGTCTTGAAAATGTTGTTGCGCAAGACCCACCAAGACATAAAACAAGGTCAATAATACAATTCCGGCTGACCAATTTGAAATATTCCAATAATTAAGCGCCCATGTGGCTTGACCAATCATTAGGCTAATGACAAATGCAAGGGTAATGGTGCTGCTTAGCCCAACAATATGTGGCGAAAGGAGGTCGAGCGCTAAGCCAAACGCGACCAATAAAGTAAGGCTTGCCGTAATTAAGCTGCGCTCATGCGAGGCATAAATAAGCGCAAAAAGGGTAAACGCAATGGCATAAACCCCAGCCGTTAGCCCCAAACGGGCAATAATATAGCCATTTGTATTAGGCGATAGACTGACATATTCGGCCATAAGCAACACACCAATGGCAATTACACCAATACCTAAGACTAATATCCACAGTGACCACAATTCAATTCGCGATAATGCTGTGGCTAAGGCAAAAGCAGCAAAACCGGGCACAATCCAAAACGGGAACAAAAAGGGAATCTCACCCATTTGAACATCTGGATGATCACGAATGACCCAATCGGACCCAGCGCAGGCCAAAGCTGGCAACAATACTAGCAACAAAAAATCGGTTGAGATGACAATCGAAAGCTCTGAACCAAAAATATTAAAAGACGTGCGACGCACTGGTAATTCAACTACTTCTAATACCACCGGTGCTAGTGCCATAAGTGCCAGCATTACCAGTGCACGGTTGCGAGTGGAAAGCGAAAGTAGTTTTCCGATAGACATATACGTGTGTTGCAAATGACTTTAAGGTAAGACTTTTGGTAAGACAAAATCGCTGATCATACCAATTCGTAACGAGGTATTGGTTTCGTTTAACAACTGGCTATAGCCAAACAAAGGTACATTGATACGCACAGGGCCATCACTATTAACACTGATACGGACATTACCACTATCATCGGTTTCATTTTGTGCCAACGGTGCGCCTGTGCGTTCATCTACCACCCAAACCGAAACCCCACGTATTTGTTCGCTTGCATCCAAAGTGCCGTTACGATTCGCATCATTAAAAACAGCAATATCGATTGCGATAGTACGAGCCGTTGTGATCGGGCGTGGCGTTGCCGCCGGTGCTTGGCGTTGTACTGGGCGCACGGTCAATGGTTGAATCGGCTTGATTGGCTCATCAGTCGGTTGCGGGGTGCGTATGGGTGTAGGCGCGGGCGCGGGGGATTCGGGTTTTTCTGGATCCGATGTGGCGGGCTTAGGCGTTGCTTGTTGGCTGGGTGCGGCATCTGGGCCTGACGAGGCTGGTGGAGCGGCTGGGCCAACTTGGGTTTGAGGGGGGCCAATGGTACATTTTAATGAATAAGTATGACTCGACACTTCATCAGCGCGGGGTGGTCGCAATTCGCTCACCATGACATAAACATAACCCTCATAATTCGCATACCAGGCGAATTTGCTGGCAAAGTTGCCTTTGTTACGTTCATCATTCGAAATATCATCATTGGTGCCCAAGGTACTGCCGCGTTGATCATAAACAATTAAATTCGTATCAACTCCGGGGGCAAGTTCATAGGTTTCACAACTGTAATATAAACCTGTTTTGACCGGCAATCTAAAATAATCATAATCGATCGTATTAATATTTGCCGGTTGATAAGGCACAAAGCTTAATCCTTTAATCTCTTGTCCGGGCGCAATTAATGAGGCTTTGGCAAAGTCGTTATTGGGTTCATATTTATCGGGTTGCCCCACACCAACCAAAGTAGGGACTGGCGATGGCGTTAGGGTCAAGGTTGGCGTTAAAACCGGTGCAGCAGTAGCAGGCAATACTTCAATTAACGAAAGCTCGTAAGTCATATTGGCCTGCGTTTTAGGTGAAGGATCGCGATTCCAAATTTTGACCCAAAACTTGCCATCGCGCGAAGCTGTGAAGGTAAGCTGCGAACCACGATTGAGTGCTTCGTAATCATCATTTTCAGCAATCAGCCGATCAATCGAGTAAGGTTCATTATTTAATGAGACCGGAATGTCATCGGCAAAATCAAACAACAATATCTGGGTGTCAATGCCAGCGCTCACTTTGGTTGTGAACCGATAAATATGATTTACTTTGGCATAAAAGAAAATCCAATCGACATCACCATCCCCCAATATTGCGGCAGTGTTTTTAGGCGAGCGTGGGTAAAAATTGAGATTTTGGATGGTTTGCCCGACCGCGATATAGCTTTTGTTATTAGCTTCGCTTGGGGTGTCATTGCCCTCAAGCCCATCTGGTGCACCGCCGGGTTGGCCGAGCACCGGAATTGGGGTAACAGTTGGCCCCGTTTGGGCGGTTGATGAATTACACAGATTTATTGAGTAGTTTTTGTTTACAACATCATTGGCGTTGCTGGGGGCAATACGAATGTAATAAGCGATGTTATTGGCGCTTTGAAATTGAATTGATACATTTGATTGGTTAGCATTGTCACCCGCTTGAAAAGCAGTGCTCGCCGTGCCAGAGATCACTTGCACGTTAAATTTTAATTCGCCTACGCCGGGAATTTGTGGCGAAACTGTAATTTTGTAAAACTGCCCATCACCTTGAAACTTGAAAAAATCAACATCGCCTCCCGATGCTTTAAACAAATCTAGCCCGGTAATGCTTGAGCCATTCACCGAACAATCAGCTGAAGTGATGCCAACAGCGGTTTCTTTGGTATCATTATTTTCAAAGCTATCGGTCAATATGGTAGATACGTGAATATTTGGCCCTGTATTCAGCACTTTTGAGGGCAATTGCACCGCGCTCGCGGCTTGTTGGCTTTCAAATATAAAAAAAGCCATTAGCATAAAAGAGGCCAATGTAAAAAAAGCAGTGAGACGAATGAAACGGCGATGTCGAAACGACGGAGGCATATTCACAATAAATTAATTCTACACTGAGGGTAAGCCCCCTTGTTTGATAAATATCAAACGGTCAATAACGCTACAAAGATTTTGCTCGAAGTTTAAATGGGGCGATAATACACCACGATTTAATGTGAACATAATTCTTATTTTTAAAGCTGCCCTGATGGGCATTGTTGAAGGGTTAACTGAATTTTTGCCAGTATCATCTACTGGCCATCTCATTTTAGCAGGCGATGTTTTGGGATTTCCAGCCCGTATTGCCAGCACATTTGAAATTTTTATTCAGCTTGGGGCCATTTTTGCGGTCATTATTTATTTTAGTCGTGATTTACTGGGTTTAATACAACGTGCCATACGCCGTGAGCCAGCAGCGCTGGGGTTGTTAATCAATTTATTAATCGCGTTTATTCCAGCAGCTGTCATCGGGTTGTTGTTTCACAAACAAATTAAAGCGAATTTTTTTAGTCCATTTGTGGTTGGTATTTCTTTGGTGTTGGGTGGCGTGGCAATGTGGCTGGTTGAACTTTGGGCGGCGCGGCAAAATATGTTTGCGAACACCCCACATAAACCCAAAGGCCCAGGTGAATATCGCGTTAGTGTATTACAGTCAATCGGAATTGGGTTAGCCCAAATCGTGTCGTTGGTACCTGGCATGTCACGCGCTGCATGGACAATCATCGGTGGCATGATGACAGGGTTAGACCGTGTGACAGCAACACGCTTTTCATTTTTATTGGCCATTCCCACCCTTGGGGCGGCTTCGATTTATGAGTTGGTAAAGAGTTTAGGCGAATTACAAAGTGGCGATCTGCCAATATTTGCCATTGGATTAGTCGTCTCCTTTATTGTGGCATTACTTGTCATTAAGTTTTTGCTCGGTTATGTCGCTCACAATGATTTTAAACCGTTTGCATGGTATCGGATTATTGTGGGCGCAATCATGATTTTGATCTATCGTTAAATAAACCAATGACCAATCAACCAAAACGCGCCCTGATGTGCTGGGGCGGCTGGGGTGGTCACACCCCCCAACAAAGCACAGAATTATTTGCCGGTTTGCTGCGTGATGCTGGCTATGAAGTTGAAATTTCGGACACACTTGACAGTTATTTGGATGTGGACAAATTGCGTGAGCTAAATTTGATTGTGCCAGCGTGGACGATGAGCAGCATTAGCAAAGCCCAAGAGGCAGGTTTGTTGGCTGCAGTAAAAAGTGGTGTAGGAGTGGCAGGCTGGCATGGCACAATGGGCGATTCATTCCGCAACAACATCGATTATCAGTTTATGGTAGGGGGGCAATGGGTGGCCCACCCAGGCAATATTATTGACTATACCGTCAATATTACCGATCACGACGACCCCATTACGGCTGGGCTAAGTGATTTTCAAATGCACTCAGAACAATATTACATGCATTGTGATCCATCAAATAAGATATTGGCAACGACAACCTTTGATGGCAGCATTAATGATTGGATTGCAGGCACTGTGATGCCAGTGGTGTGGAAACGCCGTTGGGGCCAAGGCCGGGTATTTTATTGTTCATTAGGGCATGTCGTTTCTGATTTTGATGTGCCTGAGGCCCGCGAAATTGTGCGGCGTGGTATGTTGTGGGCCAGCACCTGATTTGATAAAATCACGCTATTTAATCTCACAAAAAAGTAGAAATTGATTTAAGAAACACCCTCTAAGGGTTAGATGATAATCAAAGCACAAAATCGTCATTTTTACCTGACATCCGTCATTTCTCACTTTGCTCAAAATGATGGTTTCGCTATTATTTTGACCTTTGCAGCAAAATAGAAAATTAGATGATCTCTCATTTTACATTTTTTATTTTCAATCCTAAATGTGTCATCTCAATAATTTAGCGTAACCCCCAAAAATGTAATGCCAAACGCACTATATGCCCATTGAAGTTAGGGGCAAAGCCCCTAACTTCAATGGGCATATAGTGCGTTTGGCGAAAAATAGTTTTATTTCCCCCAATTTTTTGAAATGATACGATGACTCCTTTAAATGTTTAAAAGATTTCTTGCCCCATGGCCGAGCAAATAAGTTCGACTGCGATTTTAGCAGTATGGTTATTGGTGTCGAGAATAGGATTGACTTCGACCAGATCAAGGCTAACCAAGCGCTCTGATGCATGAATGAGTTCCATTGCCAGATGGGCCTCACGGTATGAAATGCCGCCAGGCACTGGTGTGCCGACCCCGGGTACTTCATTGGGGTCAAGCACATCCATGTCGAAGCTGACATGAATACCATCGACATCTTGTCCGGCTAACATGATTGCATCCATCATCACATCGGCCATGCCACGCCGGTCAATATCGTGCATCGTGAACACATGCACTCGCGCCTCGCGCAATAAACGCCGCTCTTGCATATCGAGGTCACGCACACCAACTAGCACCACATTCTCAGCATTAATAACAGGCGATTGACCCATAAGCTGGGTTAGCGCTATATGCCCACGCCCAGTTAAGGCCGCCAACGGCATACCGTGAATGTTACCCGATGGGGTGGTTTCGGCAGTGTTGAAATCGCCGTGTGCGTCAATCCACAACACGCCCAATTTGCGTGGGGTTGTGCTGTTCATCAGGGCGCTGCCGTTAATTGAACCGAGTGCGATGCTATGATCGCCGCCCAATACAATTGGGAACGTCCCTTCATTGACCACTGCTGCTACTTTTTGACCTAAAGCCATAAAAAACACTGAGAGCGGTTTGAGATAACGCAGCTTTTCGTTAAGGGCTGGGGCCTCAATTTGCTCAACCACCGGGGCTGGCACATTGCCTAAATCGTACACCTGATAACCGAGGTTTTGTAGCCGCCCACGCAGCCCCGCGTAACGAATGGCACTCGGCCCCATATCAACCCCACGCCGCCCTGCACCCAAATCAACAGGCGCACCAATTAATGCAATGCTTTTCATAAGCCAAATTATGACCTAGAATTAAGGGGCTTTAGATTTTGGATTTATGATCTACTTGCTTCCTTAACTTAACCATGTCACACTCAGAAGACATACGCTGATTTCACTACACCCTCCCTCACCATAGGCATGGGAGGGTGTAGTGAAATCAGCGAAAACTTGCTCTACTTTTTTAGCTAAAGTGACATTGTCAAGTAAATCTGAAATCTAAAATCTACAATTGAATGATGGCTGGTAAATATTTTGAAGACCTTGAAGTTGGCATGACTTTTCGGCACAGTTTGGGGCGCACCATCACCGAGATGGACAATGTACTGTTTAGCACGTTGACAATGAACACCCAACCTTTGCATATAGATGAGCATTTTGCCAGTAAAACTCAATTTGGGCAACGCATCGTGAATGGCATTTTTACGCTGGGTTTGGCTGTGGGTTTAACCGTGAATGAATTAACAGAAGGCACGATTATTGCCAATTTAGGTTATAACAATGTCAAACATCCACAACCGATGTTTCATGGTGATACCTTGTACATGGGAAGTGAAGTCATCCAAAAACGTGAGTCAAAGTCCAACCCATCGGCAGGGCTAGTCACCTTCCGACACATTGGTCGCAACCAACAAGGCATTATTGTGATTGAGTTTGAGCGCATAGCCTTGATGCGGAAGAAAGTGCAAAGCGCTGAGTTTTAACACTTTGCACTTTGCACTTTTTACTTAAAAAAATTATGCGTAAACGACGATCTCTACTATTTGTGCCAGGTGATGACCTGCACAAAATTAGCAAAGCCGCACAATCGGCTGCCGACTGCGTTATTCTCGAGCTAGAAGATGGGGTGGCGCTAAATCGCAAAGCTGAAGCCCGCCAAGTGATTCAAGAGGCACTGCATACCATTGATTTTGGCCCACGTGAAAAATTGGTGCGCTTAAACCCAATTGGCAGCGAATTTTTTGAAGATGATTTTCGCCAGACGATTGATGGACACCCCAATAGTTATGTCATCCCTAAGACTGAATCGGCTTTTGATATTGCCAAATTTAGCGACCAACTGGCCCACGCCGAACGTGATCGTGGCTGGGAAGTGGGTGAGATTCGTCTCATTATTTTGATTGAAACCCCGAAAGGTGTGATGAACCTGCGTGAATTGGCGCAATCGACCTTGCGGTTAGAGGCGTTAATGTTTGGGGCCGAAGATTTGGCTGGCGCGATGGGTGCAGTGCGCAGCAAAGCCGGTTGGGAAGTTTTTTATGCCCGTAGTGCCGTTGTGACCGCCGCCGCAGCTTATGATTTGCAAGCTATCGATCAAATTTACGCTGATTTTAACGATATGGCAGGTTTGGCTGAAGACTGTGCCTTTGCCCGCCAATTAGGTTATAGTGGCAAAATCGCTATTCACCCACGCCAAATTGAGGCAATTAACACTGCCTTTTCGCCCAGTACCACTGAAATTGAACGAGCAGAGCGCTTGATGAAAGCCTTTGTAGCACAACAAGAGAATGGTAAAGGGGCCTTTGTGTTTGAAGACAAAATGGTTGATCAGCCCATGATTCGTCAAGCACAGCGTATTTTGGGCCAAGCAGTGGGGTAACATATCAGAATACCGCAAAATAAGACAACAGAAACAACTGCGTTACGATTTAGAGTATTGCATTTACAATACCTTCGCCAAAATAAAAGAGCGGAACCCTTGAACAAAATTTTAAGATTAATGCAGTATGTGGGTGAACCAAGCAATCCATTCATGATAAACCGACTCAGTCATGTCATTCTGAGCAAGTTGGTGATAAGCGGATGAATAACCATGTTAGGGTTATCATACTAGGTACAGCTATCGAACTCGAATGTAGTCAACCCATCAATGTCGTGATTTTGCTGAGCATAGACCCGCAAACACGCAAACAAACGCATGTCATTTTATTTTCATCAGACTTAAACTCAAGCCATAAACGCAACATTCAACTGCACCAACTGCGCTTTCAGATCAAATTTATCTTTCGGGATACCAAACAACATTCTGGTTTGGCAGACTTTATGAATATTTCCCCGCCAGCAGTTAAAAATGCAGTCAGTCTAGCCATATTCATGACGATGCTGTCGCGCCCAAGTGGTCAGCCAAGCCGTTGTGCTGCACATTATCCCAAATTGGTTGGCTTACATGCTTTATCATTGGGATATCAATGCGCGTATTAGCACTATTATTGGCTTTGTCGGCGCAGGTGGTATTGGCAAATTTTTGCAAAAGTAAACTGATACATTATCATATTGGCAAGCTGGCACAGCACTTTTGGGTATTGTCATTACCGTATGGATACTTGATTTTCTCAGCACATAGGTGCAGAAGGAACTTATTTAGAGAGCGAAGAACTAAGAATGAAGAAAGCAGATTTAACTATATGTAACCCCTAACTTATTAACTCTTAATTCTTGGCTCTTGATTCTTAATTCTTATGTTAGTAGCTTACAAACGTTTTTGGCAATATAACTGGGCCGAACAATTGCAATATCGCGCAAATACCTTGATGTATTTGTTATATTGGCTCGTGTCGCCCATTGTTTATATGGCAGTATGGGCGGCAGTTTCAAAGACCAACGGCAGCGTGGGTGGCTTTAGTGCCAACGACTTTCTCAGCTATTACATGATAGCGCTTGTGGTTAATATTATGTGCAGCAGTATCGTAGTGCATATTCTTGGCCCTAAAATCGAAGATGGCACCGTTGCTGCATGGCTGTTGCAACCCGTTCACCCTGTTTTAACGTATACGTTAATGAACAATATTACCTTTAAAACGTTACAAATTATTGCTGTAATTCCCATTTGGGCGGTTTTATATGCACTTTATCAACCTGTAATGCATTTAGATTTGATAAATATTTTGGCAGGGATACTTGCAATTGTGCTGGGGTTTATCATACTGTTTTTGCATGGCTGCGTTATCGCATTTTTGGCCTTTTGGACCACCCGTATTTGGGCGTTGTTTAATATTTATATCGCTGTTTATTCGCTCACCTCAGGTGAGTTTGTGCCATTAGAATTGCTGCCAGCGACATTACAACGTATCGCATGGGTATTGCCCTACCAACTTACCCTTTATTTTCCTACCCAGCTTATTTTGGGCAAAATTTCATTGCAAGCAGCCTTGCCTCAATTTGCCTTACAAGTTGGCTGGATTATTTTCTTTGCGTTTTTGTTTCGTTGGATGTGGCACAAGGGGTTGCGGCATTATTCGTCGGTTGGGGCTTGATTGGCGTATTAGAAGAGCAGACCCCAAGTTGATAAAAGATGAAGGACCGATTTCACAATCTCTTCCTCAAGCATAGCTTGAGGAAGAGATTGTGAAATCGGTCCTTCATCTTTTAGGAATTTGTGCTAAATACCAACCTTACTTTGCAAAAACTGCACCAGTGCTTCACAATCTTTCGAATTTTCAAGAAAATCGACATTATCAATCTCGATAGTGTGAACCGGGCTTAGGGTGAATTGGGCTGCCCAGCGGTCGTAGGCATTATTGAGCGACATAAGATAGTCGATAGACAACGCCCGTTCATAATCGCGCCCACGTTGGGCAATGCGTTTGAGCAACATTGGGATAGACGATTTAAGGTAAATGACCAACGTCGGCGGGGTGAGCAATTCACATAAACCGCGATAAAACGTTTCATACACAGCCCAATCACGCACACTAATATTGCCGCGTGATTGCAGATTGTGCGCAAAAATTTCAGCATCTTCATAAATACTTCTATCCATCAGCGCCGATCCCGGGTGTTGCATCAAGGCTTTATGCTGTTGCAAACGCCGCCCTAAAAAGAACATTTGCGAATGAAATGCCCAACGCGTCATATCGACAAAAAAATCACCGATATAGGGGTTTTCATCTACAGACTCATAGAATGGCCGCCAACCCAGATGTTTAGCCAACAGCCCCGTAAGTGTGCTTTTGCCCACACCCATATTGCCTGCAATGACGATAAAATTTTTGCTCATTTTGATTGCTGTTTGCGGCTACGCGCAATCACGCCCATAAACTCCATAATCACTTTAATCGCGGCAAATACTGTGCTTTCAGATGGGTCAAGCGGCGGCGCGACTTCAACCACATCTAACCCCACCAAAGGCAAGCCTTCGAGTGACTTGAGCAAATGCAATACTTCACGCATGGTCATGCCGCCCGGCTCAGGCGTGCCAGTGCCCGGCGCGGCTGCGGGGTCAAGACAATCAATATCAAGCGAAATATGCACTGCATCACATTTGCTAAGATGCCGCCATACTTTATGAGCAATTTTTTCAATGCCAAGATCGGCAATCATGGGCATGGGGTAAACATTCAATTTGCCATTTTCGATCAAATCCATTTCTTGCATTTCCCACGAGCGCACCGCAACCAAACAAATATCTTTTTGCTGAATACCATAATCTAGCCCACGCCGCAGCACCGTAGCGTGAGACAAGCGCGAGCCATTAAATTCATCACATAAATCGGGGTGAGCATCGACCCACAAGATGCCAAGGCGTTTGTTGGCATAACGTTGGCGTTGGGCTTTAAGAATGGGAATGGCGATGGAGTGATCACCGCCTAAGATGACAGGGATATTCGGCAATTTTGCAATCACCTCAGCAATGGCGTCATAGTCGGTTGCGGGGTCGTTGATTGGAAAATCGCCTAAGTCACACACACTTAAATCGGTTAGACAAGTCCGGTCTTCGGTAAAAGGGCTTATTTGATGTGTCCAGCGGCGAATGTGAGATGGGGCTTGGGCGGCTCCTTTGCGTGCACTTGCCAAGCCATCAAAGGGAATTCCCATCACAGTAAAAGTGGTATCTTTAGGCTGGCTATTGGGCACATGCAAATCGGCCCATAATTTATGCGTGTCTGACATACTAAACTCTTAATTTAAAACACAAAATCATGCATTATGTAAAAATGATGCAAAGTCATTTGAAGGAATGACGCACGGCATTTTTGAATCCAGTACAATCTAATTTCATGACGCGCGTCATTGCCATTGTACTGGCGGTTCTAAGTGTACTTGCGTTGATTTTATCGGTATCGATAGACCCACGCGCAATTATTTCACCCCAAACTGCCAAGCAAATTCCAATTATTCCTACGCCAACGCCTGCTGATCGTCGGCCTATGCTTTCGTCATTGTTGGGTGCGGTGGGCTTAGCTTCTGATGCTACAGCAACCCCAGTTGCACAGCCTGTTACCAATACCAACCTTGCCATACCAACCACAATTGCATTTACGGGCCAATCGATTGCATTACGCCCAGTCAAAGCAATGCCGGTGATTAACAGTGCTACAGTCAATGTTAAGTTGATCCCTGATAGCGAATTGGTCAACGGCCCAGGGGTAGTGGAGTTTGATGTGCGGGTCTTTTTAGCACCTCGTGCGGGTTATATTAATCGTTACACCGAGCGAGTAGGCGAACAATTATTAACTGGCCCACAAATTATCGAACGAGTGGCACGCCAGTTTAGTGTCAACCCACGCTTACTGATCGCTTTGATTGAATTTGAGGGCAGTTGGATTGACGATGCAACCCCAACCAAAGATGAACTATCGTTGCCTTTGCGCGTCACTGAGGCCAATCGACTGGGCAAGTTATATTGGCAATTAACCTATTCGGCTAGCAAATTAAACGAAGGCTATTATGGCAAACGCTTAGGAACCCGCACCTTTGTCGAATCGCAAAACAAAAAAGATTATGCCAACATTCCCAATGACTTAAATGCTGGCACGGCTGGTGTGCAGAACTATTTGGCCTACGCGCATCCTAAATCGGCTTGGAACCAAGTAATGGGAAATGACGCTCAAAGCTTCATTGAAACATACCGAAAATTATTTGGCGACCCGCAACAATATGACAAAGGAACACCAATTCCGGATGGCATAAAACAACCAATATTTGCGTTGCCTTGGGCCAATGGGCAAAGTTGGCACTATACCGGTGGCCCACATGAATCTTGGACCGATGGCTCACCGTGGGGTGCGCTTGATTTTACCCCGCCGAGCATTACCGGCTGTCAACCTGCGCCAGAATGGGTGTTGTCAGTTAGCCCGGGCTACGTGGTGAATAGCAATAACGGCGAAGTTCTCGTATCGCTTGACCCAAGCCAAGATGCGCGAGTAGGCTGGAGCCTGCTTTATATGCACATGTCTAGCACTGGGCGGGTGAAAGAAGGGGTCAAAATCCAGGTGGGCGATCGAATCGGGCACCCATCATGCGAAGGTGGGCAAGCCATTGCCGCCCATTTGCATTTTGCCCGCAAATATAACGGCGAATGGGTGCCAGCGGTTGGCAAAATCCCCTTTGTGTTAGATGGCTGGGTCGTATTCGAGGACGATGCCGAATTCGATGGCAAAATTGTCAAAGGCGATATTACCCGTTATGCCGAACAAATGCGAAACCTTGCGATTAATGGTGTACCCTAAAATTGAAAATTGAAAATTGAAAATTAAAAATGTAAAATTGCCTCTTCAATTCTACATTTTTAATTTTCAGTTTTTTTAAGATGGGTATTAAACCAGATCACTGGATCCGCCACAAGGCATTAGAAGATAAGATGATTGACCCCTTTGTCGAAGGGTCAATTCGTAGCGGGGTGATCAGTTATGGCATTTCATCCTATGGCTATGATATTCGGGTTAGCAATGAATTTAAGATTTTTACAAATGTGCATTCAGCGGTGGTAGACCCCAAGCATTTCGTGCCAGAATCATTTGTCGATTTTACCGGTGATATTTGTATAATTCCCCCAAATTCATTTGTGCTTTCGCGCACGGTCGAACATTTTAAAATTCCGCGTGAGGTATTGGTCATTTGTGTTGGAAAAAGCACTTATGCTAGATGTGGTCTGATCGTGAATGTGACGCCTTTAGAGCCGGGCTGGGAAGGTTATCTCACACTTGAGATTAGCAACACCACCCCGCTGCCAGCCAAGGTGTATGCCAATGAAGGGATCGCCCAATTGCTATTTTTTGCGGGTGATGGCATTTGCGAAACCAGCTATGCTGACAAAAAAGGCAAATATCAAGGGCAAGTAGAAGTAACCCTGCCGCGTATTGAAAAATAGGAAATTATGGTTATTGATTAGTTGATTAGTTGATTTATAACTCGTGAATCATAAATCAACCAACCAACTAATCAATCAACCAATCAACCAATCAACTTAATCAATGCATATCACGCTTGACCTGTCGCCAGTGGTTCATCGCAAAGCAGGGTTAGCAACTTACACCAAAAATATTGCCACGCATGTATTACAGGCTGTGGCTGAGCAGGCTTTGCCTGATATATATTTTTCAGCCTTTCATTACGACCATATTATAAAAGAGCCATTACAAGCGTCTCTGAACCAATTACCTTGCCAAACGGTAGCATGGCCGGCGCGGCGCTGGCGTTTGACAGTAGCTTTGCGCACGTTTGTCGGCATGGCAATGGATGAAATTGTTTTTGGACGGGCTAATTTGCCTACGCAGTCGCGGGTTTTTCATGCCACTGAGCATTTGCTGCCGCCATTGGCACAGGCCAAAAGCGTATTTACATTTCACGACGCCATTTTTGCGTTGTTCCCCAAGTATCATCTACCGATGAATTTGCTGTATTTGAATACGATGATGCCGCGCTTTTTAAAACGCGCCGATGCGATTATCGCGGTCAGTGAATGTACTAAACGCGATTGCATGCGGTTGTATAACATTAACTCCGACAAAATTCGCGTCATTTATGAAGGTGTAAATCCGCGCTATCGCCCCATTCACGACCCAGCTGCCCAAGCCCAAGTGCGCCAAAAATACCATTTGCCACCCAAGTTTGTGCTTTATTTAGCCACTATCGAGCCGCGCAAAAACTTGGTAGCGTTGATTGAGGCTTATCATGCCCTCATTAACATGGACCCTGAATCGTTGGTGCATAGCAATATACAAACACCCACCGAGCAATCTCATTTGGTGATTGCTGGCAAAAAAGGTTGGCTTTTTCAGCCAGTATTTGATAAAGTGCGCGAATTGGGTTTAGAAAACCGCGTGCATTTTACCGATTGGGTCGATGATGATGACGCGCCGGTGATGATGAGTATGGCCGATGTCTTTGTTTTTCCATCACTTTATGAAGGTTTTGGCCTGCCACCGATCGAGGCGATGGCATGTGGGGTTCCGGTGATATGTGCCAACACATCGTCATTGCCAGAGGTGATGGGCGAGGCAGGTTTATTGTTTGACCCCAACGATAGACTCGGGCTTACTCAGGCATTGGCGCGGGCGTTGTTCGATACGTCATTGCGCACAGAATTGTGTGCCCGTGGCCTCATCCAAGCCGCCAAATTTAGCTGGGCCAAGGCTGCACGTGAAACACTTGAGATATATCATTATGTCAACACCCACTGAGCCACATGACCCATCAAAGAGGACAGCGCCCAATTTGCCGCCACCATCGCCGCTATATTTGCTGTGGCTATGGTTAAAAATTGGTGCACAGTCGTTTGGGGGCGGCGCCGCCACGTTTTATATGATCTACCAAACGTTTGTGATGAAAAACGGCTGGATCACGCCCGAAGCCTTTACTCAGATGCGGGCGATGGTTGAAATTGTGCCGGGGATGAATATTTTGGCAGTCACGATTTTGATCGGATGGCGGTTTTATCGTGGGTTAGGCGTGTTTTTTGCATTATTTGGCTTGCTTTTGCCCAGTGTTAGCATTACTTTGTTGATGACAGCCCTCTATTTAGGGGTACAAGATGAGCCTTTGGTGCAATCGGCGGTGCACGGTGTGGTGCCAGCCTTGGTTGGGGTGAGTATGTATACGATGTGGCGTACCGCCCAGCCTGTGTTATTGGCAGGCAAACGTGCAGGTTGGGCGAGTTTGGGGTTATGTATAGCGGTCTTGTTAGGGTGCGGTTTGGCTTTGGTCATTTGGCCGGGTTTTCCAGCTTTCGGGTTATATTTTGTGGCAGGGTTAATTTTTGTTGTGCAAACAAAAATAAAAAGCCAAATAAAAACTGGGGGCAAACCTTAAATGGACTTGTTAACCTATTTCGCCATATTTCTTAAAGCTACCTTGACCTCGACCGGCGGGTTTGCACCACTGCCTAGCCTCCATGCTGATTTGACCTCACGCGGTTGGGCCAGCGAGCATCATTTTGCCGAGTCGATTGCGGTTGGGCAGGTTAGCCCGGGGCCAAATGGGTTATGGGTGGTGAGTTTAGGCTATATTACGGCTGGTTTTGCGGGGGCAGGCTTAGCGCTGATTGCTGTTTTATTGCCGCCGTTGTTGGTTTTGGCTGTGCATCGAGTTTATGATCGCGTCGGTCATTTTCCTAGCACCCGCGCATTTTTAAATGGGGTTAGTTTAGCCATTTGTGGCATTGGGGTGGTTATTTTTACTCGTATTTTGGCGCAATATGGCATCAATTTGCCGGCTTTGGCGTTAATGGGTTTGGGGTTGCTGATGGCTTTTCGACGTTTACCAGCGATTGTCATTGTGAGTGTAGCCGCGATAATTGGAATGTTGGTGTTTTAAATTATTCCAGTGCCCGTTTTGCGGCCACATAATTTGCATTTAAACGCAATGCCGTCATGTAATCTCGACGCGCTGCCTCGGTATTGCCCAACCCACTATAGGCACGCCCACGCCAATAATAACTTTCTTCAAGATTGCTTACAATGGTCAAAGTGGCATTGGCCAATTTAATCACTTCGTCGTATTGTTTTTCGGCAGCATAAGCCTCGTAAGGGCCAAATTGATACCACAACATGCGCCAAGGCAAATTGAGCCGCCGTGCACGGTTGTAAGCCTGCACCGCGCCTGCTGTGTCACCCATTCCCAATAAATTCGTGCCAACATTAAACCAAGCAAATTTGTCTTGCGGGTTTATAGCGGCTTCGGCACGCGCGATGCTGAGGGCATTGGCGACCATTGCCCCATCGTCGAGGTAATCATGCAATAAGCCATTAACCATTTCTTCTTGTTGGCGAGTCCATGATACAACTGCGACACGGTTAAATACTTTCCACAGGCTATCAAATTCAGCTTCTTTAATGCGTATATTCGGGCCGTTGTATGAATCGTAGAAAATGAGGCTATCACCCTCATAACCAATTAGCAAGCGATAATGCCCCATTTCATCATTAACATGCGGAATAAACCATGTTTCAACGATAGGAGATACTCCATTCACCAGCAAATTTTTGAGCAGTGGAATAGTGCCGCCAACGATCATTTTTGAGCGAAAGCCAATAGATTGCACGTAAGCTGCCATTTCATAGGGGCTAACATTACGATCATCTTTGTCGGGGCGTAAAAAAGGCTGAATTTGGTTTTGGGTTTCTTTGCGCCCGAAGGTTGAAAGTTGCATGGCAACCGTCGCAGGGCCACAGTTGTTCATGCTTTGGGCCTCGTAGCGCACGATGGGCACACGAAAGGAAGCCGGTAAATCTGGCAACACAACACTGGCTTGTTTAGTTTGCTGGGTTGGTTCAGGCGATGGCGTTGCAGTTGTAACAACTGTTGCAGCAGTGGTAGGTGCAGCACTGGGGATAGATGTGGCCGTTGCGGTGGGTTGTTTGGTTGGCGTTGTAATTGTACGGGTTGCTGTGCCCTGTTGCGTTAGCGTTAATGTATTGGTGGCAACAGGTGTCGCCGTGCGTGAAACCACCCCAGTTATTATTAGCGTTGGGCTGGCTTGTCGTGTCGGCAACACTGTAATTGCTTGAATAACAACGGGCAAAGCGGTCGCTGTGGCTTCAATTTCAACCTCAACCGGCGGCGGTGGCAAAAAATGGGCTTCGGCAGGTGTCACCGTAACGGTGGGAACGGCGGGAAAAATGCGCGAAACCTCGCGCTGTGCCTCTAGCAAATAATTACCAAGCGAACATGCGGGTAAAAACGTGCCAAGTACAAGCATTGCAAGAAAAGAGCTTAATCGTCTGCGCCACATATTCTTAAATTTTACGTCAAGTTGCTAACGATACACTGAAAGTTTATATTTTTGCATCAACGCTAAATGTCGCCGTACCTGCTCAGGGTCATGGCTTACTTGACGTAACACCGAATCATCATGATTGCCCAAGCTAATTTGGCTACGGGCGGCCGCCAAAGGCCATGAACGTAAAGTTAGCCCAAGGTAAAACCCACCGATTGAATTAACAAGGCTAAAAGCCAAAATGCCCAGCACAAGCAACGGCGCGAATTGACCTAATTTCTGAGCAATGGGGGCGGTGGGATGCTTGAGGGGTTGTGTTTTGATCACCAAATAGAGCAGCATTACCAAGCCTACCCAAAACCATTCTGACAAAATAATATAACGAGGACTAATGGCTTGCCACCAACCAAATTTTAAGCGCCCAATGCCAATAAGCAACCCGGTACCCAATGAATAGGCCGCCAGTGCGACATAGGGCAAAATAGCCAAAATTGGAACCCCACGGTGACGAAGCAAAATATAAATTGACACCATCATCGCAATAATGCCAATGAAACCCAAAATAGGCGCAACATAATATGTAAGCATCGGCGCACCAATAAACGCCAAAACATACAACGTATACCCCACCGGGTGCAAAACCGGTTCATTGAGAATGGGCACTTGGGCAGGATGAAAATCGTAAAAATAAGTGCTAAAAGTTACAATTGCAACCACAACCCAAATACAAACCATAGTCCAATGCCACGATCGCACTGGCGACAACAGCAACACCACCAACCCTACCGCAAAATAGACAATGCCCGCCGCAATGGTATAAGTGGCAATCACCCCAAGCGCCGCCGCCAACAATACACGACGTGGTGATGGCAATTGGCGGGTGATAAGACTTAACCCTGTTACAACCGCTAACACATGCAATCCATACACCAATTGATCACCATTCAACCAGTTTTCCCACTGATTTAGCGAAAATACAATCAGTGCAATTAACGGCAGCACCCAATTAGTAGCGGGCAAGCCAAGATGATGCATTGTGCGTTTTAATTGGCGTGCCACCACGATCAATGACCCCAATGCCGATAAAACCAACACCGCGATTTCGGCCAATACATTCCAACGGGTAAGATAAATGATGGGTGTTGCGACAATACGTTGCACCACCACGCGATGTTCATTATTAAGCACCAATAAGTCATTGAGCGTTAGCGTGCCTTGCATGACTTTGTCATAAATATTCAGCAAATCCCATTGATCATAAAATGGAATATCAACATAAAAAAAAGCAATATAAGCGATAACAATAAAAAAAGATAAGACCGTAATCCCTATTTGCTCAATACGAGAGAGATTTTCAAGCCGGTTTATAAAAGCGGATTTGACGACTTTGATATTCAAGATGACCTTAAAAAAATTTATGTCAAGTTTTTTAGCCAGAAACACACACTTAAAGGCTAGCGATGATAACATTAACCCCTATGCATCCAATTTACCTTGATCACTCGGCTACAACACCTGTTTGTCATGATGCCGTAACCGCTATGTTGCCCTATTTTCACGAACATTTTGGCAATTCGTCATCGCTACACGCCTTTGGGCGTGATGCTACCGCCGCCCTCGATGCCGCGCGTGCTGTGGTTGCTTGTGAATTGGGGGCACGCCCAAACGAAATTATTTTTACAGCCTGTGGCACAGAATCTGATAATTTAGCGTTACGCGGGGCTGCATTTGCCATGCGCAAACGCAACCCAAACAAAACCCATCTGATTACGGCTCATGCCG
This sequence comes from Chloroflexota bacterium, assembly GCA_018969115.1. Taxonomy (GTDB): domain Bacteria; phylum Chloroflexota; class Anaerolineae; order J036; family Brachytrichaceae; genus AQU-03. Next base: position 23,725 of record JAGWYZ010000005.1, on the reverse strand, counting down.
AGCATCATGCGGTCGCAGGAACCTTGCATCAACTGCGTGACTGGTTTGGTTTTGAGTTAACCGAATTACCAGTCGATACCAATGGGTTTGTTAACCCCGATGATGTGCGGCGGGCTATTCGCCCCCAAACCGCCTTGGTAAGTGTGATGGCAGCCAATAATGAGGTGGGTACATTGCAAGCTATAGGCAAAATTGGCGCTTTATGTCGTGAACACAGCGTGCTGTTTCACACCGACGCTGTGCAATGCCCAGCCTACATGACTATAGATGTCAAACAACTAAATATTGATTTGATGGCATTATCAGCACATAAATTTTATGGCCCCAAAGGCGTGGGTATTTTGTATATGCGCGATGGCACACCCTATTTGCCTACCAATACCGGCGGCGGACACGAACGTGGGCGGCGGGCGGGCACAGTAAATGTGGCCGGGGCGGTAGGCACAGCCACTGCGCTGAAATATGTAGCAAAAAACCGAGAGGTTCAATCGGCCCGTTTGCAAGTTTTGCGTGATCAACTCATTGCAGGTATTTTGGCCGATGTGTCCGATGTGCGGCTGAGTGGTCACCCGCAGCAACGCTTGCCACACCATGCCAGTTTGTTATTTAAAGATGTTGATGGCGAAATGCTGCTCATGTCGTTAGATGTTGAGGGCATCGCCGTCAGCACTGGCTCGGCCTGCACCAGCGGCAACCCAGAACCATCAGGGGTGTTGGTGGCAATGGGTATTGCACATGAATGGGCGCTCGGTGGCTTACGCATCACCTTGGGTTATGACACAACCGAGGCTGAAATCGATTATGTCATTCGAACCTTGCCAAAATGTGTGTCACGGGTGCGTAAAGCCATGCATTACATTGGTTGATCAGTTTATTGGTTGCTTGCAGAATTGGGCTTGAAGTGACACTTGCAACGCTAGTTGCAACAGCAGTAATGGATAGGCTTGGGGTAAATATTGGTATGGTACAAGCGTGGGTGATACTTGTGCTGTGGCACATCCTGACAAAAGCAATAGCATCACGCTGAAATGCATCCAACGACATAGGTAAATCACTTTATTTTGCTCTTTCACACAAATAATGATGCCACAAAATTCGCGCAGCGGTGGCGCGATGGGGCTGCCAATCCTCGGCCAATTGGCTGAATTCTTCATAATTTGGCTGCTGGCCCAATCTTTTAATCGATTGGGCCGCTGCATACAACGCAATATCGCCTTTGGGCAAAATATTGGGCCGTAACAAGACCATTAACAAATATACATCTGCCGTCCAATGACCAATACCGACCACTTGGGTTAATTGCGCCCGCACCGTGTCATCATCTAACGTCGTCAATGCCTCAAGGTCAAGTTGACCAACCAAAATAGCTTGAGCGAGTTCACGACAATAACGATTTTTTTGTCGGGTTAGGCCAATCCGCTGCACCTGTTCTGCTGTCATATTTAGCACATTCTGCGGGGTCAATGGCTGAACAATATCGCAAAAGCGCTGATACGTTATCTTCGCCGAGGTCAGCGATACTTGCTGTTCAAGAATAATATAGACGAGCGTAGCAAAACCGGGCGAGCGCGCCCATAAAGGCGGGGGGCCATAACGCGCTAAGACCCGTGCCAAATCTGCATCACGCTCGGCTAACCATTCACAGGCGGTTAATAAGGTGGCTTCGGTAAGTATTTATGCCCCCTGTAGCAAAAACAATGCAGATTTTGCCGCGACCCAGCGATATTGAGCTACCGCCTGATATTCGGGTGAGTAATAGAACGCTTTGGCTTGCTCGATACTTGGAAACTCAAGTAGCGCAACTCGTTTTAAGTCACGTTCGCCCTCAATTGCTTGGGGGTTGCCCCCACGCACCAAATAGCGCCCACCGTATTTTTCTACCAAGGGTGCAACGTGTTGAGCATAGCGTGGGTATACCTCGGCATCAGTAATTTCGATTTCGGCCAAAATGTAGCCTTTAGGTTGGTTTGTCATCATTTTTGTGAGGTTGGGGATTGAGGATTAGGGATTGAGGATTCTTGTGACTCATGAGTCACGAGTCACAAGAATCCTCAATCCCTAATTCCCGATAAACTGCTCCAGCACTGCCAACGCTTCAGGCATGTTTTTGCGCCCAAAACCGATGCGAAAATGGTTGTCGCGGTCGTCATATAACGTGCCGGGTAATAATAACACGCCCGATTGAGTCACTAAGTTGTGGCAGAATGAAGCAACATCGTACCCAATGAGGCGTGGGAAGGCAATCGTGCCAGCCTTGGGGCGCTGCCATGACATGATATTGCTGTGGCGGGCAAAAAAGCCATCCAGCAACACAAGATTTTTTTGAATAATATCAAGATTGCGTTGGGTAATTACAACACGATGACGCAGCGCTAATTCAGCTAAAAACTCACTGGGGGCAGCGTTGCAAATGGTTGAATAGTCTTTGAGTTGGGCCATGCGTTCAAAGATGGCACGATTACGTGTGGCGACCCAGCCAATGCGCAAACCCGCCAACCCATACGTTTTTGACATTACACCAAGTGATACAGCATTTAGGCTAAGATCACAACTGGCAGGCAAGCGATCAGCCAACTCGTATTCAGATTCACGATAGACCTCATCACAAAAAACCACAATGCCGTGTTGATCAGCAATGCGATGCAGCTCGGCAAATTGGTCTGCTGTCATCAGACAGCCAGTGGGGTTATGCGGCGTATTGACCACAATGGCGCGGGTGTTTGGACGAATGGCACTGCGCAACTTGTCTAAATCAAGCGCCCAAGCGGCTGATTCATGGGCCAACCAAGGCGCAACCTGTGCACCAATGCCACGTGCAACCTCGGCTAATGATTGGTAACACGGTGTGTGCACAATTATGTGATCACCCGCCGTCAATACCGCATGCATAAACCAATAAATAGCTTCTTCTGCTCCCGAAAAAACTAAAGTTTGTTCAGGCTGAATATGGGTGTAAATATGGCTAATTTCCCGACGCAAGCCTGGCGCGCCCTCATATTCGGTATAACCCAGCCAATGTTGCTGAAATTGAGCTTGCGCATCGGATTCCATTGCAAGTAATTCGGCAATGCTCAATGATTCACAATCTGAACTACACAACAGATATTTCACTGTGTGCTCGTAGGGCGCAAAATAGCGTTCAAGTTTAAAGGGGGGAAGCATGGGAATTACGAATTACGAATTACAAATTACAAATCGAATAAGCAATTCACGATTCGTAATTTGTAATTCGTAATTTATTTATTTGGCAGAAATGGTGTAACCACCATCTATGATGATGGTTTGACCGCGAATCATGTGAGCATCGGGGCTGCACAAAAAGGCGACACATTTGGCGACATCATCAGGCGTAACCAATTTACCGGCGGGGGTACGCTCAATAGCGCCGCTCACCATTTGATCTTTAAAGGTGATGTAATTAAGCGCATCGGTTTCGATCACCCCAGGTGAAACAGCGTTGCACACGATATTGAGCGATGACAACTCAACTGCGCAATAGCGCGTCACCACTTCAAGCGCGCCTTTTGATGCACCAATGACAACATAATCGGGCAAGGTGCGCAAGTTGCCAATGCTCATCATATTGACAATAGCCCCACCGCCTCGTTGGGCCATAATGGGGGCGGCTTTTTGCGATGTAAACAGCGCAGCGCGGGCGTTAATATTCATCGTCCAGTCCCAACCCTTAATTCTTTGCTCGAGCACAGGCCGAAAATAACCCGACGCGGCATTATTGATCAAAATATCGAAACCGCCAAAGGCACTAACGGCTTCGTCAATTAGTTTCTCAATTTGGTCTGGCTCGCCCATGTCGGCTTTTACGGCAATGGCTTTGCGCCCCATCGCTTCGATCTCACGCATGGTTTCTTCGGCTGGCTCGCGTTTGCGAAAATAATTAACCACAATATCGGCCCCTTGGCTGGCAAGGTTCAGCGCAATAGCCCGCCCAATACCGCGTCCGCTGCCGGTGACTACGGCTACTTTGTTTGAAAAATCGTATGGCATATCAAGATTGAATTATCTCTAATTTGTAAGCTGCTTACATATCTTCTCAATAATGCGGAGCACTCCCCAACAAGCTGCCATAGTGATTTCAGCAAAAATTTGTTTTAATTGCTATTGTTTGCGTCAGGCACTTGTATACTTTACGCCCATCGCGCTACTTAATAAGTGCGTAAAATTCACCGAAGATACAACCATGCCAGAATATGTCATTAAAGGTGGTGTGCGACTTCACGGCGAAGTTACACCATCAGGCAACAAAAATGCTGCCCTTCCACTCATTGCCGCCACCTTGCTTACCAATGAACCTGTCACCCTGCACAATGTGCCACGCATTCGTGATGTGTTGGCATTGCTTAAATTAGTTGAATCATTGGGGGCTAATGTTGAATGGGTTGCTGATAATAGTGTGCGTGTTCATGCAAAAAATGTTAACACCACCACCCTCAATTCAGATTTATGTCGTGCCATTCGCGCCAGTATTTTATTGGCTGGGCCAATGTTGGCTCGCACCGGCCAAATTACCCTACCACCACCCGGTGGTGATGTAATCGGACGCCGCCGTCTCGACACCCACTTTTTGGTGTTGCGTGCCTTGGGCACCGAGATCAATATTGGGCGTGATTTTGGATTTTCGGCGCAGCAACTTACCGGAGCCGATATTATGTTAGATGAAGCCAGTGTAACCGCGACCGAAAATGCCATCACTACTGCTGTGTTGGCACAAGGCAGCACCATTTTGCGCAATGTGGCCAGCGAACCTCATGTGCAAGACTTGTGTCATTGCTTGGTCAAAATGGGCGCTCATATTCATAATATTGGCTCAAATGTGCTCACCATTCACGGTGTGCAAAAATTGCATGGCTGTGAATTTACAGTCGGCACCGATAATATCGAAGTAACCAGTTTTATCGTGTTAGGGGCCGTCATCGGCGATGGTATTCTCATTCACAATGCCCGCCCCGAAGACCACCGCATGACGCATATTATGTTGGGTCGCTTAGGGATTGAATTTGAGCGACGCGGCGAAGATATTTTTGTGCCAGGCGGTCAACAGCTACGAATCGTGCCAGACCTTGGTGGGGCTATTCCTAAAATCGATGATGGTATTTGGCCAAGCTTCCCAGCCGATGCTATGAGCCTTGTAGTTGTGGCAGCCACCCAAGCCGAAGGTACAATCATGATTCACGAAAAAATGTTTGAGAGTCGCCTCTATTTTGTCGATCGTTTAATAGGCATGGGGGCGCAAATTGTGGTATGTGATCCACATCGTGTCGTTATTCAAGGCAAATCACAATTGCACGATGATCGTGTGCAAAGCCCCGACATTCGGGCTGGTGTGGCACTAGTAATTGCCGCTTTGTGTGCCAAAGGCGAAAGTGTGATCGGTAATATTTCGCAAATTGAGCGTGGTTACGAAAGGTTTGATGAGAAATTACGCAAATTAGGGGCACAGATCGAGCGGAAATAAACAAAATGCCGAAATCACTATTTCACTATCATTCACCATCATTATTGAGGATGGCGAAATAGTGATTTTGGCAAAAACTTGTTTTGCCGTTCGTGATTTGGAAGATCAGTTTGTGCAATTCAAAAATTGGGTTTCTTGAAGAAACCCGATTTTTGCATTTAAAATATTCAGCATGAATTACTGGCTTAAAACTTCCCTTTCACATCCATTGATTATTGGGCATCGTGGGGCGCGGGCCTATTACCCCGAAAATACCATTGGGGCGATGCGTTTGGCACATAAACAAGGCGCACATGGCATTGAGTTTGATGTGCGTTTGTGCAAAAGCGGCGAAGTCATTGTCATTCATGATTTAGCGCTTGATCGCACTACAAATGGCACAGGCAATGTTAGCGACCTCACATTGGCAGAAATTCGCCAGTATGACGCTGGTCAAAGCGAGCGTGTGCCGACCTTAGCCGAAATTTTCGAGGCCATGCGTGATGCCAGCACCGATGGCATTCCATTCTTGTTTAATGTTGAGCTAAAAAATAACGAAACCCAAGGCGATGGGCTAGAGGCGGCGGTAGCGGCAGTAGTGCGCCAATATGACATGGGCGATCGTGTAGTGTTCTCTTCATTTAGCGCCAACTCTATCCGCGAAATTTTGAAACATGCGCCCGCCGTGCCACGTGGCTTCTTATATTATGGCGAAAAAACGCTGGCTGCTTTGCACAATGTTGACTTGAGCGATATGCAGTTGTCTTTCCATCATCCTCATTTTGCCTTGGTTACGCCAGAGCTAATGACTGAACTAGGGGCACAGCATTTAGGCGTAAACACGTGGACAGTAAATGAGCGTGATGATATTCGCCGAATGATCACGCTAGGTGTCACCGGCATCATCGGCGATTCACCCGCTACGATTGTCGAAATGCTTGGTCCCACACTCGGTGAGGCCTCAGCCCCAGGCGGTGGTGGCGGTTGGGGCTAAAACGAGCCGCCAACCTCAAGCCCACCATCGACAATGATGACCGTGCCAGTGACATAGTCTGAGGCAGACGAAGCGAGGAAAAGAGCCGTGCCCACCAAATCATCGGGCTGACCAATGCGCCCGGCTTTGCGTTTCACCGTTGCGGTTAAGTGGGCATTACTCCATAATGCCGTACTAAATTTGGTCTCGATCACACCGGGTGCGATCGCATTAACCTGAATGCCTTGGGTCGCCAATTCTTGCGCCAACGATTTTGTCATCATAATCACGGCAGCTTTGCTGGCGCTATAAATCCCCATCATTTGCCCGGGCGAAATACCCGCCACCGAGGCCATATTGATAATTTTGCCGTGCCCTTGTTTTATGAAATAGGGCGCGGCTTCTTGAATAACCGCAAAATAGCCTTTGACATTGACTTGAAAGGTTTTATCCCATTGCTCATCGGTAGCGCTTAGTAATGAGCCAAAATGCGGATTGGTGGCGGCATTGTTGACCACAATGTCTAAACCGCCAAATTCGGTAACGGTGCGGGCAATCATGGCCTTAATTTGGGCGCGGTCGCCAGTGTGGCAAGCAATGGCGATAGCATGCCCACCGGCAGCATTAATGGCATCAGCAACGGGTTTCACATTGTCAATTTTACGACTGGCAACCACAACTTTGGCCCCATGTTGGGCATAAGCGTGAGCAATGGCTTCGCCAATACCACGTGAGCCGCCAGTAATGAGGGCAACTTTATTGCTGAGATCAAAAAAAGATGAAGATGACTCGGTCATGGTCAGTGATTATGCCCGATAAATCAGTGCAATTGATCAATAAGCGTTTAAATAGATAGAATGTCGAAATCACTACATGGCCTTTGGAGACAAAAGCTTTGCCCTTATTCCCAAAGGCCATGTAGTGATTTTGGCATTCGTTTTGTCTAAATATGCTCTCTGATTTGATAAAACCACATGATTTCAGCTGACAAAAAAGTGAAAATTGATTTAAGAAACACTCTCTAAGATCGCTTTGTATATCGCAAAAGCTATAAGCCGCATCACTGTGCTTCATTACGCACAGTCCCCTAATTGCTGAAAAGTAAAATAATGGGGCTTTTGGCATGAGCATGGCAAGGTATCATGTAAGATTTGATAGACCACGTGAGCCACTTCATTCTGTTGTTCACAACCATTGATGCACATCATCAACATTCGTATCCATAAGTAAGACTGAGAGACTGAGAGACTAACGCGAATGAACTAAGACTTGCAACCCTTTTTCTTAAATTTTTGCTGGAAACCGCTTTAAATATGCATAGACTTTGTTGAGAACGATTAATTTGGTCTAAATACACCATCTATTATATGAGGTGATATCCTTGCAAATATGATGCTTGTCGACAAAGCTTATTTATATGTTAAGTCTTATGCCCACGCCAAACATATAACGCCAGCAGCCCAGCCCCCAATAACATGGATGATGCGCTGAGGGTAAAAAGTAGCGAATAGCCAAGCGATTGGATCATATAACCACCAAGTAAGGCAACAACAGCAAAACTTAAACCCGCCAACCCTTCTTGTGAACCATTAAGTGTGCCGTGCTGACTGCTGGGGGTACTAGACATGATAAAGACCATGAAGGCAGCATAACGCGCTGGGGTAGTCAGCCATACAAAAATATAGCCGGTTGCTGCCACCCACCAAATTGGGATCCATGCCATAGGCAACATGCCAAGAGCAGCAACACACAAAGCCAAGATGACTGTGCCAGCACTGCCGAGCTTGTGCGTAAACCAAGGAATGGCAAAGGCGGCAGGCACGCCCAATAATTTGGCGAGCGCTTGAATATTGCCGATGGTGGCGGTGCTAACATGTAATTCACGGTCCATATACACATTAAAAAAAGTTTGCATACTGGCGACCCCGCCGACTTGTAAAAAGCGCAACAAGCCGAAAAACGCCAATAGCAAAAACGCGGCTTGGGCTGGTTGTTTTAACCCATTTAATTTGCTTGGCTCGGTGCTAGATAGATCTGCAGATGAGGCATCGTCATCTAACAAGATCGCATTGTCATTGGTATTTACATCACGCATTAGCGAGACCAAATAAAGCGATACAAGCAAAAAAATGGGCACCAGCCACAATGTCCATTGATAAGGCAAGGGTTGATTAATATCGCCGATGCCCATATTGGCGAGCAAGCCAGGCAAATTGCCCCCAATCAAACTGCCTGCAAACCCAAAAACCGCGAATGTAGCCGATTGCATTGAAAAAATACTGGTGCGTTGTTGGATGGTGCTGAGTGCCCCCAAATAAGGCGCACCAGCCACGAAATAAGCCGCAAACCCAAGGTTTGAAATGATGGCACTCATGACCAGCACGGCAGTATGGGTTGTCGGCGGCAACCAACCGACCAGCGGCACAAATAGGCTACCAATGAAAATGAGAACCATTCCCACTCGCATAATGGGTAATAAACTATAGCGCTCGCATAAACGCCCAACTGGGATGCATGCAATCGCAAACACCCCCATCCCGACCGAATTAACCGCGCCAACGAGATCTGGCCCATAACCCAGACGCAACAAATAGAGGTTAAATAAAACAGTATTGATACCACCATCTAGCGTTATGGCCAAAATGGCAGAAGTAATAAGATGGCGTTGAACGTCGCGGTCAAACGCCCCAAGGCGATTACGTAATGTGCTTAGAATAATGGAGCAATTGTCTCATTAAACCGCTAAAAACAACGCAGGTCAAGGCGCTTCAAATCATTGCCCAACAGGTGCGAATGAAAACACAATAAAACCAATCACCCACACCCCAAAATTGACAATACGATAGATTGCACCGAAGGTGAGCGAAATAACAAGGGTGTGGGCCACAATACACGACAATAACGCCAAAACATAAAGCAAAAATCCACTGGCAAGATTGGTAACTGGGCTAGCAGCCCATTGTGCGGCAAATGCCGCCCAGCCCAGCATAAATGGCACAGTGAGCAATAGATTTAGCCCGATCAGACGTTTATATGAATCGTAGATGTTAAGGCGAAAGAGGCCGATGATGATATTGCCTAACCCGCGCCCAACAATAACCGCCAACCATAGCTTGCCAAAATTGAGCGCCATGTTTGACCATAAGCCCCACGTCGTAAGGCTAGGCACAAATAGCCACAACAACCCACCCGTTATGACAAGAAATACAGCCATTAAGTCAATGGCGATAAGATTACGTTCTAGCCCCTCTTTGGTGTTTTCATCCATTATGGGGCCAAAGTTAGCACAACCAAATAGACAAAACCACTATATTTTGTCGGAGATTTTGGGCGCGGCAATCAATCAACGCCGCCCCCATGCCAGCCATTGCCCCAACAATGTTTTGGCGCGTGGGGTGAGTCGGGTGCGGTTCCAAGCATCGGCGGCTTTGCGCACGCCCTCGGCTTGGGTTGGGTATGGGTGAATGGTGCTTGCGATGGCTTTGAGGCCGAGTTTGTTTGTCATGGCCAGTGTAATTTCGCTAATCAATTCGCCAGCATGTCGCCCCACAATTGTGGCCCCGAGGATGACATCGCTGCCCTTGCGCGTCAGCACCGACACATAACCCTCGTTTTCATCATCGGCAATAGCGCGGTCAACTGCGCTGAGCGGAACCTTGAAAGTGTCGTAGGCGATGTTTTGTTTTTGGGCTTCGTGGGCATATAACCCAACATGCGCCACTTCGGGGTCGGTATAGGTGCACCAAGGGATAACAAGATTGCTAAATTTGCGGCGACCAATACCAAAAGGCGAAAATAAAGCATTTTGCAAGGCGATGCGGGCTGAGAAATCGGCCACATGGGTGAATTTGTAAGCCATACACACATCACCCGCCGCCAAAATGTTGTGGTTGCTGGTTTGCAAATAATCATCGACCCAAACGCCAGTTTTGTCGGTTTTTACGCCTACGCGCTCTAGCCCAAGATTTTCAATATTTGGGGTGCGCCCAACGGCCATCAGAATAGCATCGACTTCAAGTCTATGTGCGCCGCTCGCGTTATTAAAGTGAATGTATTTGGTTGCGCCTGTTTGTGTCACCTGTTCAATCATGCTAGCGAGCGCCAACTTCACCCCGTCACGCTCAAGAGCATGTTGCACAATTTTTGCGGCAGCGGGTTCTTCGCGTGGCAATACTTGGGGCGCAATATCAAACACGCTGACGGCACTGCCCAATCGTTGAAATGCTTGGGCTAATTCACAACCAATTGGTCCCACGCCAATAATCGCAAGCCGCGCTGGGCGTTCGGTCAATTCAAAAACCGTTTCATTGGTTAAATAGCCAGCCTCTTTTAGGCCGGGAATGGGTAGAACGAGGGCGCGTGACCCGGTAGCAATGATGGCTTTTTTAAAGTTGAGGCTGACGCGGCTGCCTTGTGCATCTCGCACGTCGACCGTATTCGCGCTGGTGAATTGGCCTTCGCCAAAAAACACATCGACCCCTAACTCGGTAAACCGTTGGGCCGAATCGTGGTGGCTAATGCCCGCCCGCACGCGCCGCATGCGTTGCATTACAGCGGCAAAATCGACTTGGGGTGTCGCCACATTCACCCCTAACGCCACCGCCCGCTGTATCTCACCCATTACTTTGGCCGAGCGAATGATGGTTTTTGATGGCACACACCCGCTGTTGAGGCAATCGCCACCCATCCAATTTTTTTCGATCAAGGCTACTTTGCCACCCAACCCAGCCGCGGCAATGGCTGAGATTAGCCCAGCCGAACCTGCGCCAATGACGACTAAATTATATTTGGCTTGTGGGGTTGGGTTATGCCATTCAGGTGGGTGCACATGGGCGAGTAATTGGGCGTTATAAGCATCGTTGGGCAGCATGTTGGTCGAGATCATAACTGGCAAAGATGAATGCACCCATAACAAAAAATTAGCATTACAATTTTGTAAGAGGTCAGCTTCATCGATTCAAGGACAACATATGAACCTAAAGCGCATTATTAAATTATCTGGCGGGGCAATAGCAACCGCAATGCTTATTTTTGTCGGGGGGTGTTCGATCATCATTCCGACTACGTCCGCTCCCAAATCAGCATCGGTACAGCCCATTGGCAAACCGATTCCCACTGCATTGGCAGGACAACAAAATACCCCAGCGCCTACGGCAGTGGCAACCGCGCCTGTCATTAGCACCACCAAACCCATTACAGCCTTAAAAAGTGTGAATTGGAAACAGACCCTGACCACAGACCCACAACTGAGCTTCGATAAAAAAGCTACAGACGATGCGTTAAAGGTGAGCAAAGTTGACCAAGGGCCTTTTATACGCGCCAAAGCCACTTTTGGTGGGGCAGAGGTGGCCGGCCATGCCGGCATTTTAAAAGATAGTATTATGTATGCTGACATTTCTGATGATGGTCAGGCCGAAGCAATCATTATGTTATCGCCGGGGGGCAGCGCGGGTAATGTGGGTGCGTTGATCTTTAGCCCCGACACCGCCAATAAACCGGTATTGGTGGCGGTGTTAGATGGCAATAAACTGAGCGTGAGTGTCGAGGATGGCGAATTGGTAGTGACGCGGCCCATTGTGGCTGGCTTTGAGCCAAATTGTTGTCCGAGTGGGTTTAACACCAAACATTACAAATTGGTGGCAGGGGCGGCTGATTTTGCACTAAAAGAGCTAAAATCGAGTAACGAGGGTGCACCCGAAGCTCAGGTCATGGTGGTGGAGCAGTTTTACAAATTGCTGAATAGCAAAAAGTTAAAAGAAGCCTACGACATGCTTGCGCTATCTTTACAGACCCAACAAGAATTTGATGCTTGGCAAACGGGTTATGCTGATTTGAAAGAGATTCGCATCAGCACAAAATTATTGCCCAGCAATTTGGTTTTTGTTGATATTAATGGGAAAGTGGGCAATACAGCCCAAAAGTTTAATGGCACTTGGAAGCTAGGCTGGGATGACAAAACCACGCGCTGGCAATTGACAGAAAATAATATTAAAACCATTGCCAGCACCACCAAAGATGTGCAAGCACCCAAGGTTGCCAGTCAAAAGATCGGTCCTAACATTGTGTATTATGGTAACAATTGCGGCACAAAGCCTACGCAAGCAACCCTTGCGATTAAATTTAGCGACCCAAGCGGCGTTGCCGAGGCGCGAATTGAGTATGTGTTTTTGAAGGATAAAATTGCAATCGGGGTGGCCAAAGCCAAAGACATGATAGCGGCAGGCAAAGATAACTATACGTTCAGCATTGATGTTGGGGCCTCGGCCTCAATGACATTAAAAACGGGCGCGGGCACGCTAAAAACGGTAGTAGTGGCGACAGATATGGCTGGAAATCAAGGGGTGATTGACTTGCCAGCCGTACAAGTACAACAGTGTAAATAAGAATTTGGTGACAATTTTTATTGCTGATTTTGGTTGTTTCGATTTGTCGTTGTTTTGATTAGAATCTGAAACACCTAAAATCAGATTGTTATTTTTTTGTCATCAGATCGCTGCTGTTTTGTCATGCGCTCGTCATCTTAAATGATTACAATTCATGTGTTTGATTTTGTAATGGGAGATTTACATATGGTTATAAAAACGCTTTCTCATCTTTCATTTATAGCAATGTTTGCATTGGCGGCATGTTCACGCGCCACCAGCATCCCAACGGTATTGGCCCCCACCCCAACGATTGCAGTACCAGCAACTGTGTTGCCAACGCCGTTAGCGCTGCCAACAGTTACAACGGCGCCGCCGATTACGGCGGTGCCACCAGCGCCGCCTGCTGCACCAACAACAGCAACCACGAGTAGTGGCTCTGGGGCATCACAACCAACAACAGCCCCAACGATTGCGCCTACCGCCATGCTCAATACTCCCATACCTAAAGTAGATATGCGAAAAGTGAATTGGGAGCAAGTTGTAACAACTGATCCGGCCCTTGTTTTTAACAAGGCTGAAAGCGATCAATTAAATTCGACAGTGAAGCGCGGCCCCTATGTAACGATTAAAGGGTCTGAGATTGGCGGTTTTGCTTTATTACAACAAATTGCCTTTGGCGATATTTCGGGCGATGGTCAAGAAGAGGCAGCCATTGTATTGGAATCAGGCGGCACAGGCGGAGCTTTTGGGGTGATATTATTTGGGGTAGTCGATGGCAAACCCAAAATGATTGAAAAAGTGCTGGGCTACAAGATGTTTGCCAAAATTGAAAATAATGAGTTGGTGATTCCTCAACCCGTATATGCTGGCTGGGAAGGAAATTGTTGCCCCAGTGGCGAGAGTGCAACAAAATATATCTTGAGTGGCAATAAGTTAGTGCAAACCAGCTATAGCGATACCCCTTTTGAGCAAGCCAAGGTTCCCACAGTTGGTCAATTTTATGCTTTGCTCAATCAACAAAAATACGCCGAGGCCTATAAATTTTTTAGCCCTGCATTTCAAGTAAATACGCCATTTGAAAAATGGCGAGATGGGTATAAAAACACCACCTTTAGTGGCAAGCCACCCGAAATTACCGAAGCCCCCAAAGGGCAGGTTAAAGCACAAATTGTGGCCTTTGAGAAAACCGATAATGGTGAAATACGCTCGACCTATGTAGTGCAGTGGGCATTAGCATGGAACAGCAAGGCGAAACAATGGTTACTTGACAGCGCCAGCGCCGAAATTTCGGGCAGCACTCCTTCGCTAAATTCGGCCTTGCGCACCACCAATTGGTTTAAAGTGTTAACAACTGAGCCAAAATTGAAATATGACCCATCAGTAGATGGCAAGCCAGTGGGTTTTGCAGGGCCATATTTAACGGCAGGGAATGAAGCTTATGGCCATGCCATGCTTGAATCGATTCGATATGGCGACTTTTCGAGTGATGGCAAAGAAGAAGCCGTGATTCCATTACATTCGGGCGGCACCGCAGGCAGCACTGGCACATTGGTTTATACGATGGGTGAAGACGGTAAACCTAAATTTGTAACGGCTTTGCCGGGTTATAAGATGGGTGCATCGGTGCAAGCGGGTGAATTACAAGTGACGTTGCCGATTTATGCCGGTTATGAACCCAATTGTTGCCCCAGTGGCAGCACCCTTACGCGCTATAAACTTGACCCAGCAACGCTAAAACTGGTGCAAATTGGCGAAAAATCTGGCCCATTGGCTGGTACGCATGTTGATGCGGCTGATCATTTTTATCAATTGTTGTCAGCCAAAAGCTATAAAGATGCATATAGCATGTTCAGCTCGGCTTTTCAGGCAGGTCAACCCATTGATAAATGGCAAGCTGGGTATCAAAACACCAAAATTTTGAATTACACCGTTACCCAAGTCGATGCCAATCGAGCACGGGTAGAACTTATATCACAAGAAGGTGCAAACAATGCCCAGAAATTTTTCATCACTTGGGCTTTGATTTGGACAGAAAAAGGGTGGAAACTGGATAAAGCGCTGGTGCAATAAAAAGAATGAAGGATTAAAATCCCGCACTGGGCGCACAAAGCCCGCTTCTGCAGCCTAAACTCTTAGCCTGCAAAGGCAAGATTTGTATAGTCCAGCGTGCTATTTCTAATAGCTACGATATCTCGAAATATTAAAACTGAAAATAGATGAACTGTTCGGCCCCGATGCGCCCTAAAAGCAATAAACTAAAAACAGCGACATAATAAACACTCCACCGCAACCAAGTTGGTTGGCGTTTAAGCCATTCGCCCCAATGTAGGCGCGGTTGTGTGGCCTCAATTAACCATAGCAAAGCGATTAGCCCAAAAGCAAGCAATATTTCGCTCGGCTGTCCTACACCATTCCAAATGATCGAACGCCCAGCGCTGGTGAAGAGGCTTGACCAACCCACAAGCATATTGCGCACGATGTAAATGCCATCACCGACATGATTAGCGCGAAAAAATACCCACGCAAAGGCCACTAGCACAAAGGTGCTAAACCATTTGATCCCAGAAAGCCATCTTTTTTGGGGGGATGGTGGATAAAGACGTGTCAATTTTCGCAGCCAAATTTCGCCAATTGAATATGCCCCATGCAGTGCCCCCCACACGATAAAAGTCCAGTTTGCACCATGCCAAAAACCACTCACGAGAAAAACGATAAATACGTTGAATTGCCAACGCCATGCCGAAACACGATTACCACCGAGTGGAATGTAGAGATAATCGCGAAACCAAGTTGAAAGTGAAATATGCCAACGCGACCAAAAATCGGAGATAGAACGGGCCAAATAGGGAGCACGGAAATTATCCATCAACTTGAAGCCCATCACCTTGGCCGAGCCAATAGCAATATCACTATAACCTGAAAAATCACAATAGATTTGCCACGTGAAAAAAAACGTGGCGAGCACAAGCGGTATACCTTGGTATTGGGTAGGGTGGTTATAAACAGGGTTAACCAAGGTAGCGAGCCGATCGGCGATGACCATTTTCTTAAACAGCCCCCAAGCGATTAAACGCAAACCATCGGTGACACGGACGTAATCAAAAGTGTGGTGTGTTCGAAATTGGCCAAGCAGGTTTTGCGGACGTTCAATCGGTCCAGCCACCAATTGTGGGTAAAACATGACATAAAGCGCAAAAATGCCCAAATTGCGCTCGGCCCGCTGCCGCCCATAATACACCTCGAAGGTATAAGACAAAGATTGAAATGTGTGAAACGATAGGCCGACTGGCAATAGTAAATCAGTAAATGTTTGGGCTGGCAAGCCAAGCCAAGTGTAAACAGTGGTATTGGTGGCATTTAAGCCCGTCAGCATCCATTCGCGCACAAGCGGCGACAAATCGAGTTGATCGGTAAAGAAATGCACATATTTAAATAGCATTAATGCGCCAATATTGACAATAATACTTAGAATAAGCCAAAAACGACGCGGCTGACCATGGGTGTTTTCGATTAACAGTCCTGCGGCATAGTCCACCACAATCGTGCAGACTAAAATGAGAATGTAGATGGGGATCGGTCCGGCCAAGTAGAAATAAATGCTAGCCGCCAGCAACCACAACCATTGCCAACGTTGGGCGCGTGCCGGTGCAATGCTTGACCTACCTAAGGCAAAATAGATCGCGGTGACAATGGGGAAAAAGGCAAAAAACGCGATCGAATTAAATAGCATAACAAAGAGGTTTTATTGTTTGAAAGGGGCAAGGTGACAAAATTGTAACTCTGCCCCTCTGCCCAAACTTATGATGGTCGATCCCAGCGATATTCACCCGTATAGTTAAAGGTGTGCGTACAAGCAGGGTCTTTGCTTGGCACAAGTTGATGCACCATGCGTAAGGCTTTTTCATTGTTAAAAGTTACCGTCATGGTTTGCTCACCTAGCCCCAACCCGCTTGGCCCTTTAAATTGATATTGATTTGGCCCTAATTTTCTGAAGGTATAAGGTTGTGGTTCTTGGCTTTTCCAAATTAAAGTGTCATTACCTTGCGGGGTAATCTCAACCAAACCATACACTGGCAAAATCGCTCCCCCAGCACAAGTGCCGCTAGTTGTATTCGATCCATTCACCGTATTCCATATCGATCTCACCTTTGGCGAAAAATCAGATGGGATGGTATTAGGCTTTGTGACTGGCGTAGCAGTATTTGTGGTGATTGCTTGGGCAATTGGGGTTATGGTTAGTGCAACTGTTGGCACTGTTGTCGTCGCCATAGTCGGGGCAATGGTTACGGGTGCAGATATTGGCTTAATAGCAACAGTAACAGTGGGCAGCGGCGCCGCGGTGGCAGTCGCTGCCGCAGGCACAGCCGTATTGGGTGGCGCTGCTGGGGGCGTGGGTGCAGATCCACAACCCACCACACTCAATAGTATTAAAATCTTAGTCAAGAGTATTCGCATGAATCGAAGTATAAAACCCTTCTCTACCCTAATGTTATATGCTGCGACACGCCTCATTTTGGGCATGGCAATATTGAGTGCGCTATTTGGCCAATACACAGCACACCTTATTAACGCCGCACCTTTGGCTTTGCCAATGGATAACTGCCCACCGCTAGGCAATGAAACAGCCCAAGTCATGATCGATGTCGATAGCACCCTTGCACGTGGCGCACCACGTTGGGACGCACCTGTCGTGACCCGTTTGATAAAGCAACAATGTTTTTATGTTGCTGGCAAAGACAGTCGTTATGGCTTTTTGTTGGTACGCGAAGGCAATAGCAAATTATGGTTGCATGTGCAAGATGTGCGCTCACGCGGCAATCTTGATGCCTTGCCAATTATGGATGATGTCGTAACAGCTCAAACTTCAGTTGTGCGCACGCCCCCTAAAGGCATTCCCAATATCAGCGCCCGCGCTCGCCAAATTTATGCCAATGCAGCCAGCTATGGGCGCGACACCAGTATTGTCGCGGTCATCGGTGACTGTAATTCTGAGCCAAATGTTTATTTTGGTCGGGCCGCTAGCGGTGGCTTTAGTGTCAATACTTACCCAGGTTTGATGGGAGCCTATCAAAGGTTTTCAGTCTCGTTTAATCGCGGTAGTGTGGCAACATCCGGCAGCTTTAACGCGGCTGCCGCCTTCGACCCAACTTGGGCCGACCCGAGCAAATGTGGCGGTGATGGGCCATTGGCCTGCGAGCTAAAAACCTCACGTGCTAGCATCTTAGTCGTTTCACTCGGCACCGGCGACCAACATCGTTGGCGCGAATTTGAAGGCGAATATCGCCGAATTTTAGACTATACACTCAGCCAAGGCGTGTTGCCATTGCTCATGACCAAAGCCGATGAATTGGAATATCGGCAGGGGGGTGCGCCGCAAGATTACATTAACAATGTAGTGCGGCATTTGGGCAATGAATATGGTGTGCCTGTCATCGATTTACATGCTGCAAGCCGAGACCTGCCCAATAATGGGTTAGCGAATGAAATTGCCCCACAATTTCATTTGAGCGAAGAAGGCATGGATGTGCGCATGGTGATGACATTAGCCACTTTGCATGGGGTGGTGTATGGGACCATGCCTAGCCTTACTGCTAGTACCCCAACGCTAATGCCACAAGCCGTTACGACTAATCTACCCGTAGTAAGCCAACAGCCAGCCGCTGCGCCAACAGCAACGGCGGCAGCCAATGGGGTCTTTACCGTCAATGCCGCAACGATAAATATACGCAACGCCCCCAGCACCAGCGGGGCCGTCATCGGTCGCGCCAACAGCGGCAAGCGCTACGCCATTGCCAGCCGCAGCAATGGTTGGGTTTATGTTTTGCTGCCAAATTCTAGCTATGGCTGGATGTTTGAAGCATTAGGCACAAGTAGCGTTGAACAAGCAGTGAGCGCCAGCCCAGCCCCCGCTGCCGCGTATAGCACAGCATCGCAATCACCAAGTATCAATATTCGCATTGCAGCCGCTAATGTGCGTAGCGGCGCTGGCACAGCAAATGCTGTAGTGGGTGTGGCCTATGGGGGCCGCAGTTATGAGGTCATTGGCCGTAATAGCGACAGCACTTGGCTACAAATTCGCTATGATGGCATTGACGAAGCGTGGATCTTTGCCTCATTAGGCACGTTTAGCGGCGATATTGGGGGCGTGCCTGTTAAATAAAAGGAAACACGATAGAGCAGATTCCAAGTTTATAAAAAATTTCGCCGATTTCACATGCTCTCCCCTAAGTTTAGCTTAGGGGAGAGCATGTGAAATCGGCTTTTTACGTTTTAAGAATTTGCGCTAAAAACTAACAGGGTTCTTTATACATACCCACGTCCAACACCACGATAGGTAAACCCAAGTTCGCGCATTTTGGTCGGGTCATATAAGTTACGCCCATCAACAATAATCGGGTGACGCATGGCCTTCTTTAATTTAACCAAATCGAGATTTTTAAATTCGTTCCATTCGGTTCCAATTACAATCGCATCACAACCGTCGGCCAATTCATAAGAATCCTCGCATAGGACGACATTTTTGAGCAAACGCCCAGCGTTTTCCATCGCTACTGGGTCATAAGCTTTAATGGTTGCGCCATCAGCTTGCAACATACGAATAATGTCAACTGGCTGGCTTTCTCGCATGTCATCCGTATTGGCTTTAAAGGCCAAACCCAACACCCCAATCACTTTGCCCTCTAGTCGATTGAGTCTGCCACTGGTACGCTTGTCGTTGGTGCACACCAAGTCGCGCACTTTTGACACAATACTACGGCGAGCATCGGCATTAATTTGCATCACGGCTTCGAGCAATTGCGGGTGTTTGCCTTGAATGTTGGCCATATGCGACAAGGCTTTGACATCTTTAGGGAAGCATGAGCCGCCATAACCCAAGCCTGCATCAAGAAATGCCCGCCCGATACGTTTATCATAGCCCATACCTGCTGCCACTTCTTTAACATCGGCCCCCAATGCTTCACAAATATTGGCAATTTCATTGATAAATGAAATTTTGGTCGCCAAAAAGGCATTGCTGGCATATTTGATCATTTCGGCGGTACGCAAGTCGGTAATAATGAGCGGCGCACGCAATGGCAAATATAACTGAGCCACTTTTTGAGCGGCGTTTTCATCTAACGACCCTAAAACCACGCGATCAGGGTTCATAAAATCAGTAACAGCCGCCCCTTCACGCAAAAATTCAGGGTTACTCACCACGCTAAATGGAATCGGTTTGGGTTGTTTGCTGCGCACCATATCCGACACCCAGTCGCCGGTTCCTACTGGCACTGTACTTTTGTTGATGATAATCAACGGATGATCCATCGTGATGGCAATAGTCTCGGCCACAGCCCGTACGTAGCGCAAATCTGCTTCGCCATCTACACCTTCGGGCGTGCCCACAGCAATAAATACATATTCAGCCGGTGCATCTTTGCCATTCAGCGCATCTTCATATGAGGTAGTAAAAATCAAGCGCCCAGCGGCGACATTACGGCGGGTCAGCTCTTCTAACCCAGGTTCGTAAATCGGCATTATGCCGTTTTTTAAGCCTGCAATTCTGTCTTCGTTGACATCAACACACATTACGCGGTTGCCAAAGTCGGCGAATCCAGCGGCCATCGGTAGGCCTACATAACCTACCCCAATGACTACAATGTTTTTCATGCGATTTTTTTAATCCTTCCAAAAGTCTTTTTTAACAATTCCTATTTTTGTTCACTCGATAAAATGAGTATTGTTCGCTTTTATACCGTGCTAGTTTAGCAGATATTGATCTACATATCACCCGACAAAGGGGCTAAATATTTAGACGTAGATATCTGCAAAATTGGGCGATTTTATTGTCAAAAAGCTGTTTTTAAAATAGGTAAAGCCACATCATCGTATCTTCTCAATAAAACAAGGTAAATAAAACAAATTTTCATTGAAATCGCGATATGGCCTTAGGAACAGGGGCTTTTACTCTGCTCCTAAGGCCATATCACGATTTCGACATTACATCTTTTGGGTTTACTCCGAATCATTGAGAATACACCTAAATTAAATGGAAGCCAAGCTTTCAAGGCATAAAAATAGAACGGTTTTACTTTTTTAGTAAAACCGTTCTATTTTTAGAGACTGGGGTGGCTGGGATCGAACCAACGCATTGCGGATTCAAAGTCCGCCGCCTTACCACTTGGCCACACCCCAAAGTGTGATTATTTGTAGCGCGTATTATACGAGATTTTTCCTCATGTAATTACATGTCACTTATAGATCGTAATTCTACCAGACTCGCCGTATAATTGTTAGAAAATTACCAATGACAAAATGCTAGGCTTTATTTAGTAATATGTTATTTTATAAGCATATTGTGCCTATAGCTTGGTAAATTCATATTGTTATTTATGCAATTACGCAGAGTTGTTATCACCGGAATTGGGGCCATTACGCCGTTAGGGTTAAATTGGGCTGACACATGGGCAGCCATGGTAGCCGGTAAGTCGGGCGTAGCCCCAATTACCAAATTTGACCCAACCGGCTTGCCTACCGCCTATGCTTGCGAAGTAAAAAATTTTAATGTTGATGACTATATGGATACGGCGGAATCGCGCCGAGCCGACCAATATGAACATTTTGCGGTTGCAGCGGCCAAACAGGCATTGCAAGCTGCGAAGCTGGTTATTACCCCCGACATTTGCGAAGATGTTGGGGTTGTTATTGGTTCTTCAGTAGGTGGGCATAAAACATTGGTGGCAGAACATGATGTGTTGAATCAGAAAGGTGTGCGACGAGTGAACCCTTTTATTGTGCCGATGTTTATGCACAATGGCGGCGCAGGCATGGTCGCGATTGTTGCCCATGCTCAGGGGCCATCTTATTCACCGGTATCGGCGTGTGCCACTGGCAATGATAGTATCGGGCAAGCCTTTGATTTGGTGCGTTTTGGCAAAGCTAAGGCCATGTTAGCGGGGGGGGCTGATGCCACTGTAGCCAAGTTAGGCATGACAGGCTTTGCGCAAATTGGCGCATTGAGTAAAGTCACCCTGCCGATTAACTCGCCGCGCCCATTTGATAAAAAACGAGATGGCGTGGTAGTGGGCGAAGGTGCATGTGTGATGATTTTAGAGGAGATGGAATTTGCTTTAGCCCGTGGGGCACGCATTTTAGTCGAAATTGTGGGATATGGACAAACGACAGATGCACATCATATTATTGCACCATCTGAAGGCGGGGCTGGCGCGGCCCGCGCCATGAAGCGTGCTTTGGCAGATGCCAATTTGCAGCCGACAGATGTAAACTACATTAATGCGCATGGCACGGCCACACCGCTAAATGATATATCTGAAACCAAAGCGATTAAAACCGTGTTTGGTGATTATGCCTACAAAGTGCCAACCAGCAGCACCAAAAGTATGACTGGGCATTGCATGGGGGTGGCGGGAGCAATTGAGGCAGCAGCGTGTGTTTCGGCCATTAATGATGGGGTTGTGCCACCAACCTTAAATTTAACCGAGCCAGACCTAGCGGCTGGTTGTGATTTGGACTACGTGCCACAAGAAGCGCGTAAACATGCGGTGCGGGTAGCGATGAATAATTCTTTTGGTTTTGGTGGGCATAATAGTGTTTTAGTTTTAAAGCGTTTTGAAGCGTGATACCTTCTTTTGAAAACCCAGCGTTGTTGTTCACGGCGCTAACTCATAAGTCATATGCAAATGAACATTCAACGAAAGAAACGCCGGTTCAAAACAATGAGCGTTTAGAATTTTTGGGCGATGCCATTGTTAATTTTATTGCTGCTGAATGGTTATATCAGCAATTTCCGACGCTGGGTGAAGGGCGATTAACATCATTACGGGCGGCCCTCATTCGCGCGGCAACCTTGGCCCAATTTGCCCACACTATTGGGTTGCCGAGTATGTTAAATTTGGGCAAGGGTGAAGAGGATAGTGGAGGCCGCCAACGTGCTAATATTTTGTGCGATGCGTTTGAGGCTGTTTTAGCGGCTATTTATCTTGATCAAGGCATGGCGGCGGCACAAGCCTTTTTTGTGCCGCTGCTCGAGGCACTCGCACATACTTTATTAACTGAAAATTTAGACCGCGATGCAAAAACGTTATTGCAAGAATGGAGTCAAAGTGTGCTGAATGTGACCCCACGGTATCAATTATTTGGAACCGAAGGACCAGATCACGCCAAGCGATTTAAGGTCGAAGTTTGGTTAGGCGAATTGATGGCGGCAACAGGGCAAGGCCCTAGCAAACAAATCGCCGAGCAAATGGCTGCGCGTGAAGCGCTTAAAATGCAAAATGCAGTAGTCAGTAGTCAGTCGTTAGTAGTCAGTAACTAGTCGTCAAATAGCGCAAATTCCTAAAAGACGAAGGGCCGAGTTCACTCTCTATCGCTCATAGCGTAGTTGTGGGCAATAGAGAGTGAACTCGGCAAAACCTTTCATCAACTCAGAATCTGCCCTAATGAGATGTGTGTGTAATTCGTAATTTCCTGTTATGCGGATTTTGAAGATTATTTCGGCCTTTCTTAAACTCAATATAAATATTGCGTTTGCCTATCGTGCCAACTTGGCAGTGGAGCTGTTGACAAGCGTGATGTGGTTGGCATGGGAATTGATTTCGCTTAATGTGATTTACAGCAATACCGACACCTTGGGCGGCTGGAGCAACGGCGACATGATTGTGTTGCTCGGTGTTTGGAAGTTGGTGATGGGTATTTTATTTGGCATTATTTTCCCAAATACCGAATATTTCAACAAAGCGGTGCAACAAGGCACGCTCGATTACACCTTTTTGCTACCAGCCAATAGCCAATTGTTGATCAGTCTTAACCGTATTACCATTTGGCAAGTGCAAAATATCATCCAAGCCGTAATCATGGTTCCAATTGGCATTAGTATGACTGGGCGTGGCGTCGCATTTTCCGATTTGTTGATGTTTGTGGTGTTAGCACTCAGTG
>JAGWYZ010000188.1 GCA_018969115.1 Chloroflexota bacterium | reverse complement strand
TAAGTCTTAGTGAGTTTAGAGCAAATTCTTAAAATATATAGGGCCGATTTCATAATCTATGCCTAAAAGCTGCGCTTTTAGGCATAGATTATGAAATCGGCAAAATTTTTATCAGCTTGGAAGCAGCTCTAGTATTACACCTTTGGGGTCTATCTAAGAGTTTCCTGTGAGTGTGGCAAAAAAGATTGACATTGCCCATAAATACTTGTATACTCAAAAAGTTGCATATATGCAAGTATTGCGTCAAGTAAAGTATATATCATGAATGCTCACCCCCCCGAAATTCAACAATTAGCCCAGTTGTTTTTCGACCTTAGAAACGAATTGATGGAGACAAGTATGAAACAACACCTTCAATTTATTCGTGATCACGAGCTTTCGATGCCGCAAAGTGTCACCATTATGTTTTTGAAGCGTTGCGGCACCTCGTCTGTTTCGCAAATTAGCCATGTGCTTAATTTATCGTTAGGTGGGACCAGTCATTTGATCGATGATTTGGTAGAACGGGGTTATGTTAACCGAGTGGAAGATATCAAAGACCGTCGCATTAAACATATTTCACTCACGGCCAAAGGGGCGCAATGTTTTATTGACATGACAACCTTGCAGCTTCAAACCATTGCCCAAGACCTAACGCAACTTCCAGATTCACTTGCTCGTAACATGATAGATGTCTTACGAGTGGCACTTCCCTATATTCGCAAACCAATTTAAACCAGCCTTAATTCATAACTGCCTTAATTCATAACTGTAAGGGGATTTATTCTTTAAAATGCACAAAATGATTTCAACCAAAACAATTTGTTTCATGTTGGTTGGTGGGTTAATGTTGAGCGCCTGTTCACGCGGCAACAACACCCCAAGCAACACCAACCAACGCACAGCCGCGATTGCAAAAGGATCGATCTCGGCATCAGTAAACGCCACTGGGAATATTGCACCTGAAGGTGAAGTTAAACTCAATTTTCAAACCCAAGGCACGGTGTCTGAAATCAAGGTGAAGCAAGGGGATAAAGTGAAGAAAGGGGTGGTGCTGGCCTTGCTCGATCTGACAGATCTACAAATTGCCTTGGCGCAAGCCCAGACCGCGCTTGTTCAGGCCCAAGCCGCCGCAGCCTCGGCAGAAGCTGCTGGTGAGCAAGCCGATATTGCCATGTTAAATGCACAGGCGCAGCAAATTATCGCGCAAGCCAACTATAGCCGCACGGTTGATGGTGGGGTGCGCCCGGGTGACATTACCGCCGCCCAAGCTGCCATTAACGCTGCCCAAGCCAGCTATGCCCGTGCTACCGATAGAGGCTTGAAAGATGCCGATATTCGGGCCGCCAAAGCCACACTTGAGGCCGCCAAAGCCAACTATGCCAAAGTAACCGCTGGCCCACAACGCGAAGATTATGCGGCGGCTGATGCGGCGCTCAAGAATGCCGAAGCCGCCTTGCGCCAAGCCCAAGCCAGCTATGACCGAGCCTATAAAACCAATCCAGCTGCTATTGGCGCCAGCCCAGCCGGTTTGCAATTAGAGCAAGCCACTAATAACTACAACTCAGCCAAAGCCCAGCTCGATAAGGCATCAAAGGCTGCTGACAATGCCCAAGTGCAAGCCGCGTATCAACAGGTGCAATCGGCGCAATCGAATCTTGATCGTTTGATGAATAATTCAAACGAGAATGCAAATGCAGCAGCAGCAATGCAGCAAATGCGCTCGGCCCAAGCCCAGCTTGAAAAACTGCGCCAGCCGGTACGCCCTTATGAGATTGAACAAGCCAAAGCCCAGCGTGAGCAAGCGGTTTCGCAATTGAAACAAGCCGATGTGCAAAAGAAGCAATCGGAGATTCAAAAACAACAGGCCGATGTGCAACGCCAACAAGCCGAGCTACAGGTGCGCCAAGCCCAGCGCCGTATCGAGCAAGCTGCGCTGACCGCCCCAACCGATGGCACTGTTTCAGTAGTAAATGCCAAAGTCGGCGAATCAGCGGCTGGGACAGCGGCAGCAGTGATATTGCTTGATGATGCCGTTTTGCACATTGATGTAACCGTAGACGAAATTGATATTGCTCGAATTAAGGTTGGGCAAGAGGTACAATTGACGCTTGACGCACTTTCAGGCACAGCTTTTGTCGGCAAAGTTGACCGTATTGCCCCCAACTCGACCTTGGTAAACGGGGTGGTGAGCTACCCGGTGCGCGTGGTACTGACCGGTAACACCGCAGCATTAAAGCCCGGTATGACCGCCAGTAGCTCGATTTTGCTAGAGAAGCGTGACAATGTTTTATTGGCCCCCAACTGGGCAGTGCGGCGTGACCGCAAAACCAATAAGTCGTTTATTACCGTCAAAGATGGCGATAAGTCGAACGAAATTGAAATTACCACCGGGTTGCGCAATGACCAATTTACCGAAGTATTGTCGGGGTTGAATGAGGGTCAGGTTGTGGTTGCACCCGTAACGCCCAGCGCATTTGGGCAGTAAATGTTTGTAATGTTGATCTTGTGAGGTTGCTTTAAACCTCACAAAATTGACCCAAAACAGTAAGGGCTAAAACAATTTTAGCCCTTGCCAACAACATAAACCTATGTTTGGCAACTTGCTGAAAAGCAAAAAACCGCAAGCAATTGAAACAAATGGCTTGAGTGATGATGATATGGAACCGCATGTCAATGGCAATGGTGTAAGCAATGGCCTTGCGAGCAATGCCTCGCGCTTTACCATGAATAACGGCGTGTCCGAACTCATTCGCAAGCCCGTTATCGAAACAAAAGGCATTACCAAGACCTATAAAATGGGTGACGAGGTGCTGAATGCCTTGTCTGGGGTCGATATTACGATTTATCAGGGCGATTTGGTCGCCATCATGGGGCCATCTGGCTCTGGCAAATCGACCTTGATGAATATTGTGGGATGTCTCGACAAACCGACCAGCGGAACCTATAAGCTGGATGGCGTAGATGTGGAGAAAATGAATGACGACCAATTGGCGGGGATTCGCAACCAAAAGATCGGCTTCGTCTTTCAATCCTTCAACCTGTTACGCCGCACCCCGTCGATTGAGAATGTGGCCCAGCCACTGATTTATGCCAATGTAGGCGGGCGCGAACGCTCGAAACGCTCACGCGAAGCGCTGGAAATGGTGGGCTTGGGCAAGCGTTTGCATCATCATGCCAATGAGCTTTCGGGCGGGCAACAACAGCGTGTGGCGATTGCGCGGGCGTTGGTGACCGACCCAGCCATTATTTTGGCCGACGAACCCACCGGCAACCTCGACTCAAAAACGGGGGCCGAGATTATGTGTCTATTTCAGACCTTGAATGCCCAACGTGGTATGACGATTATTTTCGTCACCCATGATCCACGCATCGCCAGCCATTGCAAGCGCGTCATTCGCATTGCTGATGGCCGTATCATCGGTGATGATGTCACCGTCGATTTTCTGGATGCCTGCAAGGGCGATACGTTTAGAGAATAAATTACGAATTACGAATTACGAGTTTTTGAATCATGTTGATTTAATTTGTAATTTGTAATTCATAATTCATCATCATGTTATTCGAACTATTAAAGCTCGCCATTCGAACCTTACGCGCCAATGGGGCACGCAGCGTGTTAACCATGCTCGGCATCACCATTGGGGTTGGGGCGGTTATCACATTGCTGGCGGTGGGCACTGGGGTTCAAAAATACATCAACGATCAATTTTCGTCGGCGGGCACAAACTTGGTTGCAGTGCAGGCTGGGCGCGCCCAACGTGGGCCGGGCGGCGGTGGTTTTGGCACACAGGCTGCCATCACCATCGATGATTACCGCGCCATTGTAGCGGGGGTGACGGGCGTAACCGATCATGCTGCTGATTTTAGCCGCGCCGCCACCTTTGTATACAACGCTAAAAATTCTGAGGTGAATGTGCAAGGCGTGACCGCCAGTTATTTGACGGTGCGTAATATTGCCATGGGTGAAGGTCGCTTTTTTGAAGAAGGTGACGAGCAAGCACGGGCGCGTGTGGTGGTGCTGGGTCCGACAGTGGTCAACGACTTATTCCCCGACGAAGAACCCATCGACAAAATGGTGCGGCTCAATGGCGTGCCATTTAAAGTGATTGGGGTGTTGGCCCCACGCGGCAAATCGTTGTTTGGTGATCAAGATGCGACGGCCATGATTCCGTTGGCGACGGCGCATGAGCGGGTGTTTGCTACCCAAGCCCGCACTCCTAATGGCGATTTGCGACTCAATACCATTATGTTGCAAACGGTTGATGAAAAAGCCCGTCTTGCGGTAAAGCAAAACATCAGCGACATTTTGCGGGTGCGGCATCGCTTGCCCGATGATGAAGAAAACGATTTTACGGTGCTGACCTCGGCAGAATTGATTGATGCTTTTGGCGCAGTGACAGGTGTATTGACGGCCTTTTTAGGCGCAATCGCCAGCATTTCATTGTTGGTAGGTGGTATCGGTATTATGAATATTATGCTGGTCAGTGTCACCGAGCGCACCCGCGAGATTGGCTTGCGCAAAGCGATTGGGGCGCGGTCGCGGTTGGTGCTGATGCAATTTTTGATCGAGGCGATGTTTCTTTCGTTGCTAGGGGGCATCATCGGCGTCATTATTGGAGTGGTAGGGGCCAAAGCCATCGAATATTTTGCTTCGTTTACAACGGTGGTGCAATTGCCTGCGGTATTGCTCGCCGTTGGTTTTTCGTTGTTGGTCGGCTTGTTTTTTGGTATCTACCCAGCCCGCCGCGCCAGCCAGCTTAACCCAATTGATGCGCTGAGGTATGAATAGGAAGTGGAAAGTGCAAAGTGCAAAGACTCGAAGTTCTACTTTGCACTTTGCACTTTCCACTTTCCACTTTCCACTTGATTTATGTTTAAAGAAAACTTAAGAGTCGCGTTACGCGCCATTGCCGCAAACAAATTACGCAGTGTTTTGACCATGCTGGGCATCATTATTGGTGTTTCGGCGGTGATATCGCTGGTGGCGCTGGGCAATGGGGTCGATCAGTTTATCAATGGTCAGTTTGCCAAGCAAGGCTCAAACTTGGTGTTTATTATTCCTGTTCGGGTCGAGCAAGGCAAGGGTGCTAATCGTGCTGGCTTTGCGGCAGGGCCAAACAGCCGTCAAGGGCAGTCGTTGTCATTAACCTTAAATGATGTTGAAGCATTAAAAAACAAAAGCCGTGTGCCCGACTTGGCTTATGTTGCCCCCTTGGCTCAAGGTGGGGCACGGGCATTTAATGGCGACACCAAGTATCTTGGCAGCTTACGGGCGACTTCACCCGATTATCGGCATTTTAATAATTGGGGAACCACCTACGGCGATTGGTTTGACGAAGCCGCCTATAACAGCAAACAACGGGTCGCCTTGATCGGCTCATATGCCTACACCAAACTTTTTCCCGATGGCGGTGACCCAGTCGGGCTTGAAATTCGTTTAAATGACATTGCCTTTCGCGTGATTGGTGTGCTCAAAGAGCGATCGGGCGGCACCCAAGGCAGCGAAGACGACAGCATTATTATCCCGCTCACCACTTTCCGCGAGCGGATGCAACCCTTAAAGAATGCCAAAGGACAAACGGTGGCAGGTTTTGTACTGGCACAAGCCGCCGACCAAGACAAAGTTGATGCGATGGTGCAACAAGTGACCGATGTGCTGCGCCAAGAACATGGCATTCAGTTTGCTGGCGAAGATGATTTTTCGGTCGGCTCACAACGTGATTTGCAAAACACGGTGGGTGCGGTCACGGGGGCGTTGACGATTTTTCTTGCTGCTATTGCTGGCATCTCGCTATTTGTCGGCGGCATTGGCATCATGAATATTATGTTGGTGAGCGTGACCGAGCGCACCCGCGAGATCGGTTTACGCAAGGCCATCGGCGCTCGGCGCAGCATTATTCTGATGCAATTTGTCGCCGAGTCGATCTTTTTGTCGCTGTTGGGCGGCACTATTGGCATTGCCTTGGGTTGGGGCATGGCCCAATTGGTCGTCATTTTCTCGAATGGTTCATTCCAAGCCTTGGTTACACCCGGTTCAGTGGCTTTGGCCTTTAGTTTCTCGGCGTTTGTCGGCTTGGTGTTCGGGGTGTATCCGGCGTGGCGCGCCTCGCAGCTTAACCCAATTGAGGCCTTGCGGTATGAGTAGTTTTTTGGGAAAGGATGCTGGATGAAGGATGAAGGGTGAATTTAAAGCCAAAGCTTAGATATTGATGGCTTTGGCTTGTTTTGAAATTCGTGCCATTAATATCCCGACCACAAACCACGCAAGCCCGATTAAGACAAATAAGCTGCTCTGAATCATTTCGATCAAGATAAAGGTGCTGGTGTATTGCACTAAAGACGTACCCCATGCTTGCGCCAGCGCTTCGGTGTAATTGTATGGGTTGGCAATATAAATGCTGATGAACAAACCAAAAGTAATCAGCGACAACCCATTAAGGTAAGCAAAAGGTTTGTGACGCAAAATGCCAATGCTGACAATCGCATGGGCGATAAAAAATAGGCTGAGCGGCAAGCTAAATAAGATCCAATTTTCGAGCATGACACCAACCAACGACAATGCCAGCATGATAAGCCCAGCCGCCACCGCAATACGGCTGCTTAATGAACGCGGAATAAGCCGGGCTAACCCGACCAAGGCCAAAGCGATGGTAGGATAAATCAGAACAAACGACGCTGTTTTGCTAGCGCGACTGGCAAACGTGTCATCGCCATTCAAAATCACCCATAAAATAATCCAAGCGATTCCGCTCATCATGGTTGCCAATGCAAATAATCTGGCACGCGTTATTTCATTCATGTGTTGTATCTCTTGAAAATATTGTTTTGAAACAATCACGGTTAAATCGACGCCCGTGTCAATGAGTAGCGCCAATCGCGCTATGGGCGGCTCAAGATGAGCCGCACGCCAAGCATCCCGAAAACACAATTGCATTTGCTCGCCAAATTCTCGGCGAAAAGCCTTTGGGTATAAGTGCAGCAGGGTGGCATAGATGCGCTCAGCCCGGGTTAGCATGTTCATACGCGGCCTCCTGTCAAATCGCCTTTTGATCCAATGCTGAGTGCTGCTGACAAGCTAAGTTGTTTGCCGATGGCTTGGGCAATGATCTTATTGAGCCGGTCTAACTCGGCGTGTAACACCTTTGCCCCCAAGCCCGATAAACGATAATAAGTGCGGCGTTCATCATCAATCGCAGGGTCGGGGCGCTCGCCTGATGTCTCAATCAGGCCATCGTTGAGCAAACGCTTGATTGCGCCATAAAGCGTGCCCGGGCCAAGCCTCACTTCGTCATCGGTGCGCGTTTTTACCTCACGCATAATGCCATAGCCATGTCGTTCTTCATCCGCCAGCGCCAGCAAAATATGTAACACAGGCGTTGAAAGTGGTAAAAAAGTATTGGGGGCAGGGTGTGGCATCTTTATTCCACCACAATCGTGATGCTGGCAGGTTCGGGCTGTGCCAACCGAAAATGAGCGGCATTCCCCATCACTACGGTAATCGTATGTGTGCCTTTGCTTAATTCAAGCTCACGTGAGGCCAAGGGGTCTTTGCCAGCATGAACATATACCGCTGGTTGATCGCTAGGGATGGGCGCCCCGACAGCTACGGAGGTCGCAGGCGTATCCACAAAAAAATGTAAATGCCCTTCGCCGTCTTTAATATCTGGCCCGGCTGGGGTTAATGCGAAGTTGTTGCTTTGCACTTCAATCAATACTTTGGGGCCTTTCACCGTGGCATTATTGGCTGGTTTGGTGATGGTAAGGCTGGGTTTGGTGCTTTGGGCAGCGCAGGCCGCCAAGGCCAAGGCCATAAGGCCAGTTAGAAGGAGGTGTTTGGCTTGCTTTTTCATTTGGCTTTAAAAAAAATTAAAACTATTACGTGTGACGATATATCGTCACACGTAATAATAGTGATATTTGGCGTTTTGTCAAGGGGGAATGAGGTGACACGCTCAATGATGGATAACCGATGATGGTTAATAAAAGTTAAATAGGAAACGCTAACAATTTGTCAAATTTTTTTTGCACTTTGTCCATTACAATCTTGGTTGCAATTATTCCCCTATGAATATTATTGATAACCGTGACAAATTTCTTATCTCCGAAATTAATGCCATTTTGCCCCAAACCACATTTAGCAAAATGGCGGTGGGATATTTTTATTTGAGCGGGTTTGAGGCGATTAAACCTCATTTAGGCAGTGTGCAGCAACTGCGTTTGCTCATCGGCAACTCGACCAACCAACAAACCGCAGAAACGATGATGCGCGGTTATGCGCGCCTAGAAATGGCCGAACGAGCACAAGAAGCATTAGACTTGTTAAGCCGTGACCAAGTGACGGCGATTGTCAATGAGGCGGTTGTGGCTATGCAAGAACAACTTGAACGAATGCCACAAAGTGACATACACGAAAACGGGGTTAAGACGCTTGCCGATTTGATCGCCGAAAAAAGAATCGAAATTCGGGTATTTACGCGAGGCACATTGCATTCGAAAGCATATATTTTTGATTACAAACCGGGATTTTTGCGGGATCAGTATGGCGGGATTGCCATTGTTGGCTCTAGCAATTTGTCGTATGGTGGCTTAAAAAGTAATACCGAATTAAATGTGAAGGTTATTGAGCGGGATGATGTGCAAAAAATAGCGACTTGGTTTGATGAATTGTGGAAAGAATCCGAACCGTTTGACCGAACCTTGTTAGAGGTGGTGCAAAAATCTTGGGTTAAACGCACCCTAACCC
>JAGWYZ010000187.1 GCA_018969115.1 Chloroflexota bacterium | reverse complement strand
TGGGGTGTGGGGTGTGGGGTATGGTGAGTCGGAATAAATGAACGACTTACACTTTCATCTGCCCAGCCTATACGACCTTAGCCGCGAGCAATTGGCGGCCCAATTAATGGCGTGGGGTGAGCCGGCTTTTCGCGCCAAACAAATTTGGCGCTGGCTATATCAACGCAATGTTGGCAGCATTGACGAAATGACCGACCTGAGCAAAGACCTGCGCGGCAAACTGAGCGCTGCCTATGTGTTGGGGCGGCTAACGCCAGTGCTACAACAAGAATCGAGCGATGGCTGGACGCGCAAATGGTTGTTTCGCTTGCCCGATGGCAGTGAGATCGAAACTGTGTTGATGGAATATGAAGGTGCACGTCGCACTGCCTGTATTTCGTCTCAGGCCGGTTGTGCCATGAATTGCAGCTTTTGCGCCACTGGTCAAATGGGCTTCTTGCGCAACCTGACCGCCAGCGAAATTTTTGAGCAAGTGCTGTGGGCCAATCGGCAATTGAGAATTGAGAATGAAAAATTAAAAAATGAAAATTCTAATTCTCAACTTTCGACACTTAACGCTCAACTGACCAATGTGGTGCTTATGGGCATGGGCGAGCCATTTGCCAACTATAACCATGTCATAACGGCGGTGCGGCGCTTGACCGAGGCCGAAGATCAAGGCGGCATTGGGCTAGGCGCACGCAAAGTCACGGTTTCAACCGTTGGGCTGGTGCAGGGTATCCGAAAATTTGCCGAAGAGGGCGGGCAGGTCAATTTGGCGGTGTCGCTACATGCCGGCACCGATGAATTGCGCAACAAATTAGTTCCCATCAACACCCGCTACCCTTTGAGTGAGTTAACCGAGGCCACCCGTGACTATATTCACATTACTAACCGCCGCGTTAGTTTTGAATGGGCCTTGATTGAAGGTGTAAACGACACGATTGATCAAGCCCATGCTTTGGTAAATGTGGTGCGTCAAACCTACGACCCGCGCCGCGAACGACGGCATATGTTGCACGTTAATATGATTCCGCTTAACCCCACCAATGGTTACGATGGCCTTGCCTCGCAGCGTGACCGCATCGCTAAATTTTGCGCCGTGCTCGATGCCGCTGGTGTGCCCAACAGTGTGCGCGTGCGGCGTGGCATCGACATCGCCGCCGGTTGTGGGCAGTTGAAAGCCAAGGTCAAAGCCTAGACCTATAGCAATCGGGTTTGCGTAAGCATTTGCGCTAAAATAGCATAGTGGATTCTGATTTTGAGATTATTGGCGATCTCAAATCGAGACTATTGCCGTGCAAAGTGGCATTCGAGACTTGAAACGATTGCGGAAATCTTATGGACAGGGACGCTGGCGCAAGATTAAAGGAATTGCGACAATTAAGTTTTTGGATGGAAGCTTAGCGTATGCTGAGTTGCATTGGTATGAAGCTCATGGAATTGGCAAGCGTGAAGTAAAAATTAAACGATTATTATGACAACAGTTAAAATACCCGAGCGAAATGGCATAGCAAAATCTAACTATGTCATGTGTATTTTTAACAAAAACTACCCAGCTTCGTTAGAACTATGGAAGGTTTATAAAGTGTTACCCGATGAGAAGGCTGATCAACATGGCCTTATTCGGGTGATTGACGAATCGGAAGAAGATTATTTATATCCTCAGGCTTTCTTTGTCCCGATCTGCGTTCCAGTAATTGCCCAAAAAGCAATGCGATTGCTTGCAAGGTAGCAATCAGCGATATAGAAATCGGGTTTCTGCAAGAAACCCGATTTCTGCCTTCGATTTCTTACGTGTTAACCTCGACCCACCAATGGCATTTTGGTCGCCATAACCGTAATAAATTGCACATTGGCATCGAGCGACATATTGGCCATAAACACCACTGCATTGGCCACATTCTCCACATCCATCGTTGGTTCAATTGCGATCTGGCCGTTGGCTTGCATTATGCCGGTCTTCATCCGCGACACCATCTCGGTGTCGGCATTGCCGATATCGATCTGCCCACACGCAATGTCATACTTGCGACCATCTAGCGAGGTTGATTTGGTCAGGCCGGTGATGGCGTGTTTGGTAGCGGTGTAGGGGGCCGAATTGGGGCGCGGGGCGTGGGCCGAGATCGAGCCATTATTGATGATGCGCCCGCCACGGGGCGTTTGGCTTTTCATGATCTTAAAGGCCTCTTGAGTGCACAAAAATGAGCCGGTCAGGTTAATATCGACCACTGCCCGCCATTGCTCATAAGTCAAATCTTCGAGCGGTAGCGCCGGTGCGCCGACCCCGGCATTGTTAAACAACACATCGAGCCGCCCATAGGTGGCCACTGTTTTGGCGAATAAAGCCCGCACCGAGTTTGGGTCGGTGACATCGGTTGGCACGATGAGGGCGTGAGCGCCCAACGCACCAGCCGCGTCAACAGTGGCCTGTAACGCCTCGGCGCGGCGACCAGCCAACACAACCGCATACCCAGCGCGTAATAGCGCCAATGCGCTGGCTTTGCCGATGCCGCTGCCTGCGCCGGTGATAAGGGCAATTTTTGAGGGGGTGTTCATTGGGTTGATTGTAATTGAATTGCTTGCAATTGTATTGATAATGGGGTGAATGATGTCTATTTATTTGCTCGGTTTAGATATTTCAACCACTGCCACCAAAGCACTGTTAATTAATCTGCAAGGTGAGGTTGTGGCGGTTGCCAGTGCTGCTTATGAATGCGCCAGCCCGTATCCATTGTGGAGCGAACAATGGCCTGATTTGTGGTGGCAGGGGGCGATAACGAGTATTCGCGCTGTGTTGCAGCAAACAGGCGTTGCCCCTGCGCAAATTGTGGGGCTTGGCCTCACCGGGCAGATGCATGGCTTGGTGACGCTCGATGCCCAGCAACAAGTGTTGCGTCCGGCCATTTTGTGGAATGATCAACGCACCGCCGCAGAATGTGATGACATTCGCAGACGGATCGGGCGGGCAAACCTCATTGCCATCACCGGTAACGATGCCCTGACTGGTTTTACCGCCCCGAAATTGTTATGGATGCAAAAACACGAGCCAGACCTTT
The DNA here is from genome assembly GCA_018969115.1 of Chloroflexota bacterium. Taxonomy (GTDB): domain Bacteria; phylum Chloroflexota; class Anaerolineae; order J036; family Brachytrichaceae; genus AQU-03. Next base: position 5,702 of record JAGWYZ010000187.1, on the reverse strand, counting down.
ATAAACGCATTGCGCATGTGTTATTGCCCAAAGATTTTGTGCGTTTAAAGTTAACCGGCGGGTTTGCAATGGATGTATCAGATGGCGCAGGCACATTGTTGATGGATGTGCGTGGGCGCACATGGTCAGCGCCGGTGTTGACGGCGCTGGATATTACAGCAGGGTGGCTGCCAGCATTATTTGAAGGCACACAAGTGACTGGGCATATCACCCGCGAGGCTGCTGTCACCACTGGTTTACTGGCTGGCACGCCGGTGGTGGCAGGTGCTGGCGATCAGGCGGCGCAGGCGGTTGGGGTCGGAGCTATTCATGAGGGGGTGGTCGCCTTAACGTTGGGCACAAGTGGTGTTGTGTTTGCGACCACCAACACCCCAATGATCGAACCTGAAGCGCGGCTCCATGCGTTTTGTCATGCGGTGCCAAGGCGTTGGCATATGATGGCGGTGATGTTGTCGGCTGGCGGTAGTTTGCGCTGGTGGCGCGATACCTTGGCGGCGATTTCACCCATCAGCCCACTCAGTTATGACACCTTGATGACTTTGGCGGCTCAAGCACCAGCAGGGTGTGAAGGGCTAATATTTTTGCCTTATCTCACGGGCGAGCGCTGCCCACACCCCGACCCATTGGCACGTGGGGCTTTTGTTGGCTTAACAGTGCGTCATACATTGGCCCACATGACCCGGGCCGTGCTTGAAGGGGTAGCATTTGGGCTGCGTGATAATTTTGACTTGTTACGACATGCTGGCTTAGGCCTCATTTCGCAAGTGCGTATCTCGGGCGGTGGTGTGACGAGTGCCTTATGGCGACAAATTCTAGCCGATGTATTGGATACAGAATTGGTGACCGTGAACACCAGCGAGGGCGCCGCTTTTGGGGCGGCATTATTGGCTGGGGTGGGTTGTGCTTGTTGGCAAAACCTTGATGAGGCGTGTGCCAGCACTATGCATATTACAGGCCACACCTTGCCAAACGCTACCAGTGTGCTTCATTATGCCCAGCAGCGCCAAATTTATCAGGCGCTCTATCCGGCATTGAAAAAAATATAGACTTTACTATCTACCTCCCACAGCTGCACTGTGGGAGGTAGATAGGGGTATGGCATGCTGATCTAACTTAAACCTTCATCGTCCAGCCGTAGGAGTCTGCCACGCGACCATATTGAATGTCGGTGAGTGCCTTAAATAGCTGTTGCGATACTGGCCCAGCCACGCCATTGCTGACCGTGTAGTCTTTGCCAGCATAGCCAAAGCGCCCGATGGGAGTGATGACGGCGGCGGTGCCGATGCCGAAGGCCTCGGTCACTTCGCCTGATTCGATATCGCGCAACAAATCATACACGTCGATCTTTTCTTCGCTCATGGTATAGCCGATGTCAGGGGCAAGTTGCAAAACAGATTTGCGGGTGATGCCGGGCAAAATGCTACCCGATAGCTCTGGAGTGATGATGTGGTTGCCGTAGGCAAAGGCGATATTCGAGCCGCCTACTTCTTCGACATAGCGACGCTCAAGCGCATCTAGCCATAATACTTGCCCATAACCCAGCTTGCCCGCTTCGGCCCCGGCCAACAAGCTGGCAGCATAGTTGCCGCCGGTTTTGGCTGCACCAACGCCGCCGCGCACTGCTCGCACATATTGGTCAGAGATCAACACCGAGATTGGCTTGAATCCACCCGCAAAATAAGCGCCAGTGGGGCCAACGATGATGTAATGTAAGAAACTGTCGGAGACATGCACCCCCAGCGCCGCCTCGGTGGCGATCATGGTAGGGCGGATGTAGAGCGATGCGCCACCTTCTGCATCAGGAACCCAGTCTTGCTCTAGCCGCACCAACTGTGCAATGGCATCGACATGCGATTCGATATCGACTGTCGCCATGCCCATGCGCAAGGCCGAATTGTTAAAACGGGTGGCGTTTTCCCAAGGGCGAAAGAGGTTAACCCCACCATCGGGGCGGCGATAGGCCTTGGTGCCTTCGAAGATTTCTTGGGCGTAATGTAGCACAGAGGTGGATGGATCGAGCGAAATTGGGCCATAAGCGCCAATCGTGGCATCGTGCCAGCCTTTATCGCGTGTCCATTTTTGGGTGAACATACGGTTAGAGAATGTGCGTCCAAATACGAGGTTTTTGAAATCGGGGGTTTTGAGTTGGCTTGCAGTAAGCGCTTCAATCTTGATATCCATGCCCGAATTTTAATGCAAGTTGAGAATAGGGGAATAGGGAATGGGGAATAGGGAATAGGGATTAGGGATTAGGGAATGGGGAATAGGGAATGGGGAATGGGGAATAGGGAATAGGGAATAGGGAATAGGGATTAGGGATTAAACAGTGATTCACAAGTCACGAGTCATAACTCATGACTCATGATTTATGCTTTATCCTCAATCCCTAATCCCCAATCCCTATTCCCTCTTCCCCATTCCACAAATAACTGCCCAATAAGCCCGTAGACGCTCGGCTCGCAGGGGGCGGCCATGACCAAGCAACCATTTGGCGGCCTCAAGCCCCATTTGCCATAAAAACTGGGCTTGTAATGTGCCGCGTAATAGGATCGCTTGCAACGCGCCGTGATGTTTGGCAAAATAGCGCACTTTGCTGTGGTTGAAATAGCGCATACGGCGGGCCGAGACTTGTTGGCTGCTTTGGCCCTCGTGATGGATGATGACAGCTGCTGGATGATAAACCACGCGCCAACCCACCTGCACGATGCGCCGGCACCAATCCAATTCTTCGGAATACATAAAGAAATTGTGTTCGTCTAAATCACCAACCTTCGCATAGGCAGAATGGCGGATGAGCATAGCTGCCCCCATTACCCAATCGACAACGCTGGTTTGGTCGTCAGCGCGGTCGCGTACATAAAATCCATCCAACCAGCGGCTGGGCAATAAGGCTTGTAGCCAGGTGCTTTCGATCATGGCGGTGAATAGGGTGGGGAAGCGTCGCCGCGATGACTGGATACTGCCATTGGGATAGCGCAATTGTGGCCCGACCACACCAACATCTGGGTTTGCATCGGCATAGGTCAACAACGCATCTAAGGCCCCAGCGGTTACTTCGGTGTCGGGGTTGAGCAGCAAAATATAATCAGATTGAGGATTGAGGATTGAGGATTGAGGATTTGAAACATCTGCTGCCGATCGTAAATTCTTTTCAATCCATGCCAGCCCATCGTTATTGCCGCCGGTAAAGCCACGATTGCTGGTATTGGCGATGCAATGCACGTCGGGGAACTGGTCGTGCAGCATCTCGACTGTGCCATCTGATGAGGCGTTATCGACCACTATAATGTGTTGGGTGTGGCTGCTGGCCGCAAATGCCTGCAATGAAAGCAAACACGTCCGCAACAAATCGCGCACATTCCAATTAACGATGAGAATCGAAATCACGAATTAATGGTCAATGGTCAATGGTCAATGGTCAATGGTCAATGGTCAATGGTCAATTATACAAATTAATCATTAACCATTGACCATTAATTTCAGGTTGTGCGGGCGACGGTGAAATCGGCGATTGCGCCAAGGGCGTCGCGATAAGGGCTATCGGGGAAGTTAGCTAAATGGCGCTTGGCCTCATTTGCCAAAGTGCCGGCCTCGGCAATGGCGATTTTTATGGCAGTTGATTCGCGGATGCGCTTGACCAACTGGGCGTAGGTTTCGCCACTGCAATTGCCTTCGAGGGCGCATGGCAACAGCGGGTCGTCTGGGTTGGCCTCGATATAGAAAATGGTGGGCAAGGTGATGAGGCCGCGCCGTAGGTCGCTGCCCACTGGTTTGCCGACAGTGGCTTGTTCGCCGGTGAAGTCGAGCACGTCATCCATGATTTGGAAAGCCAAACCAAGATTACGGGCATATTGATTGAGTGACGTAATTTGAGCCTCGCTAGCTTCGGCGACCACACCAGCAGCCGTCGCAGCCAATACAAACATCGAGGCGGTTTTGGCATAAATGCGCTCGGTGTAATCTTCGCGGGTACGGCGGCGTGCCCAGTTGGTAAATTGTTGGCGCAATTCGCCACCCACGATCACGCCCAAGGTCTCAGAGAAAATACTCATTACGCGCACACTATTGGCGCGTGAGGCCAGCCCGGCGGCGAAAGCAAATAAAAAATCGCCAGTTAAGACCGTGGCGGCTGGGGTCCATGCCGCGTTTAAGGTGGCAGCCCCGCGCCGCACCAATGACCCATCGATCAGATCGTCATGTACCAAGGTGGCTGTGTGTAACATTTCGACGGCGCTCGCCACATCGATGGCGGCCCGCAGGTCTTGTTTGCCGAACATGCCCGCTACCAGCAATGAAATTTGCGGGCGCAAGCGTTTGCCCCCGCTGGCAACGATAGTCTTGACCGCGTTGCGTAAATTGGAGGGGTGCATTTCGGGAATGTTGAGTAGAGTCTCTTCTACTTGGGTCAGTTGTGCTCCGACCAGTTCGTTTGCGCTGTTCATACTTTGTCAAATCTCCCGTTTGTAAATTTTATCACTAAGGCGTAATGGTTAATGGTTAATGGTTAATGGTTAATGGTTAATGGTTAATGGTTAATGGTCAGTGGTTAATGGTTAATGGTCAGTGGTTAATGGTTAATGGTCAGTGGTTAATGGTCAGTGGTTAATGGTTAATGGTCAGTGGTTAATGGTCAGTGGTTAATGGTTAATGGTCAGTGGTTAATGGTTAATGGTTGACAGTTGAGTGTTGACCATTGATAATCGTTATATCCGAACTCTTAACCACTAACCAACAATCGTTAATCATTAACCATTGATCATTAACCATTAACCATTAACCATTAACCATTAACCATTAACCATTAACCATTAACCATTAACCATTAACCATTGACACGCATTTGCTGTTGTGGCTGCGCCTAGCTCGGCCACACTGATGCCGCGAATTTGGGCGATGCGCTCGGCGATGAGCGGGATGTGGCTGGGTTCGTTGCGTTTGCCACGAAATTTTTGCGGTGATAGATACGGCGTGTCGGTTTCGAGCAGCAATTGCCCAAGTGGCATCTCACGCACGATCTCGCGCAGTGACTCATTTTTGGGGTAGGTGATTGGCCCGCCGATGCCAAGATAATACCCGCGCCCCAACGCCTCTTCGGCCTGCTGCGAGTTACCGGCAAACGAATGAAGCAAAATTGAAAATTGGAGGTTGTTTGCATCCTCAATTTTAAATTTAGACAGAACGTCTAACGTGTCTTCATACGCATCGCGGCAATGGATGATGACGGGCAAGTGCAGACGCTGCGCCAGTTGTAATTGGCGCACAAAGCCATCAATTTGCTGCTGACGTGGGAAGGTGTTCCAGTGATAATCTAGCCCGATCTCGCCGATGGCGACGACACGCGGTTGCTGGCTCAGTTGCTCGATTTCGTATAGGCATTGATCGTCGAGATGCCCGATGTCGTTGGGGTGCACCCCAACCGCCGCCCACACATCGGGCCGCGCCGCCGCCAAGGCCGTCGCACGACGGCTGCTGCCAAGGTCGTAGCTGGGGTTGAGAAAGCGCGTGACGCCAGCGGCATGGGCGCGGGCCAACACCGCGTCGCGGTCGGCGTCAAAGGGCTGGGTGTCGAGGTGGCAGTGGGTGTCGAAGAACATGAGCAGGTTAGTGGTTAGTGGTTAGTGGTTAGTGGTTAGTGGTCAGTGGTTAGTGGTTAGTGGTCAATGGTAAGGCTGTTTAAAAGTCAATTCTGCACTTAATCCGTC
>JAGWYZ010000186.1 GCA_018969115.1 Chloroflexota bacterium | reverse complement strand
CAGTTTTATGATTTTTTGGAGCATTTAACCCATCACTCGACTTTTTTAACCTGTTTATTATGACTTTTCTTGTTGTCTTAAATTTTCTTGTTTACGCTTGACTTTTCTTGCATTCTCTTAACTTGAGACGGATGGTCTAAGGGTTAAGATGATAATGGAAACATAAGGTCGATCAAATACCATACCTGAGATGCTGGTGTGAGATTCGTCATTCCCTCGAAAGCAGGAATCCACAATGTGGTGTGGTAGACCATATTGTGAATAATTCCATAAGATGATGCCTGTTGGGTTATAGATGCTCTCGAAAGTGGGAATGACAGTTTCGCTATCATCTTGATGCCTATAGACAATAAGTCTAAATTAAATGCTCACGGGTTTGTTGCTTAGCTGCGCCCAACATTTGCGCCAAACTGGTGCCGCCGGTGCCTTTGGCATCCACATGCTTAGGCGCTTGCATCGTGATATAGCGAATGGCAATTTCCATGTGTTTTTTACGAAACGTGGTGAGTTGCTCGATACACAGGTTAAATAAAGGTTGTAATTCGGGGGGGTGCCCATGTTGCGATTCGACAAAACTGCGAATATCGTTGCCCTGTGCCAGCGCCCGAATAAAATTGCGGTGGGCTGGCGGCATGTAATCTTGCATTTCGCGCAAAAAATGGCGGCTGTGCTCGCTGGTGTGACGCACCCCAAATGTCGCATCGAGTGATTGCAATAGCGCGCTTTGCCCAGCGCTGCCACCGGCATAGATATGGGGTGTGTCGCTGATGCCTTCATACACCACCCCGGGCGCGGGCCAGCTTGCCAAAAATGAGCGCACCCGATGATAAAAAATATGTGGGTCACATTTTTCATACATGCGCATTAGGGTATGTGACATTTTATCGATGATGACCGACAATTGTTGCAAAATGCTGGCGAGCGTGGTGGTGTCGTTGGCGGCAATGGCATCTTTGGCTTGTACCAACAGCGGCAGCGCGGCAGCGCCATCGGCCTCGATCGCCACGGTCACCAATACAAACCATGCTTCATCTGAACTGCCCAAAAAGGGCTGCAATAAAGCGAGGTTTTCAAGCGCAATCGGGCCAGCGGGGTCGAGGCGGCGCCAATTGTGCAACACATTGGCGGCGTGCCCAATGATGGGCTTGCGCCCCATTTGCTGGCTGAGCTGCCATAGGGGGATGGCTAAATTACGCGGGATTGTCATGGCTGGGGTTGCCTCGGCCCAGACATAAGCGTTGCCAAAGGTGGTGAGTAATAACATGGCACGTTCAAGTTGGGCGCGGCCTGTTAGTTGATTGATGTCGAGCAATGGCATTCGCTGCACCCATTCTCTAAACCTCCCAGTCAGTAATAACGCTGGCAATTGTTTGCCTAGGTCATCCCACGCCGAAAAATAAGGTGGCAACACTGGCAGTGGGTCGGGGGTTGGCAAAAAACCGCTAACCGAATCGACATGATATGTGGCGAGATTTATGCTTGACATGTATATATTTTAAACCTAAAATGTTGTTTGCGGATGCATAATATTAAGGGTGGCGGTTATGTTTAGGGTGATTAAGCGTTAGCTGGGGTTGACGAAATAGCGTGGTGTTCACGCTTATACTGGGTTTAACATGGACCTACATTTAACTAACAAAGTAGCGGTGATTACGGGCGCGAGTCGTGGGATTGGCCGTTCAATCGCCCAAACATTGTCAGCCGAGGGGATGCGTTTGGTGATTGCCGCTCGCTCTGCCGATGCACTGGCGGCGGTGGCGCAAAGTTGCGCTACTGAAGTGGCAACACTGGCGCTTGATTTGCGCCCTGAGGCTGGGCCACAACAATTGATAGACTATGCCATTTCCCAATTTGGCAGTATTGATGTGCTGGTAAACAACGCTGGTGCGACCAAGCGCGGCGATTTTTTTGCCTTGAGCGAAGATGACTGGCGCGATGGATTTGCACTCAAATTTTTTAGCGCAGTGCGTTGTTCGCGGGCAGCATGGCCACATTTGATGGCGAGTCGTGGGGCGATTGTTAATATTGTGGGTATCGGTGGGCGCACCGGAAGCGCAGAATTTGCTATTGGCGGGTCGGTGAATGCGGCATTGCTCAATTTAACCAAGGTGTTGGCTGATCGCGGGGTAAAGGAGGGGGTGCGCGTGAACGCCATTAACCCGGGTTCAATCGTGACTGATCGTTTGCAGCAGCGAATTAAAGCTTTTGCGGTTGCGCAGCAGATCGATTTGCCCGAAGCTGCTTTGCAAATGGCGGCACAGGCAGGTATTGCGCGATTTGGGCAATCTGTAGAAATTGCGCAAGCGGTTGCATTTTTGGCTTCGCCTGCCGCGGCTTATTGCCAAGGGGCGATCATTGATATTGATGGCGGGCAAACCCGTACGTTATAACTTGCTAATGTCAGATTAGCAAATAAAAACCAGTATGAAAATATTTTGCGGCGGTCTCGGCACCGAGACCAATACCTTTTCGCCGTTGCTGACCGGCATTCGTGATTTTGACATGGCGCACACGCTGGCGGATGCGCCCAATGTCATTTATGGCAGCACGATGGTGGTGTGGCACAACATGGCCCAGCAACGCGGCTGGCAATGTGTGTTTGGCTCGTATGGCTTTGCCCAACCGGCTGGCATTACGGTGCGCCACGCCTATGAGACGTTGCGCGATGCTTTGTTAGCGCAAATACAGGCCGCACTGCCGCTTGATATGGTGCTATTAACCATGCACGGCGCGATGGTGGCTGAGGGCTATGACGACTGTGAGACCGATATAGCGCAGCGGGTGCGGGCGTTGGTGGGGCCGCAGGTCAAAATTGGGGTTGAGTTAGACCTGCATTGTGAGCTTGATCAACAGATGTTAGACGTGTGCGACGCGATTGTGCTGTTTAAAGAATACCCACATATCGATGTCGATGCACGGGCAGTTGAGTTGTTTAACTTAATTGCGGCTGCTGCCGAGGGCAAATCGCGCCCAACAATGGCGCTTTACGATTGCCGCATGGTTGGCATGTATCTTACGCCGGTCGAGCCGATGCGCAGTTATGTAGATGCGATGATGGCGCTGGAGGGCAAAGACGGCGTGTTGTCGGTTTCGTTGGCGCACAGTTTTCCGTGGGCCGATGTGCCATTGACCGGCACTTACACCCTCGCCATTACCGAAAATGACCCAGCCAAGGCTGCCGCTGTTGCCCAAGCCTTGGGGCGCAAATTATTTGCATTGCGGCACGAGGCCATTGTCACGCCGCCCCAGTTAGATGAGGCCTTGGCGCAGGCGCTGGCTTACCCATTCACCGGCAAACCGGTGGTGCTGGCCGATACCGCCGACAACGCAGGTGGTGGCGCCCCCAGCGACTCGACATTTGTATTGCGAAAATTGTTGCAAATGGGCGTAAAAAACGTGGCCTTGGCCATGATGTGGGACCCGATCGTGGTGCAATTGGCGATGGCGGCGGGTGTTGGCACACGCATGTCGGTGCGTTTGGGCGGCAAAATGGGGCCAGCCTCGGGTGACCCGCTCGACCTGAGCGTGGTGGTGCGTGGCATCATCCCCAACATGACACAATTGTGGCCGCAGCTAAATGGCGCGATGGTCAACGCCTGCGGCGATAGCGTTTGTTTGACCTGTGACGGCATCGACATCATCGTTAACTCAAAACGCACCCAAGTGTTGGGGATTGAGGTCTTTACCAATTTTGGCCTCGACCTCAAGCAAAAACGCTTGTTGGTGGTCAAATCCAATCAACATTTTTACGCGGCTTATGCCCCAGTGGCGGCGCATATCATTTATGCCACCGTCGAGGGCACGCTTAACCGCGATTTTGTGCGTATTCCGTATCAGCGGGTGAATCGGCATAAATATCCTTGGTTAGAGGATCCGTTTGGTTAGGTGGGTTGTAAATTACCCTCATACTCATGCCGATGGGCATGAATGAAGGCATTGAGCGCCTCGACGATGCCGCTGGCTTGGCGGGTGGGGAAAGCAAAATATTCTGGCCCAGCCATTTCATGCACATCAATGACGGCGAGTTGGCCGGGGAAGCGCCGCACATAATCGTAGCCGCTGAAGTCGCCGGTGCCGAAGGCCGCGATCTCGCCTGCCAAGAGCCGTTGCACAGCATCGTTGAGGTTGTTGCAATGGCTGAGGCGGGTGCTGGCCGGTTTGCGTTGCAGGGCATCAATATCGGCAGCCGAGCCGGGCGTGACCTCGATGGTTTGCTCGGCGAAATCGGCGATGCTGGCGTATTTGGCGTGGTCGGCGGCGCGAATGACCAAGCAACGCTGCACAGTGAAGTAGGAGTCGCTCCATACCACGCCGTTGCGCTCGCGGCTGGGCATATAGGTGATGCCCGATGCCGCCACATCCACTACGCCTTGGCTGACGCGCTCCCACAATTCGGCAAAGGGGTAAAACTTGGTCTCGATGCGTAGCCCGTGCTGGTCGGCGAAGCGCTGTAAGAAGCTGATGTCCCAGCCGCAAGCGCGGCCCTCGTGCTGCCACGCTATCGGCGCAAAGCCGCTGTAGGTTCCGAGGGTGAGGATGTTTGGGGTGAGGAGGTGCATGGGGGTATTTTAATCGCGCCTAACCATGAACCCCAAAATTGAGCATAAAATACAGCTTTATGCTTACCATCTCAATCCCCCACTTGCGCACCGCCATCGAATTGGCGTGGCAATCGCGCCGACACGGCAACCACCCCTTTGGCGCAGTATTGGTCGATGAAAACGACCAAGTGCTGTTGCAGGCCGAAAACACGGTTGTGACCGAACGCGATGGCACTGGTCACGCCGAGACGAATTTGGTGCGGCTGGCTACACGCCATTATTCGACCGAACAATTGGCCCGCTGCACCCTCTACTCAAGCACCGAGCCATGCGCCATGTGCGCCGGGGCCATTTATTGGAGCGGCATTGGGCTGGTGGTGTATGCGCTGAGCGAAGTCGAGTTGTATGACATCGTTGGGCCGTCGCCCGATCAATTGGTGTTGCCTTGCCGCGAGGTGTTTGCCCACAGCCAACGTGCCGTCTTCGTCGCTGGCCCGATGCTCGAATTGAATGCGGAGGCGCGGGCGGTGCATGATGGTTTTTGGACGGCTTAATCAAGATTGTCTCCAATTTTGTCAACAAAATATATCCAAAATGATGCTAAACTCTTAGCACTATGGATCCAATTAGTGTAATTACTAGTGCAGTTGTTGCTGGAGCGGCTCAAGCAATTCAGCCAACTGCCGCGCAGGCCGTAAAAGATGCCTATGCCGCACTTAAGAATGCATTGATGCGAAAATTTGGCAAATCTACAAGTGTTATCCAAGCATTAGAGGAGAAACCAGAGAGCAAAAGTCGCCAAGAATCAGTAAAAGAGGAATTGGAAGGTAGCAAGGTTGATAAAGATAGCGAAATTTTTACGCTTGCCAAATCTTTGGTCGAAGCGCTAAAGTCTAGCGGGGCTACAACTTCAACTACGACCTACAACATCAATACTGGTGGCGGCTTGTCAAATACGGGCAACTTAACTGTGAACGGTGATTTTGCCGGACGCGATATGCACAAGGGTGATGTGGTGCAGGGCGATAAGGTGCTGGGTAATAAGATCGGCACACAGATCAACCACTACAACACCGCGCCTGACCTGAGCGAGATCAACCTGACTGGGCGCGGGTTAGTGCCGTTGCTCAACACTTACTTTAACCTGAGCGAGATTGAGTCGCTGTGCTTCGAGATGGAGATTGATGACGAAAACCTGCGTGGGCAAACCAAGGATGAGAAGGCGCGTTCGTTGGTCAAGCATTGCGAAAATCGCGGACGGCTGGACGAGTTGAAACGCCTGATGCGTGTGCAACGGCCTAATCTGCGGGCGCAATTGACGTGATTTTTCGGTGGTTTTTTCACGCAAAGACGCAAAAACGCAAAGGTTTATTTTTTTGCGTTTTTGCGCCTTTGCGTGAAATATACCTTTTGCCCTGCCCAAAATGTAACATTTTGTATCGAGTTTAAGCCACTTATGTCTGAAGCACTGCAAACCCAAATTACCCAACTCGAGAATTTGCTGCGTGACCCAAATAACGCGGCGCTTAAACCGATTTTTGAGTCGCAACTTGTCTTGCTGCGCACCCAATTGGCGGGAGAGCGCATCGGCAGGGATGTGGTGGGGCGTGACAAAATTGACACACAAATTCATATTCACCCGCCAGCAAAACCGTCGCCAGAAAACGACGTGCAAAGCCTGCGTGAAGCTTATTTGATGCGGGTGTTGGATGACAATAACCGCACCCCTCAATTTCTGTCGAGTTTGAGCAAAGACAAGCTGAAGCTATCAACCGTGTATACAGCGTTGATGACGGAGACGCGCGAGGCGACAGCCCAAGACAAACGCAAAACCAATACCCGAGATTTCAACGACGCAGACGGGCGGTATTTGTCGGCTTTGGAACTGGCGAATCTGCACCCGTTTTGCGTATTGTTGGGCGGGCCGGGCAGTGGCAAAAGCACTTTTGTCAATTTTGTGGCGGCGTGTATGGCGGGCGAAGGGTTGGGCGACCCCGATATCAACCTAAAACTGCTATGTGCGCCATTGCCAAAAGATGACGATGCGGCGCGGCGTGATGACCCAAAGCGTAAAGCTGAGCAACTCCAACCGTGGAAACATGGCATGTTGATGCCGGTGCAAGTGGTGTTGCGCAATTTTGCCGCCAGTTTGCCCGAAAATGGCAAGGGCAATGCCAAACTGCTGTGGGATTTTATTGAAGCCAATTTGCGCAATAAAGCGTTGGGCGAGTTTGCCCCGCACCTGAAAGCGCATTTGCTGGCGCAGGGCGGCTTGATTTTGCTGGATGGCTTGGATGAAGTGCCGGACGCTAAACAACGCCGCCAACAAGTGAAGGACTGTGTGCAAGAATTTGCCAGCACTTACCGCAAATGCCGCTTTTTGGTCACCAGTCGCACCTATGCCTATCGAGAGCAAGATTGGAAGCTGCGCGGCTTTGAAGAGGCGGTGTTGCGCAACTTTACGCTGGGGCAAATTGATCAGTTTGTGGGCGCATGGTATGCCAAAGTGCCGGATTTTGTGGATATGGAGCCGAGCACGGCGAACGCACGGGCCGATAAATTGAAGCAAGCGGTGCGACAAAACCCGAAATTGCGTGAATTGGCCGAGCGCCCGCTGTTGCTCAGCCTGATTGTGCGCTTGCAAACCGAACGCGGCGCAGGCTTGCCCGAAAAACGCCAGCAATTGTATGAAGAATCGGTGAAAATGTTGATTTTTGACTGGGAGAGTTTTAAGCCAGTCGAAATGCCTGACGGCACGGTGGTCAAGCACCCTAGTTTGAGTGTTTGGCTAGAGGCTGACCCTGACCGAATGCGTGCGCAATTGCAACAATTGGCGTTTGAGGTGCATCGAGATCAGGTGGATCAGCAGGCTACAGCTGATATTCCCGAATCTAAGTTGATCGCGGCTTTGGTGAAATCGGCCCGTGAGCAGAAAACCGTCGATCATCGCAAATTGCGTGAATATTTGAGTGACCGCGCTGGGATTTTGGCATCGCACGGGGGCGAGGTTTTTCAGTTTCCGCATCGCACCTTTCAAGAATATTTGGCAGCTTGTCACCTGACGCGTCGCAGTACATGGCCGGCAGAGGCGGTGACATTTTTTAGGGCCGAGCCGACCCGTTGGCGTGAGGCGGTGCTTTTGGCCGGGGCCAAGGCCAAAGATTTTTCAGATGCACTGGTGTGGGATCTGGTTGAGGGGTTATGTTGTCATCCGGCCCCGTTGGCACAGGCGACAGTAGCGCAGGCGACACTGTCGCCCGACGAAGCCAGCGCTGCGCTTTTGGCAGCACAAGTGATGATCGAGAACGATTTGGTATTTGTGGATGAGCAACGGGAAGAACGCTTTGAGCAGCGGCGTTTGCGGGTGCGTGATTGGATGCGGGTCTTGATACGCGACAACACCTTGCCCGCCGTGCAACGGGCCGAAGCCGGACGCGCCCTGGCCAAATTGGGTGACCCGCGCACGGAAGTGATGACGGTAGATGCCATCGAACTATGCGATGTGCCAGCGGGTGACTTTTGGATGGGGGCAGAAAAAGACCACCCCCAATTTCCCGACGATATGGCGTATGATGACGAAGGGCCGTTGCATCGTCAATTTACAGCGGCGTTTCGGATTGCGCGTTACCCCATCACCCAAGCCCAATATGCTGAGTTTGTTGAGGCGATGAACGAGCCTGCGAATAAACCCGACCAATACGACAATGACACTTTTCACTTGCCGAACCATCCGATGGTGGGTGTGTCTTGGCGACAAGCCGTGGCCTTTACCGACTGGCTGACCGAGCGTTGGCGACGAGACAAGAAGATTAGCAACCAACAAGTTGTGCGGCTGCCGACCGAGGCCGAATGGGAAAAAGCGGCGCGAGGGATGGCGGATGCGAGACGTTATCCTTGGGGTGTTGTGTCACAGCGTGACGTGCCCAACCCGAATGCCGCAAATTATGATGACAGCGGCATCGGCAGCACCAGCGCGGTGGGGTGTTTTTCGCTGGGTCAAACTCCGTTTGGTTGTGAAGACATGAGTGGTAATGTATGGGAGTGGACATTGACGAAGTGGCAAGGCGAAGATGCGCGTGTGCTTCGTGGCGGTTCGTTCCTCAACAGCGATGGCTTCGTGCGTTGCGCTTGCCGCAGCTACAGCATCATTACTGGCCACAGCAATGGTATCGGTTTTCGTGTGTGTGTCCCCCATCTTTCCA
>JAGWYZ010000185.1 GCA_018969115.1 Chloroflexota bacterium | reverse complement strand
CCTTTACCCTTTACCCTTTACCCTTTACCCTTCACCCTTCATATGAGCACCTCCCCAAAACTCATCCTCATCGATGGTCACTCGTTGGCATATCGCGGTTTTTTTGCTATGGCCAACACGCCATTGTCAATTGAACATCTCGATGGCAGCAAAGAATTTACTGGTGCGGTTTTTGCATTTACCAATATGCTTTTTAAAGTATGGAAGCAAGAACAGCCTGATTTTCTCGCCATTGCCTTTGATGTTGGACGCACCTTTCGTGATGATTTATATGAGGCTTATAAAGGTACCCGTGAAAAGATGCCAGACGAACTGCACTATCAAATTACACGCATCCAACAACTGGTTACAGCTTTTGGCATCCCCATTTTTACTGCCGATGGCTTTGAGGCCGACGATGTCATTGGCACATTGGCACGCCGCGCCAGTGGTGAGGGCATGCAGGTCATGATTGTCACCGGCGATCGCGATTCATTCCAATTGATCAACCCTGCTGTCACTGTGATGACATCGGGGCGTTCATTTGATGATGTAATAATATACGACGAGGCACGGGTGGTCGAACGCTTTGGAGTGCGGCCTGATCAGTTGATCGATTTTAAGGCCATGCTGGGTGACAGCAGTGATAATGTGCCCGGTGTGGCAGGCATTGGGGAGAAAACTGCCGCTAAATTATTGCAAGATTACAACACCCTCGATAATATTTATGCCCATTTAGACCAAATTACGGCAAAACGTGCCCAAACCTCGCTGCGTGATGGCAAAGATAGCGCCTACCTTAGCAAAAAACTCGTCACAATCAAAACCGATGTGCCACTGGATGTGGATTGGGCTGCTTGTAAAGCCGAGGTTGACTATAGCAAGGCGATGGGTTTGCTCAAAGAATTGCGTTTTGAAAGTTTGATTAAACGCATTCCAAGCAGCACACAACCTGTTACCACAAGTCTACCCGTCTCAACCATCACCGAACTACAAGCGCCGTTATTTCCATTACCCGAAGAACAATCTAAACAAAAATATCTTGCGTCCAAAAAAGTCGATGGGGTCCCTACCCTTGCCTATGTCGTAAATAGTGACGAAGCCTATAGGGTTCTATTGGCTGATCTTAATGCAGCTTCGGTAATTGCATTTGATACTGAAACAACTGGCTTAGATTCATTACAAGATGTCTTGATTGGCATGTCTTTTAGTGTACAAGAAGGTGTTGGTTGGTATTTGCCTATACGAAACAATGATGCAATAGCAGAACGAACAAAGCAGGGGCAAACTAATTTATTTGTGGCAACCACGGCACAAGATGCAGAAAACAAACCTGTTACTTGGTCGCTCGACCCCACCTCAGCTAAATTTGAGCCAATTGCCCACGCCCTGCAACGCCCCAACGTACAACTCATCGCCCACAATTCAAAATTTGATCTGGCAATTTTGCAGCAAGTCGGTATCATCATTCACAAACCTGTTTTTGACACCATGTTGGCTCAATTTGTGGTTGACCCCGGTAGCCAAATTGGGCTAAAAGCCTTAGCCAGCAATATTTTAGGCTGGCAAATGACCGAAATTAATGAACTGATCGGCAGCGGCAAAAAACAGATCAGCATGGCAGATGTGCCGATTGAGCAAATTGCGCCTTATGCCGCCGCCGATGCCGATGCAACTTTGCATTTGGCAAATCGCATTAAGCCAAAATTGCGTGAGCTGGGGCTTGAAAAGCTATTAAATGAGGTCGAATTGCCGCTGGTTCCGGTTTTGATCGATATGGAGACAGCGGGCGTGGCATTAGATGTAAAATATTTGGGTCAATTGTCGGTTGAGGTGACACAACGACTGCGCGATCTAGAAAAACAAATTTTCGACTTGTCTGGCACAGTTTTTAATGTCAATTCAACCCAACAATTATCAGATGTGTTATTTGGAAAATTGCAATTGCCAACACAGGGTGTGCCTAAAAATGCCGCCAAAAGCAAAACCGGCGGCATTACCTTCTCAACTGCCGCTGATGTACTAGAAAGCTTGCAAGGCAAACACGATATTATTCCATTACTACTTAATTATCGTGAATTGGCCAAGCTAAAAGGCACATATGTTGATGCTATTCCGTTGCTCATCAACCCCAAAACAGGCCGTATTCATACCGATTTTAACCAGACTGGGGCTATTACAGGACGCTTGTCATCAACCAACCCCAATTTGCAAAACATCCCGATCAAAAGCGAAATTGGGCGGCGGGTGCGCAAGGCGTTTGTGGCACGGCCCGGCTGGCGCATTATCAGTGCCGATTATTCACAAGTTGAGTTGCGGATTTTGGCCCATTTGGCCGATGACCCGACGCTGAAAGAAGCCTTTGCACGTGGCGAAGACATTCACGCCACCACCGCAGCAGCTATTTATGATGTGGCCTTGGCCGATGTCAACGCCGTGCAGCGCAGCTTTGCCAAGCGCATCAACTTTGGCATTGCGTATGGCATGGGGGCGTTTGCGTTATCACAAAACACCGGCATGACGATGGCACAAGCGGGTGATTTTATTAAGCGCTATTTTGAGCGTTTTCCACGGGTGCAAGAATGGCTCAACAACACCAAACGTTTGGCCGCCGAACAAGGCTATGTTGAAACGGTATTGGGCCGGCGGCGCTATTTCCCCGAATTTAAAACGCCCGGGGTGAATGAGCAAATGAAGCGCCGCGCCGAACGCGAAGCCATCAATCATCCCGTGCAAGGCAGCGCCGCCGATATCATGAAGATTGCTATGATTAATATTCATCGTGCAATGGCGGCAGGCACGACAGGAGGATTGCCCATTCAGGCCAAAATGACGCTGCAAGTGCATGACGAGTTGGTATTTGATTGCCCAGCAAATGAGGTGACGATCATGACGGCGCTCATTCACCGCGAAATGGAAAACGCCTACCCACTCAGTGTCAAGTTACGGGCAGATGTGGCAGTGGGGCCCAATTGGGATGAAGTTGAGTAAGTTTTATAAATTTTCGATATAACGTTCATACTCGGCATGGTTTACAATAAAAGTATAAGTAATTGCATCTCCGGTTAATTCACACACAGCACGATAATTACGAATCATACCAACCGAATAGTAGGGTGGTATCGTGTCGCTTATGGGTTTAAAACGCAATCTCGGTAAACGCGGGTTTTCAAGCCATAAGCGATACGCGGCTACGACAGGGCGTCTAATATTTTCTGAAAAAGTATGATACATCTGCCAAAACTCTGGGGCGGCTTGTGATTTCATGGCTATTTAAGCGCAAGTTCACCATCGTGAATCACAATATTTGTCATATAACCCTGCATTTCTTGCTCACTTAAACGCAACCTCAATTTTTGTAGCTTGGCTATATTTTTCATATTGGTATTTGCCCAAAGTGCATCTTCGGCATCGAGCTTTGCTTCATTTGGCTCATAAACTTCTTGTACACGCTGCAACAAATACTTAACATAATGCAAGGCTTCCCACGAGATTTCAAGTGGCATCTATGTAACAAGCTACGCAGTCTGATGCGCATATTCTTGGTCTGATGTTAATCGTATCACTTGATTATATTTATTTTACCCAATTAACTCACCCGCCACGCGGGCGGCGATGGTTTGGGCGAGCAAGACTGGCTTGCCGCACATGCGCGAAAATTCGCGTCTGTCATCATCATTATGTCCCAAACAATCAAGCACAACTAGCTCGATAGATGGGTCAGACATCACCGCAACGGGTTCGTCGAATTGATGATTGCCGAAGGGTGACATCCATGTCACAATCGGGTCAAAACCGTCAGCCCGCCACTTGGCCTCAGCAGCCGGAGCTTGCTCGCGCAAGGGCGATACGATGCCAATACGACAGCGCGGCGCGATAGCATTGGCAATCGCAGGCACAATTTTGCCCGGCATGACCACCAAGCCAGTGCTATGAATATCAGGGAAGCCACCAGCACAGGCCACAACAATGACTTTTGCGCCCAAGGCTGCAAAATCGTTGGCACGAATTTGCACTTGTTTGTGAATTTCAGCCATGCCGATGCTGCGCGTGCTTTGATCGGCCAATTTAACCAACAAGGGGTAATTGGTTGGTTTGGCGGCCAGCACATCAATTTCGGCATGGCTGAGACCATCAAGTGCGCCCATTACCCGCACCTCGGCGTTGGGGGCGTGTGCGCCAAAGGCCTGTTCAAAATCGGGCCGTGGTGATTGCCCAATGGTGATGATGCCAAGAATAGGTTGGGAAATCATGTGCGCTTTCATATTTATTGTTGTGTTGTTCATTTTCACCGATCTCACTCTATCCTTGCCAAGCGTCGCTTGGCAAGGATAGAGTGAGATCAACATATCGCATTTTCAGAAAAGATTTATCTAGAAAACTATAGGAACGTCGACACCCATATATTATCATTACAAAAATTGGGTTTCTTACAAAAATCTGATTTTAAACTATAACCCATGGGTGCCGGGTGGACACCTTACAATCTGGATACAATTAAGCCCTTTCACGACCATGTTGACCGAACTACGCGTACGCGATTTTGTAATTATTGATTCGCTTGATCTTTCATTTGATCGTGGCCTTAATGTCATTACGGGCGAAACGGGAGCGGGCAAGAGTATTTTGATCGACTCGATTGCCTTGTTGTTGGGTGATAAGGCAGATCCCGGCATGGTGCGCGTTGGCACCGATAGAGCCATTATTGAGGGTGATTTTAAGATTAGCCCCCAAGTTGCCGAAAGCATAAAACCCATTCTGAGTGAATACAATTTAGAAAACGACGAAAACACCGGACATATTGTGTTGGCGCGTGAGGTGCGCAACAGTGGGCGCACAGTGTGTCGGGTGAATGGCAGCGCCATCAGCCAAAGCGTGTTGCGCGAGATTGGCGAGCATTTGGTAGACGTGCATGGGCAAAGTGAACATTTGTCGCTATTACGGGTAAAGGAACATGTTAATTTGCTCGATTCCTTTGCCAACACTTGGGAACAACGCAAAAAAGTAGCGCTAAAAGTCGGCGAATGGCGCAGCACCATCAAACAACGCGAAAGCACCGAGTTAAACGCCCGTGAACAAGCACGTCGGCTCGACATGTTGAATTTTCAGGTGGAGGAAATTCGCAGTGCCAAATTAAAGGCAGGTGAAGAAGCCGCTTTACAAGAAGAACATACCCGCCTTGCCAATGCCGAAGCGCTGGCTGAATATGCCAGCGAAGCCTATACGGTGCTATACGACTCTGGCGACCGGCATCACCCCGCCGCACTCGACCAAATTGCCCAAGCCGGGCGGTCACTGGTAAATTTAGCGCGTTTTGACAAACAATTCGAAGAATTATTTAAATCGCTAACTGAGGCCAATGTCATTTTAGAAGAAGTAGCACGCAGTGTGCGCGATTATCGCGATGGGATCGAGTTTAACCCCAAACGGCTAGAAATGGTGGAAAGCCGCTTGGAATTGCAAAAGAAGCTGAAACGCAAATATGGCGAATCGATTGATGCGGTATTGGAATATTTGGCCAAAGCTGAAAAAGAATTGGATGAATTGGCCAGCAGCGATGAACGCATTGACGCGCTAAAAAAACGCGAGAAAGTGTTGCAAAAAGAGGTAGATGCGCTGGCGGCTGAATTGAGCAACAAGCGCAAAGCAGCTTGTAAAGCATTGGCGGCTGGGGTCGAGCAAGAATTGGCTGATCTAAAAATGGGTGGGGCACGATTTGAGGTACATATTGTGCCGCAACCATGCGATTCAACCGGGGCAGATCGGGTTGAATTTATGATTGCGCCAAACTTGGGTGAAGGGCTAAAACCACTGGCAAAGGTGGCATCGGGTGGCGAAACGGCGCGGCTGATGCTGGCACTCAAGGCGGTATTGGCACGATCGGGCAGCCACAACGCCCCTACCCTGATTTTCGACGAGGTCGATCAGGGCATCGGCGGGCGGGTTGGCACGATTGTGGGACAAAAATTGTGGAATTTGACGCACGCCCATCAAGTATTGTGTATTACCCATTTGCCACAACTTGCCAGCTTTGGCGATGCACATTTTAGGGTCGAAAAACAACAAGTTGGGCAACGCACCCGCACCAATACCCTTAAACTCGAAGATCTGCGCCGCCAAGAAGAATTGGCGCAAATGCTCGGCACCAGCGGCAGCACCGGTTTGCAAGGGGCAG
Source organism: Chloroflexota bacterium (assembly GCA_018969115.1). GTDB lineage: Bacteria > Chloroflexota > Anaerolineae > J036 > Brachytrichaceae > AQU-03. Next base: position 2,664 of record JAGWYZ010000185.1, on the reverse strand, counting down.
CGCAATTGTTGCATGAGGCAGCAGATTATAAGAAAAAGCCATGAGCTTTGGGCTACGAGTCATGAGTCATGACTCGTAACCCAAAGCTCATGGCTCAACGATTCAACGATTCAACCATACCTATGCGCTCTTTTTACGCCGAGCAGTAATGATAGGAATCAGCACGGAAATGACACACAAAGCAAGCATAAATGCGGCCATTGGGCGTTGAAAGAAAATGCTGGGGTCACCACGCCCGATCGAAAGCGCACGCCGAAATTCTTGCTCGACCAGTGGCCCCATTACCACCCCTAGAATAGCAGGAGCGATGGGGATGCCATGCCGCATCATAAAGAAAGCGATGAGCCCAAGCACGATCAAGATTAGCATATCGACGGTGCCGCCATTTTGCGCCAAGACCCCAACCAAGGCAAACATCAAAATGCCTGAAAACAAAAGAGGCTTAGGAATATCGAGCATCTTGACCCACAAACCAACCAGTGGCAAGTTTAAGATCAAGAGCAGCAAATTGCCAATATATAAACTGGCAATCAGGCCCCACACCAAGGTAGGGTTTTTGTCAAAAAACAAAGGGCCGGGGTTAAGGCCATATTGTTGCAGTGCGGCCAACATGACGGCAGTTGTGCCGGAGCCGGGAATGCCAAGCGCCAATAATGGAACCATTGCACCGCCTGCCGCCGCATTATTGGCCGCCTCTGGGCCAGCAACACCTTCAATTGCACCTTTGCCAAATTCCTCTGAGTTTTTTGAACTGCGCTTTTCGAGGTTATAGCTGAGAAAAGTCGCAACAGTTGCACCAGCACCGGGCAAAACACCCACAATAAATCCCAAAATGCTACCGCGTATCCAACTTGGGATACTACGTCGCCATTCATCACGATTCATCATGAGTGTGCCGATAGTTTTAATCACCTCGTCTTGGCTATTCTTGCCCGTACCAGCGTTCCACAATACTTCACCTACCGCAAATAACCCAACCGCTGCCGCGACAACTTCGACCCCATTTAACAACTCTGGCACCCCAAAGGTGAAGCGAGCCTGACCTGTTTGCAAATCGATACCGATCATGCTGATACCAAGTCCGAGCACAGTAGCGAACATGGCTTTAGGGGCGCTGTCGCCGCCCAACCCAGTTACAGCCGTCAAGGCCAATAACATAATGCCGAAATATTCAGGTGCGCCAATCAAGACTGCAAAATCGGCTAAAACCCGTGCCAACAACATGAGGCCAATAGTTGCAAACGTGCCAGCCACAAATGAACCAATCGCCGCTGTAGCCAAGGCTGCCCCACCCCGCCCACGGCGTGCCATCTCATAACCATCCAACGCTGTTACAACACTGGCACTTTCACCCGGTGTTTTTACCAAAATACTGGTAGTACTGCCACCATACATGGCGCCATAATAGATGCCGCCAAACATAATAAAAGCACTGGTTGGGTTAAGCCCAAAGGTTAACGGCAATAACAACGAAATCGTCAACGCTGGGCCGATGCCCGGTAATACACCAATTGCGGTACCGAGCACCACACCAATTAAACCAAACAGCAGATTTTCAGGAGTCAGCGCAGTACTAAATCCGGCAATAAGATTAGAAAAAATGTCCATTATTAAAATAACAAAAAATTAAAGTTTGATCTAACCTAACTTAATTCGCAAAGCATAGTTAAACGCAATATATACCAATAAAGGCAACAATATCGAAACAGCGATATCGCGCTTATAGTGACGACTGCCAAAAATCCATGTTTGGCCATAAACAAGCAGCGGGGTTGCAATCAAAAAGCCAATAATCGGTTGTGTAATGGCATAAAAAATCAATAATGCAGCCGACATGCCAAATGTGCGCCAATCTACGACTTCTAGCTCATCTTGTGGCAAAGTGGCCTGTTGTTTGTTACGGGTCGAAATTACCAACCATACCCCACTTAATATCATCAATATACCAATGCCGATTGGGAAAGCGCGTGGACCGACCGTTGCACTACTCCCCGCTTGGTTAATCATATTGGCTCCCAATAAATAAAGCACACCTAGAACGATAATAAAAATAGCAACACGAAAATCATTCTTCATAAAAAACAGAAAAGTGCCAAGTGTCAAAGACAAGATGCAAAGTATCATGCTCGGTACCTTACACTTTATTCTTTTCACTTGGCACTTTTTAAATTATTTGAGCACGCCAATCGTAATCAAGACATCCTTGAATACTTTATCTTCAGACTCAATAAATTTGCCATAAGCCTCACCGGTTAAAAACAAGTCATCCCAGTTGTTCTTTACCAAGGCTTCTTTCCAAGATTTTGATTCACGCATCTTGCTGAGCATGTCGATCATGGCTTTTTGAGTCGCCGCATCGGTGCCCGGGGCCGCTACAACACCGCGCCAGTTGCTGATGGTGACATCATAACCTGCCTCTTTAATCGTGGGGGTTGAATCACCAGGCAATTTCTTTTCACTGCTGATTGCCAAGAAGCGCATTTTGCCAGCCTTTACTTGCTCACTCCACTCAGTAAAACCACTAACACCGGCAGTCACTTGCCCACCAATCACAGCCGCAATCGCCTCGCCACCACCGGCATAACCAACATAGTTGATTTTGTCACCGCTAACACCAACAGCCTTGCTCAACAAACCAATTAGTATGTGATCAGTACCACCAGC
>JAGWYZ010000184.1 GCA_018969115.1 Chloroflexota bacterium | reverse complement strand
TGAGTATTATTTTTTTTGATATGGATAAAACGTTGCTGCGAGTCAGCAGCGGCACCACTTATGTAAAGTACTTGTGGAAACGTGGCAAGGTGACCACACGTGAATTGCTTTATACCGGCTATATTAGCTTGCAATATTCACTGGGTTTACTTGATTTTCCGAAAGCGATGGCTGAATTGGGTAAAAAAGTAAAAGATGGCAGCGCCAGCCAAACCAAAGCGTTGCAATTACAATTTTTTAAAGATTATTTGGTCTATCAAATCGCACCAAAGGCCTTGGCGCGTGCCAAAGAACATCTTGCACAGGGTGACAAAGTAATTTTGCTGTCTGCTTCTACCCAATTCACTGTGCAGCCAGTGGCAGATTATGTGCATTTGCCCTTTCGCTGTACCGAATTAGAAGTCGTGAACGATTTAGTAACGGGTCGTATTGTTGGTGACCATTGTTATGGCGAAGGCAAACGCTTATGGGCTGAGCGCATTGCTCAAGACTACCAAGTAAACCTAAAAAACTGTACCGTTTATACCGATAGTATTTCTGACCGACCTATTATGGAGGCAGTGGGTAACCCCATTGCCGTTAACCCGGACCGAAAACTACGTGCCTTGGCACAAGAAAAGAATTGGAAAGTTGAAATGTTTTATTAAAAGTATGGGAGTCGTCAGTTGTCAGTCGTCAGATTGGTTTTAATATCATATGATATTAGCGTTGAGCCAACTTATCTAACGACTGACGACTGACGACTGACGACTAATCAATTATGAACACACATTTTTTTGTTACCGGCGCTATGGGCTGCATCGGCGCGTGGGTGGTGCGCAATTTGGTGAATGGCAACACCCCAGTCACAGTATTTGATCTCGACACCAACCCGCATCGATTGCGACTGATGATGAGCAATGAAGCCTTGACGCAAGTCAAGTTTGTCAGTGGCGATATTACCGATTATGCCGTATTAGAACGCGCCTTGCGCGATTGTGGCGCAACCCACATTGTGCATTTGGCTGGACTACAAGTGCCATTTTGCCGCGCCGACCCTGCACTGGGGGCACGAGTAAATGTGGTCGGCACAGTCAATATGTTTGAGGCAGCCAAACGGGCTGGCATCAAACATCTAAGCTATGCCAGCAGCATTGGCGTGTTTGGTTTTAGCGAAGAATACCCGTCTGAACCCATCAAACACGAAGGCCGCCCGATCCCCCATTCACATTATGGGGTTTATAAGTTAGCCAACGAGGGCACGGCCAGCGTTTATTGGGCCGATGAGGGCATCAGCAGTGTGGGTCTGCGCCCTTATGTGGTGTATGGGCCGGGTCGTGACCAAGGTATGACCAGCACCCCTACTAAAGCCATGTTTGCGGCGGCGGCGGGCAAGCCTTATCACATTTCATATGGCGGGCGTTTTCATATGCAACATGCTGATGATACGGCGCAAGCGTTTATTCGCGCTGCCACTGTTGCACATAAAGGCGCACCGGTGCTTAATTTACATGGCAGTGTGGTGCATCAACGTGAAGTGGTGGCCGCGATCGAAGCAGCTGTGCCATCTGCGGCGGGCACAATCACATTTGACCCCAAGCCTTTGCCATTGCCTGAAGAATTTGTCGATGAGCGTTTGGCCGAAATACTTGGTCCGCTGCCCTATACGCCGCTCGATCAAGGTGTGGCGCACACCATCGAAATTTTTCAACGCGCCATTGCTAACGACCGCGTTGATATAAAACGCTACGCCTAATCTAAATTTAAAATTTAAAATGGAAAGTTTAAAATTGGGCGTATCCCCTATCTTTGAATTTTTCATTTTAAATTTTTCATTTTAAGTTTTTTTATGGCTTCATTCCGCGACCTGCTCGCCCACACCCGACAAAGTGCCTTTGGGCAAATTCAAAATCTATTTGTCAAATCTGATATCACCTCAGAAACCTGGGATGACCTTGAGGCGTTATTATTGCAAGCCGATGTTGGTGTTGCGACGACAGATTTGCTGATAGAGCGCCTGAAAACACGGGCACAAGCAGAAGATATTAAGTTGGCCGACCAACTCAAAAAAGTGTTGAAAGAAGAGATGGTCAAATTACTCGATCATCAAATTTTTCAGTCGGGCTACTATCAGTCGACCCGCTTGCTCGAAGTCATTATGGTGATTGGGGTGAATGGCTCTGGCAAAACCACCAGCATCCCCAAACTGACCAAGATCTATCAAAAACATGGGCGAAAGGTGATTTTGGCGGCAGCCGATACTTTTCGGGCAGCGGCGATTGATCAGCTACAAGTATGGGGCGAACGGGCTGGTGTGCCGGTGATTGCTGGTGATCCAAATAGTGACCCGGGCGCGGTGGCATATAACGCCATTCAAGCCTCGTATGCGCGTAAAGCTGATACACTCATTGTTGATACGGCTGGGCGTTTGCATACTAAGCACAATTTGATGCAAGAGCTGAAGAAAATTAATAATGTGCTGAATCGATCTGTTCATCAAGCCCCACACCAAACCTTGTTGGTTATCGATGCCACCAATGGGCAAAATGCTATCACCCAAGCCAAGGGCTTTGCCGATACGGTGGGCATTACCGGTGCCATTATTACCAAGCTCGATGGCACCCCCAAGGGTGGTGTGGCTTTGTCGATTGCACATGATCTTAATGTGCCGATTTTATTTCTCGGCACTGGTGAAAAGATTGACACCATTCACGAATTTGATGCGCGTCAGTTTGTGGACGATTTGTTTGAGTAAATGATGTATTGAAAATACCCTCATGCTCACGTTCCCCCCGCGAGAAATCCTTTAACACTGCTGGCCCATGCGAAGCCGACCTAAGTTACATGCTGCCACCGATAGCCCGCTTCGACATGCACGATATCATGAACCTCATTCGTGATCGGCGCTATTTCGTTCTGCATGTTCCACGACAAACTGGTAAAACGATGGCGCTACTCGCCCACATGTATCAACTCAATGCCGAAGGAGAATTTCGGGTGCTATATACCAACGTTGAGCATGCGCAAGGCTACTGCGAAAATATTGACCGTGCTTTGTAGACCATCACTTTCGGCATTGCCGAAGACGCACAACATTGGCTGGGTGACATGCAAATCGTCGCTATGGCGAAAAATCCCACTGACAGCTTACCCACCGCTCAACCCTTTACCCCCGAAGCCATGCACCAAATTTGGCATTACTTGCAAGGTCAACCTTGGTTAGTCAATGCCTTGGCGCACGAGGTGGTGTATAAAATGCGCGAAAACCGCGACCGTAGTGTCACCATCACCGCGCCGATGATTCACGAGGCCAAAGAATGCCTTATTCTACGCTGTGACACCCATCTCGACCAACTGACCGATAAACCGCGCGCGCCACGGGTACGCTGCATCATCGAGCCGATCTTGGCGGGTGAAACAGCCGAAGATTTGCCACCCGATGATATGCAATATGTAATAGACCTCGGTCTTATTTGCAAATTGCTCGGCAACGCTATCGCTATTGCTAACCTAATTTATAAGGAAATTATCCTCCGCGACCTCACTGACAATACCCAAATCTCCATTCCCCATGAATTTCAACCCATTTGGCGCACACCGGATGGCAAACTTGATGCAAGCAAATTGTTAGATGCGTTTTTAGCGTTTTGGTGCGAGCATGGGCAGTCGCTATTGCGTTCGGTGCATTACACCGAGATTGCGCCGCACAATGTAAAATTCAAAATTGAAAATCGCTATACATGCTACGTAAATCAGTATTCTTTTCGCCAAACCTTAAAACATAATTGTATCACTTGACAAATTGATATAGATCACTAGAATAGTGGATGTTAATTAAAACAAATAAAAACATTCTCTTATCCAGAGAAGCAGAGGGAACGGCCCGATGAAGCTTCAGCAACCTGCGCAGCAATAAAATGCAAACAAGGTGCTAACTCCGACAGAACTACTGGAAGATGAGAGGAGGTTGGACGTATTCTAGATTAAGTTCGCCCTCTTCTCGTAAGAGGGCGTTTTTGTTTTTGGTTTAAAACCATTCAACAAACAAGGAAAATCTAAATCATGTCTAACCGAAAATTTGCATTTGATACATTGGCGCTACATGCAGGCACAGCGCCAGACCCTGTCACTGGATCACGCGCAGTGCCCATTCACCAAACTACCAGTTTTCAATTCAAAAACACTGAACACGCAGCCAATTTGTTTGGCTTGAAAGAGTTTGGCAATATTTATACCCGTTTGATGAACCCAACCAATGATGTGGTTGAGCAGCGGATTGCGGCACTTGAAGGCGGGGTTGGCGCATTGGTCACATCGTCGGGGCAGGCTGCCGAAACTTTGGCGATTTTGAACTTGGCCCAATCTGGTGACCATATTGTGAGTAGTACTGGTTTGTACGGTGGCACGTGGAACTTGTTTAACTATACCCTCAAACGCCTTGGTATCGAATGCACTTTTGTTAATCCCGATGACCTTGATGGCTTTCGCAAGGCCATTCGCCCAAACACACGCGCCATTTTTGGAGAAAGTGTAGGCAACCCACGCTTAAATTTGTTCCCCATTGAGGCGGTAGCCAAGATTGCCCATGAGAACAGTTTGCCGTTGATTATTGATAACACTTCACCTTCGCCCTATTTATTGCGCCCCATTGAATGGGGGGCCGATATTGTGATCCATAGCACCACCAAGTATATTGGCGGGCATGGTACTAGCATTGGTGGTGTAATTGTTGACGCAGGCAAATTTGATTGGAGCCAAAGCCGCCGCCATGATGCATTGTTTAACGAGCCAGACCCCAGTTATCACGGATTGGTTTATTCGGTTTTGGGTGCACCAGCTTATATTTTGAAGGCACGGCTGACGTTGCTGCGCGATATTGGTCCGGCCCAATCGCCTTTCAACTCGTTTTTGAATGTGTTGGGGCTAGAAACGTTACATGTGCGCATGGATCGGCATATTCAAAATGCCAATGCTGTTGCGGCACATTTGGCCCAGCACCCACAGGTGGCGTGGGTTAATCATCCAAGTTTGCCTGATTACAAATGGTTGTCTGAGGCCAAGCGGGTTGCACCTAAGGGCTTAACCGCGTTGATTGGTTTTGGCGTAAAAGGTGGGCGTGCAGCGGGCGTAAAGTTTATCGATAACCTCAAGTTATTCTCGCACGTTGCCAATATCGGTGATGCCAAATCACTGGCCATTCACCCCGCCAGCACCACCCACAGCCAACTCACTGCCGAAGAGCAAGCCCTAACCGGTGTTTCTGATGACTTCATCCGCCTTAGCATTGGCCTCGAAGACATCAACGACATTTTGTGGGATCTTGATCAGGCGCTGAATAGCTAACAAAAAGGATGAAGGATGAAGGGTGAAGGATGAAGGATGAAAGTTGTTACCTTCATCCTTCATCCTTCACCCTTCATCTTTCATATTTATGCTTGCCCAAACTCAATTTTTCCATTATTCAGGCGATTTACGCTTGCAAAGTGGGGCCACGCTGGGTCCGATCACGATTGCTTATGAGACCTATGGCACACTGAATGCTGATAAAAGCAATGCTATTTTGATTTGCCATGCTTGGAGCGGTGATGCCCATGTGGCCGGATATTACAGCGATGATGACAAAAAAGTAGGTTGGTGGGATGATGCAGTCGGGCCGGGTAAGGCCTTTGACACTGGCAAGTATTTTGTGGTGTGCTCGAATGTACTAGGTGGCTGCGCCGGTAGCACCGGCCCAAGTTCCATCAACCCCCAAACAGGCAAACCCTATGCGCTTACTTTTCCTATTGTCACCATTGCTGATATGGTTGAGGCACAGCGCTTACTCACCGATCACCTTGGTATTGGGCAATGGTTAAGCGTGACTGGTGGCAGCATGGGTGGTATGCAGGCTTTGCAATGGGCGGTCAGTTACCCCGACCGCCTCAAGACGGCAATTGTGTTAGCTAGCACTGCGCGATTATCGCCCCAAACCATTGCATTGAACGAAGTGCCGCGCCAATGTATTTATGCTGATCCAAATTGGAACAAGGGCAATTATTATGATGGCCCGCGCCCCGATTCGGGGCTAGCAGTAGCTCGCATGATCGGGCACATTACTTTTTTGAGCGATGCCTCGATGCGTGACAAATTTGGGCGGCGGTTACGCAATAACACCGATTACGGCTATTCATTTGAGGCCGAGTTTGAGGTGGAGAGCTATTTAAACTATCGCGGGTTTTCATTTACCAAGCGTTTTGATGCCAATTCGTTTTTATATTTGAGCAAAGCGATGGATTATTTTGATTTGTCGAATGGGTTGCCATCATTGGCCGATGCTTTTCGCAAAACCAGCGCCAAGTTTTTGGTCATGAGCTATACCTCCGATTGGCTATATCCATCATGGCAGTCGAAAGAATTGGTGCGGGCACTATTGCAAAACGATATCGATGCCACCTATGTCGAGATCGACAGTGATTATGGGCATGATGCGTTTTTGCTCGAGGTTGACCGCTTGGCCGAATTAGCACGTGACTTTTTGAAGCGCGTAAATTAACAACGATGAGTGTGATTGATTCGTATAACGCTGTTGCTGTCGATTATGTAACCCATGTGGCTGGTGAATTGGCGCACAAGCCATTTGATCGCGCTTTGTTAAGCCAATTTGTTGCGCTAACAAAAGGTGGGCAAATTTGTGATGTTGGCTGCGGGCCAGGGCATATCACCCGTTTTTTGCGTGATGCTGGGGCCAATGTGTTTGGCTGCGATGTGTCGCCCGCGATGATTGAGCAAGCACAGTTATTTAACCCTGATATTGAATTTTGGCTGGGCGATATGCGCAGTTTGCATTTAGATGATGCGTCATTAGATGGCATCGTGGCGTTTTATTCGATTGTGCATACCCCACATGATGAATTGGTTGAGGTATTGTGCCAATTGAAACGGGTGTTAAAGCCGCAAGGTTATTTGCTGGCCTCGTTTTATTTGCAAGACCAGCAATGGCAAGACAAGCACATGACAGAATGGTGGGGCTGGCCTGTCAATGTGACATTTTATTTTTATACCCGCGAAGAACTTGAGCAAGGGTTTATCGAGGCCGGTTTTTGGCTAGAGCAAATTGAGGTGCGTGCACCTTATGATGGGGTTGAGGTAGCCACCCAACGCGCCTATTTATTGGCACAAGCCCTGTAAAAAAGATGAAAATGATGCAAAACACCATTCAAACACGCATGACCTTGGTCAAAATTGATTTTGACAATGTGCAATTATTTACTCATTTGCCTGCTAAATTGGGGCATCGTGAGATTAGCGTGCCCTACATGGTTAAGGCCGCAGCCGATAGCAAGCTGTTGAGCGAAATAACACGCAAGGTAAAAGTGGGCGAAGAAATTAATGTGTCGTTGACCGACACAAAAGATAATCGGGTGAATCAACTTACGAGACTCACGTTAATCGAGTTTTCTCAATAGCTGACGCTGACCTGCGATTCGCAATCTTAAGCTGTGCAGAAGCACGGCACGCCGTGCCCCTACTGAATATTCACTTTTTCACGAGCCAAATTTCTAAACGCTGTTAAGCTTTTATCGAAGAAAAGATCGACTTTACCGGTTGGGCCATTACGATTTTTAGCGATGATTAATTCGGCAATATTTTTAAATTCGGTGTCGGGGTTATACATTTCATCGCGGTAAATAAAGCTTACGATGTCTGCATCTTGTTCGATGCTATTATGGGCAAAAATATCGTTTGCTACAAAATTATGCGGCCCCGGAACGGTTAGGTCAAATACTTCTTCATCTCCACATGATGTGATGGAGACAATTTCATCCCAATAAATATCACTATCATCACTTGTGGATGTTGATGGGCTTGAGGTTCGCTCATTATTGGCGCAATCAATCTGCCGAGGCAATGCGATTCGCATCCCTTTAACGAGATGATCTAATCTTTGCCAACCTTCAATGGTGCAAAATTTATGATTCGCAGTGGCTTTAATACGCCGCCCCAAGCGCGTAACCATTTCGTAAATAGGCTTTACCCCAGTGCAAAAAGCACGGCTTACGTTAGCAATTTTTAACTTTAAAGTCGTTTGATCGAGTGCCAACACTCCAAACTCCGACTTACCCGCAAGCTCACGAATTGGCACACGTGCGCCGCTCTCTAAAGTTACAAGTGTGTCTCCGGCTAAGCAACCCGATTCGCGTAAATCACTTAACATCGGGCGTTTGTCGGAGCGTTGCTCGACGGTGCGCGAAAGCTGGCTACCGGCGATGAGCGGCACTTTTAGCTCACGCGCAATTTGTTTGAGCGAACGCGAGATATAGCTAATTTCTTGCACCCGGTTTTCGCCACCGCCTTTGCCATCTTTTGAATCGCCTTGCATGAGTTGCAAATAATCGACAATGATCAGGTCTAGCCCATGCTCTTGATAAATGCGCCGCGCCTTTACACGCAAATCAAGCGGACTAAGCGCAGGCGAATCGTCGAGAAACATCGGCATTTCCGACATTTGCAAACACACTTGCGACATGCGTCCCCACTCGTCATCTGACAATGTGCCGGTGCGCAGCCGTTGCCCTTCGATGCCGGTTTCGGTGCTGACAAAACGCTGCACCAATTGCTCATTACCCATTTCAAGGCTAAAAATCGCCACCCGTTGCCGATGCCGAAATGAGGCGTTGTAGCCGAGGTTGAGCATGAGACTGGTATTGTGAACCAGCATGTCATCTGCGACAAAATTGTGGGTTTCTGGAATGGTGAGGTCGTAAACTTGGTGCTCGCCGATAAATTCGATCTTGGTGATCTTGTCCCAATAAACATCGCTTTCGGCCAATTGTTTGAGCGGTTCTGATTTTAATGCGGTGCCAATTTGCAAAAGACGCTTGCGGCT
>JAGWYZ010000183.1 GCA_018969115.1 Chloroflexota bacterium | reverse complement strand
GAGGGAAAAATGTATACCCTACAACTTGCTCTATTGTTGATGGCACTGGCAAAGTGCAAAGCACAACATGGCAAGTGGCGAGCAGCCGATGCCAGTATTTTTGTAATCTGCACCACCCTCAGTTATGGGGTGCATTTACTCAGCCCGCTTTTCTTCCCCATCGCCCTGCTCTATACGCTCAGCTCTCAATCCTCAATCCCAAACCCTCAACCCTTCGCCCAAAATCTAAAATCCAAAATCCAAAATCCAAAATTCCTTTGGCCTTTTGCCCTTGTCACGCTGCCCTATTTGCCATTTTTGCTTTGGCAAATACCGCTCATTCGGGATGGTATGCATACCGGGCATATTCAATACAGCGCCGAAACCGTGATGCTGACCTTGGCGCTCAATTGGTCTTATGGCTTGCTCGATGTCGCCCCGTTTAATTGGCCGCCCGCGCTGGTGTGGGCCGCACCGTTAGCGCTTGGGCTAATGGCCTTGGTCGGCGCATGGCGGCTGTGGCAAACCCGCCGATTTGGGCTGCTGTTGGTCTTGTTCACATGGCTTATTTTGCCCGCTGTGATGGTGCAACTCATCTCGCTGCGCGTGCCGCTATTTGAGCCGCGCTATGTATTATGGTCTTCACCCGCGCTCTACCTATTCGCCGCCGCCAGTTGGCAAATGAAAAGTCGCCTCACCCTAATTTTACAGCTTACATTTTTAATTTTAAATTGCCTCGGTCTCATTGCCCAATTTACCCAACCCCTGAGGCCCGATATGCGCGGCGCGGCGGCATGGGTGCGGGTGCACTGGCAAAGCGGCGACGCGCTGATATTTCAAATGCCGTATGGTCGCCATACCTTCGCTTACTACGGCCTTGGCGAGCCACGTAGCGCCAGCGCCTACCGCAACCCCGATGGGCAAACCGGCGTGGTCTTCGAGTCCCCCTTCACCAATAGCGGCAGCAGCCCTGAATGGGTGGCGCTGCAAATGGCTGGCACACAAGCGCTCTCGCAACGCCTATGGTTTGTCGAATTGGAGGCCGGTTTGTGGGACGAACGCGGCTGGGTGCGCGATTGGCTGAATGCCACAATGTCGCCTGTGCTCAGCCGCCAATTTCATGGCGTAAGCGTTAGTTTACACACGCATGAGCGACAATTTTGGCGGGTGTATTTGCCGGTTGCACGGCGTTAAGCTAAAATTATCCTTATGCTTTTCCGCGACCTTTCCCCCGACTTAATTCTCTACAATGGCAACATTCACACTTTCGACAAAACCGTGCCACAATGCAGCGCCATCGCCTGCAAAGATGGGCGCGTGATCGCCCTTGGCGACGACAGCAGCGTGCGTGCCCTCGCGGGCCAGCGCACCCAACAAATTGACCTTGCGGGCAAGACCGCCGTGCCCGGCCTGAATGATGGGCACAACCATATGCTTCAGCTTGGGATAAAGATGACGCGCATCCAGCTCGATCTGGTCAAATCCATCGCCGAAATGGTTGAACTGGTGCGTGAACGTGCCAAAATCACCCCACCGGGTCAATGGATTATCGGCGAAGGTTGGAACGAATCGACCTTTGCCGAAGGGCGCTTGCCCAATCGTCACGACATTGATGTCGCCACCAGCGAACATCCGGTCATCCTTCAGCGCTTTTTTAATATGGATGTGGTGAACAGCCGTGGCTTGTTGCTGGCGGGCATCACCCGCGACACCCCTGACCCGCAAGGCGGCAAAATTGAGCGCGAAGCCAATGGCGAGCCAAGCGGCATTTTACGTGCCGCCGCCAAACAGCCGGTACGCAGCCTGTTGCCCAAGCCGACGATGGACGAATGTATTGCGGCGCTTGATGCCGCCAGCAGCGAATATTTGACCTATGGCATCACCAGCGTGCTTGACCCCGGCCTGTATCCATACGAGATACAAGCCTATCTGTTGGCGCACAAGGCCGGGCGCTTGCGGGTGCGGACCAATCTTATGCCGTCGTGGCACGGCTTCCGCGAAGACGAACATGAGGCTGAGCTAGACGACCGCGCTGCCAATCTCGGTGTCTTTAGCGGATTGGGTGACGACTGGCTGCGTTTGGGCGGTATGAAAATGGCAGTTGATGGCGGCACGACCAGCCGTACCGCATGGATGTTTCAGCCATTTGTGGGTGAAACGGTGGTGCGCGACTATAACCGGCTCGATCCAGCCCAATTGCGGCGCTATTTTGCGCGTGGGCATGAATTAGGTTGGGATATCGGCATTCACGCCATCGGCGACCGCGCCCATCATGAATGTGCAGCCGCATTTGCCGATGTGCTCAAAAAAGCACCCAAACGTGACCATCGCCACAACCTCATTCATAGCTATTTTGCCACTGAAGAAAGCCTGCAAAATATGACCGAGTATGGCTTGGGTGCGGTTATTCAACCGACCTTCATCTATTTCGAGGGCGATGATTTGTTCCGTGATGTCGGCGAGACGCTGGCCCATCAATACAAGCCAATGCGCACATACTTGGATCGCGGCATTCGCGTCATCGCCACCAGCGACATCCCAAGCACCGTGCATTACAACCCCTACATCAGCTTATATGCGCTCGTCACGCGCAAAACGCACAAGGGCACACTCATCGCCCCACAAGAGGCCGTGACCCGTGAAGAGGCGTTGTATGCCTACACCTGCACCGCGCCTTGGCTCACCCGTGAAGAAGATCACAAAGGTCCGCTCTCGCTCGGCTATTTGGCTGATATCGCTGTGCTTGATCGCGATTATTTTACCTGCCCCGCCGAGGAAATCAAAGATATTATGCCGGTCATGACCATCGTTGATGGCAAAGTGGCTTGGCAGAAAGACGGGTAATCACTTTACCTAAATGTTTTACTACAAAGCACACAAAGGACACGAAGAAAAGAAGGCTTGGATACAAATCTTTGAGTTCTTTGTGTGCTTTGTGGTAAAAATCTGTAAAAATAGCTCAGGCGCAAGGTGAGCAAGCCAATAACGAAAACTCAGGCGATGCCAACATGTTGAGCGGCATCGCCTCAATCTTTTCATCAACGCTGTATCGAATTGCGCCCGGATAAATGACGAATAAGCGATCGAGTTTCAGGTCGTTAATTGCTATTTTCATAGACGGGGTTAAACGCGGGGCATCGACTCGTTTGCATTCAACCCCGATACGCTTGCTGCCATCGGTTAAAAAGAGATCTAATTCGGCTTGATTATGCGTTGACCAAAAATAAGGCTGCCATGTTTGAAAACGTCCAATAATCTCTTCAATTGCATAGCCTTCCCACGATGCACCAGATTTAGGGTGATTAAGCAAGTCGGATTGATTGCGAATGCCCAATAATTGATGCAGCAAGCCTGTGTCACGAATATACAGCTTAGGCGTTTTAACTTGGCGTTTGCCCAAATTTTCGTACCAAGGGCGCAATTGTCGCAACATCAGCAAGCCCTCGAAGGTGTCGACATAGCGCTTTACGGTTGGTTGACTAATACCTAATGAGGTCGCCAATTCCGAGGCATTCCATAATTGTCCGTGATAATGGGCCAACATATGCAACAGGCGCAACACCGTCACGGAGGGCAGTGTGTGACCATTTTGCAATACATCGCGGGTGACTACTGTCTCCAATAAATCGCGTCGCCATTGGATGCTTTGTTGATCGGTGTTGGCTAAATAGGCGGGCGGATAAGCCCCGCGCACCCAATGCGTCATTTGCGCCGCTGCGCCAACCTCAGCCAAAGTAAACCCGCGCATCTCAATCATGCTGATTCGCCCAGCCAATGATTCAGAGCTTTGTTGTAATAGGCTTGGCCCAGCGCTACCTAAGATCAGAAATTTGGCGGGCAACGGATTTCGGTCGAGCAAAACCCGTAACACAGGAAATAAATCTGGGCGGCGCTGCACCTCGTCGATGACTACGAGGCCAGTCAGAGGAGATAGTGCTGTCATTGGCTGCTCTAAACGCGCCAAATGCACCGGATCTTCGAGGTCAAAATAATTTGCCGAATCAGGCGCAACAAATTGTCTCGCCAACGTTGTCTTGCCGCATTGACGCGGGCCAATCAAAACGACTGCTCGGCTCCACGTTAAACGTTCTGTGATTTGACTTTTAAGCTGTGCTCGATCTATCATCAAGCTAATATTACCATGAAAATTTGTATACGAAGTTTATTATTTTCATGGTAATTAGAAATCAGGTTTCTTCAACAATGGGTATTTTTAAAAAACCCGATTTCTTGCTTTAAGCAGTAGCCCTTAACCGCCACGCTACTAAAACAAACCACGCCATTACGCCAATTAAAAAGCCATAAAACAACACGCCCTTGAAGATAAAGGCCGGAATGGCGAGCGCCAAAATACGCCAAGTTGCACGGCTGTGCCATTGCCACAACGGAATTTTGCCAAACGTGCGCGCCAGCAAGATCATGGCGGGAAAAAGTGTGAGACCGAGCAAAATATAGGCGAGGTCGTGCAAATTGCCTGCAAGGGTGGCCGGGGTGTTGCGATAGGTCGGGTCGGTCGGCAAGACCAGCATCGCCATGGCCGCGCCAGCCCACATCAGCAACGTCGCCCCGCGGGTAGGCGATTGTAAATGGCGCAAGTGTTGGCGCAATCCTGCCCCAAACAGGGCGATGAGCAAGCCCGATAGCACAAACGTGGCGCTCATCCACCCGCCCAATGGCCCCAACGCCAGCCCACTCGGCCAATCGGTGGTGGGGGCGGTGATGGGATGCCAGCGCAAGGAGCGCATGAAATCATATTCTAAGATGCTGAGCACGACGAGGGTAATTGCAAGCACAATGGGGCCGAGCCAGCCAGCCAATGCCGCGATATGAATAAAACGTATTTTCATTTACAATCCTATGATGCATAATCTTACACTTGTTTACAATGGAACACTGATTGATGGCAATGGTGGCTCACCTGTGACAAACGCGGCAGTGTTGGTCGAAGGCAACTTAATCAAGGCCGTCGGTTCGCTTAACGCTGTGCGGCAAAGCCTGCAAGCCCCCGCCTATGAAATTAATGTCAATGGTGGCTTTATTTTGCCTGGCTTTATCGACACGCATGTGCATGTCATGCTCGAAGGGGTAAATATTGCCCGCGACATGCAAGCGCCATTTTCGTTCAAATTTTATCGCGCAATTCAACATTTACGGCGCACGCTTGATGCAGGTATTACCAGTGTGCGTGATGCGGGTGGGGCTGATCTTGGTGTAAAACA
Source organism: Chloroflexota bacterium (assembly GCA_018969115.1). Taxonomy (GTDB): domain Bacteria; phylum Chloroflexota; class Anaerolineae; order J036; family Brachytrichaceae; genus AQU-03. The sequence continues at coordinate 3,662 of JAGWYZ010000183.1, read as the reverse complement.
GGCGGTTGAGAATGGGTTAATTGCCGGGCCACGTATGCAAATTAGCATCAGTGCCTTGTCGATTACCGGCGGTCATGCTGATGGTTGGATGCGTAGCGGTAACGCCTTCCATCTCTTTACGCCATATCCGGGCTTCCCGGACCCGATTGTGGATGGGGTTGACGCAGTGCGTTTGCGAGTGCGCGAGGTGCTGCGGGCTGGGGCTGATGTCATCAAAATTTGTGCTACCGGTGGGGTGCTCAGCCCAACCGACCACCCTGAATTTATTCAATTCTCGCCCGAAGAGTTGGATGTGATTGTGCGCGAGGCACGCTATCGGCGTGGCATTAAGGTAATGGCGCACGCGCAGGGCTGTGAGGGTATCAAACAAGCGGTGCGGGCGGGTATTCATTCGATTGAGCATGGTATTTATCTCGATGATGAAGCCATTGACCTGATGATTGAACGCGGCACATTTTTAGTGCCCACTTTGCTGGCCCCGCTGTCGGTGCTTGAGCAAGGCGAAAAAGGCGGTATGCCTGATTATGGTATTCGCAAGGCCGCCGAAACCATCGAGATTCATTCGGACTCGATTTCACGCGCCTATAAGGCGGGGGTAAAAATTGCGATGGGCACAGACGCGGGTGTGATGCCACACGGCACAAACCTGCGTGAGCTTGGCCTGATGTGCAGCGTCGGTATGTCGCCGATGCAGGCCATTGTCGCCACTACCAAAACCGCCGCCGAATGCCTCGGCTGGCAAGATCGCGTCGGCACGCTTGAGGTTGGTAAATTCGCTGATGTCGTTGTTGTTCGCATCGACCCAATTAAAGACATTCGTTCCCTCGAAAACACCACTAATATTGCTTTGGTGATGAAGGATGGGGTGGTGGTGAAGGGTAATTAATGTCATCGGTATGAGACAATCATCAAATTATGATATATATTGGAAATGCCCCATGCTCATGGGGCAATGTTGAATGGGAAGATAAAAGCGGCAGCAAACTCACTGCCGCTGGTATGTTGGATGAATTGACCGAGGCGGGCTATAGCGGCACCGAATTGGGCGATTGGGGGTTTATGCCAACTGACCCTGTTGCTTTGAAAGCCGAATTAGTGGCCCGTCAATTGACCATGACCGGCGCATTTGTGCCGATCAATTTTCGTAACCCAGCCGACCATGCCGCTGGTGAGACACTGGCGCTAAACACTGCCAAATTGATTGCCGCCGTTGCCGACCCGGCCTTGCCGCCTTTTGTTGTCTTGGCCGACGATTGCCCCGATGACACCCTGCGGATGCGGGTGGCTGGGCGCGTCACCCGTGACATGATGTTGAACCCTGAGCAATGGCAAATTTACGCCGAGGGGGTTAACCGTGTGGCGCGAAATGTGCATCGGGCGACGGGTTTGCGTTGTGTTTTTCATCATCACACCGGCGGTTTTGTCGAAACCGCCGACGAGATTGAGGTCTTGTTGTCGCTGACCGACTCGCAAGTAGTTGGGTTGGTGTTTGACACCGGGCATTATGCCTTTGGCACTGGCAACCCGACGGCGCAAGGGGTCATAGCAGCGCTTGCGCGTTTTGGTGAGCGTTTATGGTATGTGCATTTTAAAGATTGTGATGCGAGCGTAGCTGCGCAATCTCGCGCCCAACAATGGGATTATCACACCTCAGTTGCACATGGTATTTTTTGCGAATTGGGCAAGGGCTGTGTGCCATTTGCCGAGGTAGTGGCGTGGCTACGCGCCCGTGATTATCACGGTTACATCACCGTCGAGCAAGATGTGTTGCCCGGCATGGGCACACCCAAAGCCAGCGCTATGCGCAATCGTCGTTATTTGCGCGATATAGGCCTATAGATGAGTTGAGGGTTAAGCGTTGAGCGTTGAGAGTAAGAAATTACCTGAACCCTAAACCCTATACCCTGAACCCTGAACTTACCCTTAAATGACAACCCTAAATTTTGCCCTGATTGGGGCTGGTTCGATTGGCAAAATGCATGCCAAACACATGGCGCGTCACATTGATGGCGCAAAGTTGGCCGCCATTGCGGATGTGTATGCCGATGGGGCGCGGGTCTGTGCCGAACAGCACGGCGTGCCCTGTTGGACCACTGATTACCGCGAATTGTTGGCCGACCCAAAGATTGACGCGGTGATGGTGTGCAGCGCTACTGCCACCCATGCCGATATTGTCGAGGCGGCGGCCAAGGCTGGTAAACATATTTTTTGCGAGAAACCTATCTCCAAAACCCTCGCCGATGCCGACCGCGCCTTAAACGCGGTGCAAAATGCTGGGGTTCAGTTTCAAATTGGCTTTCAGCGGCGTTTCGACCCACATTTTTTGCGGGTTAAAAATGCCATTTTGAATGGCGAAATCGGCAAGCCCCATATTGCGCATTTGGTCAGCCGCGACCCGGGGCCGCCCGGCGTGGGGCCAATTGGCTTGGGCGGCGGCATTTGGTTCGATATGAGCATTCACGATTTTGATGTGGCGCGTTGGCTGATGGCGTGTGAGCCAGTGTCGATTTATACCCAAGCCGATGTGTTGATTGCACCCGGGCTTGAGCAATATGGCGAGGTGGATGTGGCGGTCATGGTGCTGCGTTTTGAGAATGGCGCAATTGTCACGATTGATAATCACTGCGATTCGGCCTATGGCTATGACCAACGGGTCGAGGTGATCGGCAGTGCGGGGGCGATTAGCATCGGCAACCAAGCCAACGACAATGCCATCTTAAGCAATACCCATGGGTTACACGCCGCCAAGCCTTTGCCTTATTTCTTAGAGCGTTATGATGCGGTTTACTGTCACGAAGTGCAGGTTTTTGTCGATTGTATTCGCAATAACACCCCCACGCCGGTTGGCTTGCGTGATGCGCGTATGTCAGTCATCATGGCCTTGGCGGCGCGCCAAAGTCACGCCGAGAAGCGTGTGGTGATGATTGGTTAAGCAACGCTGGTCGGAGGGCCGGCATCCTTGTCGGCGCTCCCTGTTGGCGCTTTGTTCTCCTTGATATCTGCGGCATAATTGGCCCCATGCGTGTCAACATCATTCTCAATGGACAACCTAAAGAACTTATATGTGAAGCCGATGAACGACTAATGACGGCGTTACGGCGCAGTGGCATGTGGAGCGTAAAACATGGCTGCGAAACTGGCGAATGTGGGGCCTGTAGCGTGCTGGTGAATGGCAAATTGATGCCAACTTGTATCATGCTGGCGGGGCAAGCCGAAGGCAAACACATTGTCACGGTTGAATCGTTAGACGAAGGCCCAGCCAAGCCATTACACCCCATTCAACAATGTTTTGCCGAAACAGGTGCCATTCAATGTGGCTATTGCACCCCCGCCATGGTGTTGGCCACCAAACAATTGCTTGATAAGACCGCCAGCCCCAGTGAGGCTGAGTGCCGCGAGGCGATTAGCGGCGTTTTGTGTCGTTGCACCGGCTACGTCAAGCCAATTGAGGCGATGTTGCGGGCGGCTGCCAAGGCTCGCGGCGAAGCCGTTGACCCAATTGACCCGCGTGAAGGGGGCACGGCCTTTGAATCGGTATTCGGGCCATTACGTAAATCGGCAGATTCTGACCCGTCTGATGATCTTGGCGATGACCACAGCGGCAATACCCAGACGCGCACCCAAACCAAGATCAAGCCGATCACACTGACCGAAACCCAATC
>JAGWYZ010000182.1 GCA_018969115.1 Chloroflexota bacterium | reverse complement strand
TTGACATAATCTTCGCCTTGAATAGTCACACCCATCCCGCGCATCGCCATTGCCCACCCTCCTGAAGTTGCCAAAATTAATGACAACGCTGGCAACACCAAATGGCGAGCCACATCTAATAAGAAATCAGTGTTGAGACTAGGCTGCGCCCCAGCTGTATAGGTTCCAGTGATAGGCAACAGTTTCATCTGAAATGCAATGATATTAACCAGCACAATGCCAAGCACCACCGGATGCACACCCTTTAAAATAATGAGTGGTGTCGCGAGCGATTTCAGCCAACGTGGGGTGCGGGGCCAAGCACTTAATGCACCCAATAAATTGCCAATCAGAAAAGACAATATCGCAGCAACCAACAATAATGCCATCGAATAAGGCAAAGACTGCTTAATAATATCAGTCACACGAGAGGGGTAAAAACGTAGCGAATAACCCATATCGCCGCGCAAAACCGACCCGATATAAGTCGTGTATTGCTCTGGCAATGATTTGTCTAAACCAAATTGTTTGTTAAATGATTCAACAATCTTCTCGAGGTCTTGGGCCGAAAAACCACCGGTACGTGACAACTCGGCAAAACGTTCCCGAATCGGGTTTTTGGGCGATAAACGCGGAATAAAAAATGTGATCGTTGAGGCAACCCAGATCACCAATAAATAAAACAGAACGCGGCGGATAAGATGACGTATGCTCACAGTTATTTTAAATGTTTGATTATGGGTTTTGAATAACGATCCAAGCGTCGTATTTAACTAAGATGTTGGTCGATCTCACGTATATCATATCAAGCACAGCAGATATGACACACGTGAAATCGGCATCTCTTTAGTTTTACTCGCGTAGAGCAAAGATAACATCGGCACAGTTCATTATGCTGATGTCAAGCCATACCCAACAAGGGTAAAAAATGTGGTTTTCGACGATCTTGCCCTCTCTCAGCAAAGCTGAGGCAGAGAGCAAGATCGGCATTTCACTATTCTTTACCCTTTCATTAGTATATTTAGCTTGCGGCCTTCAAGTTTGCAACCACCAACGCGCCTGTGTGTGCCCAGAATGCGCCATTGACACCGGGGCCAAGGTTGGCAGCCGTGGGCCAGTTTGTCCAATAGGTCTGGTTGTAGGGGATGCGGTGCAACCACTGAATGAGCGGAATGTCGATGACATCCTTGTAATAGATATCAAAGGCTTGTGCGGCCAATTGGGTGAACTTGGGATCGCTGGCATCCATTGGACCCATTTGAGTGACGATCTTGTCAAATTCAGGGTTGTTATAGCGGCTGAAGTTGTTCGCACCAGCGCTGTTGCCACTTGGCTTCTTGGTGAAGAGGAACAACACGGCATATGGGTCCTTTAAGCTTGCGCCATGACCAAACATATACAAACCAGGCTTACCAGCTGCCATGTCGTTATACGCTTCGGGGCCAAAGTCAATCTTGGCATCAAAACCAGCTTTCTTCAATTGCTCAACAACGACGGGCACAATGTCGCTGTGAATACCTTCAAAGCCTTTCACAGTGGCATCCAATGTCTTGCCACCCTTCTCCCATAGACCCTTGGCATTCTTAGCCCAACCCGCTTCGGTCATCAACTTACCACTTTCGGTAAGGTCAAACTTGCGTGGGTTGTACTTCTGAATGTTGGCCTTCATGCCATCGCTGTTAGCGAATGCGGCCAAACCGGGGTATAGCGGGAAGGGATAAACCGTGCTAATCTTGGCGCCGCTGTAAACAACTTCGTCAATCTGGTCACGGTTAACAGCCAAAGCCAAGGCCTTGCGCACGCGCACATCGTTATATGGCTCGGCTTGATGGTTCATCCACAAGCTGTTTGGCCACCAGTCGAGATACCCGTGTGGGGCTTTATCAGCGGTGTGGCTGGTCACCTTGGGGTTCTTCTTGATGATGCTGTCGATCAAGGCATCGCGCATGTCGAGTGAAGCATCCATTTCATTGTTCACAATACGTTGGGCTACGGTTTCCATATTGCCGCCGATCTGGCCGCCGATGTTCACCATAACGATACGCTTGACATCTGGCACTTTGGCCACACCGGTCTTAGCCGCCCACCAATCTGGGTTTAAGTCATAGACCTTTTGTTCCTTGGTCCATTGCACCAAGTTATAAGGGCCAGAATGGGGCATATCATTGCCACCTGCAAAAGCGTTCACGTCCTTCTGGGCGCTCAACACGTGGGCTGGCACAATGGGAATACCGGTGTCAAACTTGAGTGACAACACCTCAAACTTAAAGCGCGGGGCGGGTTTGTTGAAGGTGAATACAGCTGTCAAGTCATCCTTAGCAACCACATCTTTGACGAACTCTTTGAACTCGGCGTTATAGTTCAATTTATCATTCGTCATTTGACCCTTAGCGGTGAATACCACGTCGGCGGCGGTCACAGGCTTGCCATCGCTCCACTTGGCATCTTTGCGCAACTTCACAGTCAATTCAGTGAAATCCTTGTTGTATTCGCCACTTTCAGCCAACCAAGGGGCTTCCTTGTCTTCGAAAATCTTAAAATAGAACAGGGGTTCCCACATCATAGCATTGCCTTCTTGATGGGTATAACCCGGGCTGGCCCAAGGGTTGGTGGTGCCAACTGGTGAGCTAATCGACCAGCCAAGGATCAAGGTTTGCTTGCGGTCAACTGGCTTCAAAGGCGCATCTGCGGCTGGCTTAGGCGCCTCAGTTGGCTTGGGCGCCTCGGTTGGCTTGGGCGCAGCAGTGGGCGGAACAGCCGTTGGTGGCGGAGGCGCGGCCGTTGGTGGAACCGCCGTTGCGGCTGGCTTAGGCGCTTCAGTTGGCTTAGGCGCGGCAGTGGGGGTAGCTGGGGCGGCACAAGCTGCAAGTGCAGCTGCACCACCGCCGAGCAAACCCAATTGAATTAATTTGCGTCGGGTGAGTTTATTTGCTTTCATTTTTCCTTTTGTTCTCCATTCAAACGATCACACGTATTTATCTTTTATGGGTGATCGATGGAAGTAATACCAGATTATATGATGTTTTTAATTGTGTCAATGCAAGAAATATTTATACCTATCATACAGTATTTCTATATTATAAAAACGATTTAATAAAGCCTTTTAAATTCCTCATTACTTCGTTTCAATCAAAATTGAAAAACAATTCATCACATCTACAATGTTACTCATTATATCTATTTTTTCAGTATGTTCTCAGCTTAGAAAATTTACTTGAAAATTTAACTCAAATTGGTTACAATGCTATTCTTTAGCCACAATAAAATCACTTAGTCATCATATCTCCTAAGTCTGCACATTTGCATTATTATGTCTGTTCAAGCTTGGTCTGAAAAAATCACCATCCCAACCTATCAAATTGGGCTACCCGATAAAAACCCTGTATTTCTCGAGCGTCGTGTTTACCAAGGAAGTAGCGGGGTGGTATATCCATACCCCGTCATCGAGCGGGTATTCGATGAAAAAATCGACCAACTTTACACCGCCATCTTCCTCGAGAATCGCTATCTTAAAATCATGATCTTGCCTGAATTGGGCGGGCGCGTGCAAATGGCGCTCGATAAAACCAACGGCTATCATTTCATCTACTACAACCGCGTCATCAAGCCAGCCTTAGTCGGGTTGGCTGGCCCTTGGATTTCAGGCGGCATCGAATTCAATTGGCCGCAACATCATCGCCCCAGCACTTTCGAGGCTGTCGATTGGCACATTGCCGAAAATGTCGACGGCAGCAAAACCGTATGTTGTGGCGAAGTTGAACGCATGTTTTTCACCAAGGGCATGCATAGCTTCACCCTGCGCCCCGACCGTGCTGTACTCGAAATTGATGTGCAACTGTATAACCGCAGCGCCGAGCCACAAACCTTTTTGTGGTGGGCCAACCCCGCTGTGCATGTCAATGACGATTACCAATCGATCTTCCCGCCCGATGTTCACGCGGTGATGGATCACGGCAAACGTGATGTCAGCGAATTTCCCATTGCCAAAGGCGTGTATTACAAAACCAACTACGCCCCAGGCACCGATATTTCGCGCTACAAAAACATCCCTGTACCCACCTCCTACATGGCCTATCACTCCGACTTCGATTTTGTCGGCGATTATGATCACGGCAAACAAGCAGGCATGATGCACGTTGCCAATCACCATTTGGTGCCCGGCAAAAAACAATGGACATGGGGCAACAGCGCCTTCGGCCTCGCGTGGGATCGCCAACTTACCGACGAAGACGGCCCCTATATCGAGCTAATGTGCGGGGCCTTTACCGACAACCAGCCCGATTTTTCGTGGCTGATGCCGGGCGAAGAAAAACATTTCAGCCAAAGCTTCATGCCTTATAAACACATCGGTGGGGCCAAAAACGCCAACCGTGAGGCCGTCATTAATTTAGAAATTGACGAGCAACAGGCCACGATTGGCGTCTATGTCACCCAACCGAGGCAAGTGCGCGTGCAACTCAGCCACCCCAACGGCGATATTTACAATCAAACCCACGCCCTTTCGCCCGAACTCGCCTTTACCAAAACAATCGCTATTCCTGCTGCCCCAGCCCAATCATTTACGCTGCGGGTGTTAGATGAAAGCCGCGATGGCACACATGAACTGATTTCATTTACGCCGCTGCCAGCCGAAAAATCGCCCATTCCTGCCGCAGCCGTGCCAGCCCCGGCCCCGCCCGACATTGATTCGAACGAAGCCTTGTTTTTAAATGGGCAGCACCTCGAACAATATCGCCATGCCACCTTTGCGCCCGAACCCTATTACCAAGAAGCCCTGCGGCGTGACCCACACGACAGCCGCTGTAATAATGCTCTTGGTATGCTGCTTTATCGGCGCGGCAAATTTGCTGAGGCCGAAGCCTATTTTCACCGCGCCATCGCCAGCCTCACCCGCCGCAACCCCAACCCTTATGATGGCGAAGCCTATTACAACCTCGGCCTCAGCCTAAAAATGCAAGGGCGCTTGCGCCCGGCCTTCGATGCCTTTTACAAAGCCACCTGGAACGCCGCTTGGCAAGACGCGGCTTATTTTGAGCTTGCGCTTTTAGCAGCACGTTTGGGTGAATGGGCGCAGGCGCACGATCTCAGCACTCAAGCCTTACGACGCAATTGGTCACATCACAAAGCCCGCCACCTCAAAATTGCAATCCTGCGCCATTTGCAACGTTGGCCCGAAATGACAAAAGAGATTGAGATTGCGCTCGATCTCGATTCATTAGATTTTGGCGTTATATGGGAAGCCACCCAATTGCCAAACATCAAGCCAAGCCAGCAAATGAACCTCGGCAAGCCCGCCCAGCGTTACCTTGAGCTTGCGCTCGACTATGTGCGGGCCGGTTTGTATGATGATGCCATCATGGTGCTCAGTCAGTCGGCAACCCAATTTGCCAATGAACCGGCCCATTTAAATGAGCAAACCCTCAGCGCCTATTATTTGGCCTATTGTCATTGGCAAAAGGGCGATGATGTGGCGGCAACAGCGGCCTTTAAACATGCCGCCAGCTTGCCACCCGACTACTGCTTTCCGCATCGGCTCGACGATATTTTGGTATTGCAGGCCGCCAGCCACGCCAACCCACATGATGCCCACGCCCCCTATTACCTCGGTAATTTTTGGTATGCCCACCGCCGATACGACGAAGCCATCGCTTGTTGGGAGCAATCGTGCCAGCTCGACCCTAATTTTGCGACGGTACAGCGCAATTTGGGTTTGGCCTACTGCAACAAACGCAACGACCTGTCCCAAGCCAAAGCCGCCTATGAACGGGCCTTTGCACTCAACCCACGTGATGCACGCGTGTTATTTGAACTCGACCAGCTCGACAAAAAATGTAACCAACCACTGGACGAGCGCCTTGCCCGTTTGCAAGCCAACCCCACCCTGCTTGAGCAGCGCGATGACTTGACGATTGAGTTGGTCACCCTGCTTAATTTGCTAGGGCGGCACACCGAGGCCTACACCGCGCTGATGGGGCGCAATTTTCACCCGTGGGAGGGCGGCGAAGGCAAAACCACCGCCCAATATGCCGCCTGCCTGATTGGGCAAGCCCGCCAACACTTGGCCCAACAAAATAATGTTGCCGCCCTCGATTGCCTCAACCGCGCCCTCGATCAACCACACAACTTAGGCGAAGGCAAATTGCCTAGCGCCCAAGAAAACAACATTCATTATTATTTAGGCGTGGCTTATCAGGCATCGGGCGATAAAGCCAAAGCGATTTACCATTATCAACAAGCCGCCGTCGGTCTATCCGAGCCGTCGTCAGCCGTGTTTTACAATGACCAGCCGCCTGACATGATTTTTTATCAGGGCTTGGCGCGGCAAGCCTTGGCCCAATTGGGGGTTGGGCAAGCCGCTGATGCCACCTTTATTTTTGAAAAACTGATCGCTTATGGGCAAGCCCATCTTAATGATGAGGTAAAGATGGATTATTTTGCCGTGTCTTTGCCCAGTTTCGGCGTGTTTGATGACGATCTCACTTTGCGAAACCGTATTCATTGTCATTATATGGCGGGCCTCGGTTACATTGGTTTGGGCCAAACAGACCAAGCCAACCATCATTTTGACGAAGTATTACGCTACGACATCAGTCATCAAGGAGTATTAGCACATCAAAATCATATTTTTTTATAAGGACGTAGTGCCGAAATTAGTAAGGGTCAAGATGATAGCGAACTCGCATTTTTATTGCTCCGCGACTGAAGTCGCCCTTAAAGGCTTCGCCGAGCGTCCCCCTTCGGAGACGCAGTTTCTGCCCGCGTAGGCGAGCAATCGGCAAAGCCTTTAAGAACGACTTTGAGTCGTCCCAAATATTGCCCTCCATCTTAATAATATTGGCATGAACAAACCTAAAACGAACCCCAACAATGGCACGGTGGCATCTGCCGCGGCAGATGTGCCACCCGTTGAGGCAATGCTTGCCAAAGAAACGCCAGTGCATCAGCTCGTATTTGAAACGCTTAAACAGCAAATTCAAAATAGCGAATGGTTGCCGGGTCAAAAAATGCCAAGCATTATTCAACTCGGCAAACGCCTTAACGCGGGCACAGGGTCGGTGCGCGAAGCCCTACGCTCGTTACAATCATTGGGCATGGTGTCAATTGAACATGGGCGCGGCATCTTTGTCAACGACCATATACCCGCCGACGCGCAAAAATCGCCTGGCAAACAATTTTCATTTCACCAGATGGGCGCTGGCGCAATGTTAGCGCTATGCGAAGCCCGCCGCATTTTAGAACCAGAGCTAAGTGCCTTTGCCGCCGAACGCGGCAACGCCGAAGAACACGCCGAAATTATGCAACTCGCCAATGAGATGGCCCAACGCGCCGCCGCTGGCCTCGATTTTTTAGCGCCCGATCTACAGTTTCACCGCAAAATTGCTGAAGCCGCCCATAACCCAGTCTTAAAACAAATGATGGAAAGTGTCGCCGACTTGTTAATCGAAAGCCGTAGTTACACCATACGCCCCACTGTCACCCCACGTGCAGTGCGTTATCACCTTATGATCGCTGAAGCCATACAAGAGCATGATGCGCCACAAGCCCGCCTGCTCATGTTAGCCCATGTAAATGATGCCATTCAAAGCATCTTAAATGCCTAAAGACGTGCCGATGGCGCGTCTAATTTGACAAAAATGATGAAAATAGCTATCACCGGCGGCAATGGCCGCCTCGCAAGTGCCCTGATTCCACTTGCCATCCAAAACGGCCATCAAGTCGTTAGCCTAGACCGCCAGCTACCGACCCAAATGATAGACGGCGCAACCCATTTATGCGCCGATGTTTGTGATTTTGGCGAGTTTATCGCCGCAATCACAGGCTGCGATGCCTTAATCCATTTAGCGGCCTACCCATCGCCACGCCATCATCCCACCCACGTTGTTTATGCCAATAACACCATCAGCAGCTACAACGCCTTGCTCGCCGCTGCCACACTGGGTATCAATCGTGTGTGTCAAGCCTCATCCATCAATGCTATCGGCGGGGTGTATAGCCGCGCCCCACGCTACGATTATTTTCCAGTGGATGAGCAGCACCCGACTCATGCCGAAGATCCCTATAGCCTATCAAAATGGGTGATGGAGGCCCAAGGCGATGCCTTTGCCCGTCGATATGAAAATATGCGTATCGCTAGCTTACGCTTTCATTGGCTGCAACCCCATCCCATCCCGCCCAAACCCGAATATGACCATAACGCCAGTTGGATCAAACATCTGTGGGCACGCACCGACATGACTTCAGCAGCACAAGCGTGCTTGCTCTCACTCACCGCCGATTTCAGTGGTCACGAAGTGTTTTACATCGTCGCGCCCACCCAACACACCGTCACCCCCACACTCGAACTCGCCAAACAATATTACCCCAATGTGCCCATCCGTGGCGACCTCTCTGGTCACACCAGCCTCATCACCAGCAAAAAAGCCAAGCGAATACTCGGTTGGCAGTCAGTTTAGTTCAAAGGGGCAAAGTGGCAAGTAGCAGAGTAGCAAGTGAAAAAATTTGCCACTTGCTACTTTGCTACTTGCAACTTGCCCCTTTGTCCCCTTTTCACTTCTTATGAAAATCACCGACATTAAACCGCTCCCCGTTTGGGTGGGCAATCGCAATCAATTGGTCGTCAAAGTTGAAACTGACGAAGGCATTTATGGTTTGGGTGAATCGGGTCTGAGCGGGCGCGAGCTGGCTGTGGTCGGCGCACTCAAACACTTCCGCGAGTTCCTGATCGGCAAAGACCCACGCCAAATCGGGCGAATTTGGCAAGAGCTATATCGTAGCCAATATTTTGAGGGTGGGCGCGTGTTATTGGCGGCGCAATCTGCCATCGATATCGCGCTATACGACATTTTGGGCAAGTCGTTGGGCGTGCCGGTTTATCAACTCTTGGGCGGCAAACAGCGCGACAGCATCCCATGCTTTGCCACTGCCAGCGGGCACGCCGAAAAACTCGTCGAAGGCGTTAAACTCTTAATGGCACATGGCTGGAATGTCATCCGCACC
>JAGWYZ010000181.1 GCA_018969115.1 Chloroflexota bacterium | reverse complement strand
TCAAGCCGAACGCGATATTCGAATGACTAAAATAAAACAGAAGGTGTCGGGCTGCTTCCGCAGTCTGCTAGGTGCTGAAATATTTTGTCGAACACGCAGCTATATTTCTACTTTAGGTAAGCAGGGTATAGATATTTTGGGTGCTCTGCGCTCCGTTTTTGATGGCGATCCTATCATGCCGTCTATGCCCTGAGTAGTAACACTATTTTTTCATATTTGCACTCGTAAATCTAAGCCAAAATTGCAAAATCAGTAAAAATATCGATGATGAATAACACGCCTATGAATAAACATCGCAATTTATGTCTATTGGTTCAAACAGATATGATTACCCACTAAACGTAAAAAAAGTGGTTTTCTCTGTTTTAAAAATATTTTTATTAGCTTAAAAAATGCCTATCGGTTTTCTAACCGCTTAAAATTAACCAACATGAATAAGCCTATTTTCACCATCATCGCACCTGTCCACAATGAAGAATTGGTGTTGGCTGAGTTACATCGCCGCATTGCTGAAGTGATGTCACAGACCGGCGAAGCTGCCGATTCGTGGGAATTGGTATTGGTCAACGATGGCAGCAGCGACCGATCCGGCGAAATTATGGCCGAGTTGAACCGCCAAGACCCGCGCGTAAAAGGGATTAGTTTGTCACGCAATTTTGGTTTTCAGGTGGCAGTGACCTGTGGGCTAGATCATGCCCAAGGCGATGCTGTTATTCTTATCGATGCCGACCTACAAGACCCACCCGAAGTTATTTTGCAAATGATTGAGAAGTGGCGCGAAGGCTATGATGTGGCTTATGGTGTGCGTGGTGAACGCGCCGGTGAAACGTGGTTTAAAAAAACCAGCGCAAGTTACTTTTATCGCCTCATCCACAGCATCACCAGTGTCAAAATACCTGTCGATACGGGTGATTTTAGATTAATGGATCGTAAAGTAGTCAATGCTATTCGTCGTTTGCCTGAAAAACATCGCTTTTTGCGTGGCATGGTCAGTTGGGTAGGATTTCGGCAAATTGGTGTGGTTTATAAGCGTCATCCACGATTTGCGGGTGAAACAAAATTCACCCTGCGAAAAATGGTTAAATTTGCAACCGATGCCATTACCAGTTTTAGTTATGTGCCGTTACAACTCGCCACATGGGCCGGTTTTGGCATTGCTGGCTTAGGATTGCTAGCAATTTTGGTCGTTATTATCGGGCGATTATCGGGCGCTGCCGAATTTCGTGGTCAAGCGACCACGCTAGTGGCGGTATTATTTTTGGGCGGAATTCAACTCGTTTGCCTTGGCATTTTAGGTGAATATCTCGGTCGAATTTATGACGAAGTGAAGGGCCGCCCACTTTATCTCATTCAGCAGCGCTGGGGATATGACTAAGTAGTTAGTAGTCAGATGAGTTCAATCTGACTACTGACTACTGACTTTCTGCGCCAACATCTCACGCAAAAGGGTGCGGCCCCCTTTAATCGACAATCCAGCTACAATGAGCCAATGAATCAACTTACTAGTTTTTGCGCGATAATGCTTTTGATAAAACAACCATTGAGCACGGGTAAATTCAAATTGAGCTTTGGGGCTTTTGCGGCTGGCCGCCCGTTTGATATGATGCACCGTCACAGCAGGGTAATAAATGACCTGAAAACCCTGTTCTTTGACACGCAAACACCAATCCAAATCTTCGCCATACATAAAAAAACGCTCGTCTAACAACCCAGCGCGGTGAATGGCTGCACTACGCACCAACATACAAGCCCCAACCACCGAATCAACCTCGGTTTCAATATCTTCGGGCAAATAAGTCATGTTATACCTTGCAAAACGCGGGCTTTTAGAGAAAATTTTGCTTAACCCACTCATATGATAAAACGATATTTCAGGGGTAGGAAAACTACGGCGACAAGCTTTATCAAGGCTACCATCTTCGAGAATAAGCTTTGGACCAAGCACCCCAACTTGCACATTTGCATCAGCATAACGCACCAAATCGGTTAATGCATTGGGTGGCACAACCGTATCTGGGTTGAGCAACAACACATAACGGGCTTCGCCACGATATGGGAAACCATATTTGCGCATCGCCACATTGTTGCCCGCCGAAAAACCATTATTACGTTTAAGTGGGTAAACTTGGACTTCTGGGAACTCTTCGACCACCATGCCAACGCTGTTATCCGTTGAGGCATTATCGACGACGGCCGTAACAAAGTTGATGCCTTGCTGATCGTGTAACGAAGAAAGGCAATCACGCAGCAATTCGCGCGTGTTGTAATTTAAAATCACGACCAAAACATCCATTACAAGCAATGTTAACCGATTTGAAAAAGTTCGGTGAAATTTTGCGGATTATTCCCACAAATCTTTAACCCGCATCATGCCAAAATCGGGCAAATCAATTAATAAACGCTGCCAAACTTGGGCGGTAAGATAAGCATCGACCAAAGCATTATGCGCCCCGGGCAATGCAATATTAAGCTTATTGGCAATATCAAATAACACGGTATCGATTGGGCCGGTGTTGGGTGCACCCAAAAATTGCCGCCGATTACGTTCAAGCCAATCATAATACCGGGCTGTGTCTACTTGCCGATTAGGCAATTTTCGCCTCAAGGCATTTTCAAGCATGGCAATATCGATATGCACAAAATGCCCAACAAGAATATCATTGCCCACAAATTGCAAAAATGGTTGCAATGCAGATTGAATCAGCGGTTGGTTTACTAATTCGCTAGGCACAATATGATGAATACGCACATTGTCATGAGTCAGGTCGCGTTGCGGGTTGACTAAGGTGTAAAAAGTCTCGCCCAACAAAATTTGTCGGCCTTTCATGCGAATGGCACCTATCGACACGATGGTGTCGTTCTTACGATCAAGTCCAGTCAATTCAGTATCAAACACCACATATCGAGCCTGATCTACCCCAAGCAACTGATCAGGCAAAGCATTTTGGCGTTGAAATAAGCGCTTTAACATTTTTATCGTCTAGATTGCAGCACCCATAAACCCGCGATAACGGTCGCTTAGGTCAGCTTGAGTATTAGCGATCACCTGAAACGCCTCGCGCAACGTTGTGCGCTCAATGCTACTTAATTCATTGGGGTTAATAAAATTATTCGGTTTTTCGCCACGGGTGCTTTGCTCGACCTGATGTTTAAGACGTAACAATGCCAAAAATTCGAGGGTATCTTTCATCTCGTCAATTTGTTCATTTGGCAAAACATTGGCCTTACGCAGATCATCTAAACGCTCTAGCGTATTGGTCGCTTGAATCCCATGTGCAATGGCATACAAACGTATGGCATCGGTCAGGGGCATCACCCCACGCTTTTTTAGGTCAAATTCGTTTTTGTGTGGGCCATTTGATTCGAGCAAAAAGCTGCGAAAAAAGCCGAGTGGTGGGGTGTTTTGCACCGCTAACCGCGCCAAATGCCCCATAAACCGCCCAGAACGGCGGGCACGGGGTAAAACATCGGCCAGCAACGCTTGCAAAAGGCTCGCATCGCCACCCGCATAACGCATATCAAAAAAAATGGTGGCGTTCATCACATCAATTGGCTCTGGCGTGTTAATCCAGGTATGATAAATACTCAGCCAATTGCTCAACGGCTGACACCAACGTGGGTTGACCGCCATGTAATTGCCCGGGCAAAGCGGAAAACCACATTGCACCAAGGCATCAATCACCCGCCGCGCAAAACGCGTAAAATAATCGGTGGCGAGATCGGCTTGTGCATCATCGCTGGGGTCGGCGTAAATTAAGCCATTGTCTTGATCAGTCTTAAAAGTTTGTTCTTTGCGGCCTTCGCTACCCAATACCACCCAGCAATAAGGCAGCGGCGGTGGCCCCAATTCAGTTTCGGCAATACTGAGCAAACGCGCCAATACTTGGTCATTGATCTCAGCCACCACCCGCCCCACACTGCCAGGATTTACGCCTTCTTTAACCATCAGCGGGATAAATTGTTGGGCATTATTGAGGGTTTTGGCTAAATCGGTCACGCTGGCATCGCGCCGCAATTGTTTAGACATGATTAAAGGCGAATTGCTTTGCAACAAAATCAGGTCATGTTGTGTCACCATGCCCAAAATATCATTACCATGATTGCCATCGACCACTAGCAATGAGTGAATCGACGAGTTGATCATGCGTAACAAGGCCTCAAATGCCAGTTGATCGCCATCGATGGTTTTAACGGGCGTGCTCATGATGCTGCTGATGGGCCACGTTGCGTCATAACCAACCGCCACAACCTTGTTACGCAAATCGGTATTGGTGACAATGCCTAATATTTGGTCGGCATTTTGTGGCTGGCTAGGGGTACTTTGCGCAACAATGATCGAGCCAACCTTTTGTTGTACCATCAACTGGGCGGCTTGTCGAATGGAGGTATCGGGCAGGCACCATACTAGCTGGCGTTTAACAAGATGGCGCACCGCAATGGTAAAAATAAGCCGATCCGAATTATTTTGTAATGGGCTTTGTTGGCGTATTTCTTGCAGGGTGCGAAGCAGATAGCGTTGGGGAGAACCGCGCAAAAAATATTCGCTAAAGTGCTGATTTTTTAGCAACGTTTGCACCGTGCTTTTAGGAATAAGGTAACACAGCGTATCTTCAATACTAGTTACAGTCATGAGAGCGTTGCCGAGGTTAAGCAAACTTAAAATGCCAAAGGTTTCACCCTCGCTGCGCATATCCATCATCACCTCACCGCCACTAGCATTTTGCACTGTCATACGCACACACCCTTTTTGAATGACATATAAATACTCGGTTTTAGAGTTTTCTTGGGTATAAATGCGCGTATCGTTGGGGTAAAAATCTAAAATAGCCGATTGTGCCGCCAGCGTCAATTCGGCCTCGGTCAATAAATTATAAGGTGAATATTTGCGCAAAAAATCACTGGTGAGTTGTTGAATCATAAAGATTCCTCCAATAAACTAACCTAACCCGCTAAATAAGCCAATCGGCCACTGCCGCCATTAGCGGCTCGATGTTGATCGTAGCTAGCCAAACTTGGCAGGCGCACCACAACTCCAAACGTTGTTTTGAGAATTATGGCTTGTCCACATTGTCAAGCATGACTTACCTCATCACCTCAAACGGCGCAAACCAAGCCTTACCCATATGCATTTTGTCACTCATCAATGGTAAAAAAGATGTGCAATTGTCGGCGGCTTATTAGTTTCAATCTACTAACAAAAGCACCGATGACTATGGAACCCGTTTGTGGGTGGCTTTTTCACTCAAAAGATCGCCTTGAGTTTTAGTCACCATCTTATTCGACCAACCGCTTGATGCACGTGCGCCCAACCTAAGCCCATTTTATTTAAATGTGCAACAAACGGCAGCGGCGTTCATTGCCCAAGCCCCCTAAAACAACCATAAAAAAACTCATTAAAGCAATTCTAAACCCACGCCTTTGCAGTTACATTTTATTTTGGATCGCCAATGTGCTGTTGCTTACGATCTTGCTCACCGGCTTCATGCCGATCATATTGGTCGACATGTTTCAAGCCACCCGTAACAGTCTCATCCCAGTGCCATTTTTGCTAATGGCACTGGCGCTCACGATATTGCCCGTTGTGGCAATGACAATTGCCATCAAAATATTAAAAAACGACCCAGAGCGCATTTTTACCTGTGGTTATGGTGCCGAATTGCCCATTTTTATTTTGGCAACAGTGTTGGGCGTATCAACCTTAATGTGCTTAATGTGGCAAATTTTAGACCCACGCATTGACCAATGCAATCGTCTAATTACAATATGCTGAGCTGTAGGCATAACTGTCTTGGTCATCATCGGGGTTTATGTCATTGTATGGCTTGCCTTTTACGCTGGGCCAATCATTGAAGGGAGGCGGGCGGGCAGATAAATCTCTTCAGGAAAATAATCACAAAACACACAGAGAAGGTGTCTTTTCCTTCGTGTTCTTTGTGAGTTTCGTGAGAGGCAAATTGCGATGTTTTATCCAACCTCTTATTTGCCGACCTGCACCTCTACCACCTCACCCGCCGCAAGCCCATTGGCATTAAGCGGCACGCACACCACGCCATGCGCCCGCAACATGGTAAAAATTTGATTGGGCTTGCCCGCCACCGGCGTGGCCCAATAATCGCCATCACGTTCTTCAATGGTCACTTGCACATAATCTTCGCGCCCAGTGGTCGAGGCAATATTGCGCGTTAGACGCGCTTGCAATTTGGCTTGGGTGGCCTGACGCAGCCCCAACATCAGCCGAATAGTGGGCGCGACAAATAGCTCAAAAATCGTCATGGCCGAAACAGGGTTGCCGGGCAAACCAAATACTGGCACACCCTCAGCCAACGCAATAATGGTTGGCTTGCCCGGCTTTACACTCACACCATGCACTAACACCCCGGGTTGCCCCAACGCATGAATAATCTCGACGCTCATGTCGCGATAGCTGACCGAACTGCCCGCCGACAGCACCACCATGTCGCATTCGTTTTTGGCTGCTGCTGCTACCGCCGCCAATTGCACCCGCACATCTGGCACAATGCCATAATAAACCGGCAGGCCACCCGTCTGTTGCACCATTGCCCCCAAAGCTACCGAGTTCACATCACGAATTTGACCAATACGTGGGGTTTGGTCAGGCGGCACAACCTCATCACCGGTCGAGATAATACCCACTTTGGGCCGTTTTGCCACCGTCAGCACCACTATCCCCAGCGCCGCCAATCCGCCTATATCTTGCGGGCGAATGGGTTGCCCAGCCCGCAAAATGATTTCGCCCCGTTGCACATCTTCGCCCACCTGAAAGATATTCTCGCCAACAGCGACTGGGCGCATCACCTCAATCGCTGCCTGAGATGTCAGTTGCGCATTGACACTTTGGGTATGTTCAACCATGACAACAGCGGTAGCATCGGCTGGCAATGCGCTGCCGGTATGCACCAACACCGCCTCGCCCTCGCCCATTGATATCTCAACAGCTTGGCCCATCGTCGCCTCGCCAATTACGCTGAGCAAGGCTGGCAAGCCCGGCGATGCGCCATAAGTATCGCCGGCGTTTAGAGCATAGCCATCGACCGTCGAGCGACGAAATGTCGGCAAGTCTTCGGGCGAAACCACATCTGCTGCCAATACTCGCCCCAATGCCTCACCCAACGTCACCACCTCGGTTTTAAGCTGCGGCGTAAAATATTGCTGCAACAAAGCCCATGCCTGTTGTGGGGTGCGCACGGTAAAAAGTTCAGAGGTGATAGCCATAAATTAAGGTTGAAGGTTGAAGGTTGAAGAATTAAAGATTGAAATTATGATGTGATACTGAATTATGACTCATGACTCATGACTCATCATTTACAATCCGTTATCGTCGTCCCTTATCCTTAATCCTTCATCCTTAATTTTATGAAACCACTTGAATTTGCGATCTTGTTTTTTTTGGCTGCGTTGTGGGGTTCGTCGGCATTGCTGACGCGCTTTGCCTCGGAAGAAATGGGCGTGTGGCTCATGACCGAGCTGCGTTTGTTGATTGGCGCAACCGCCATTATGGGTTATGCGTGGTGGCGACAAGGCAGTCTTTCGTTACGTTCACATTGGCAGCATTATTTAGTGATGGGCGTAATTAATGCGGCGGCTCCGATTAGTATGGCGGCATTTGCAGCCACCATTTTGCCCACCGGCTTTGCCAATATTTTGTTTGCGCCCATGCCGCTTTTCGCCGCCATCATTGCGGCAGTTTGGCTAAAAGATCACATCACCCCCATCCAAATTGTAGGCTGTATTTTGGGTGTAATTGGCGTTGCCGTTTTGGTAGGGTGGCGCTCATTTGACCTCGACAGCCGCAGCATCATCGGTATTATGGCGGCAATAGGCTCATCGTTGCTCTATGCGCTCGCCAGCAGCTACACCAAACGCTTTTTTAAGGGGGTTTCTGCGCTTGATATTACGGTGGGGCAATTGCTGTCCGCCTCGGTTTTTCTTTTGCCTTTGGCTTTAGCCGAAATACCCGCAAAAATGCCCTCCATCAGCACGTTTGCCATCATCGCCGTCTTTGGCGTGCTTTCAACCGCAGTGGGGTTTTTGCTGTTTTTTTGGCTGATGGGGCGCGTTGGGCCAGCTAAAACTCAAGTGGTGGCCTTAATCATTCCTTGCTTCGGTGTGTTTACAGGCTGGTTGTTTAATAATGAAGCCATCACTTGGAATGTTATCGCGGGTTTGGTCATCGTTTTAATCAGCGTTGCGCTGGTCAGCAATATCAGAGTTGGGTTGCCAATGCCAAAACACGGGGTTGATTAGTTGATTGGTTGACTGGTTGATTGGAAATGACTCAAGACTTTTGAATCACTAAGCAACGAATCAACCAATAAACCAATTAACGAATTAACGAACCAACCTCCCCAAAGTAAATCGGTACAATAAAATCATGTTGATAACACCCCCTAATACCGATGAATATGGCGAGTGGTATCAAGGCTATGTGGCTCGCGCCGCCAAAAGCAGCGTCATGCACACCTTGGTGCGCCAACCCTCAACCTTAAAAAAACTATTGCGTGGGCAAAGCGATGCCAGCGCCAGCACACGCCCCGCCCCAGAAGAATGGAGTATTAAAGAAGTGGTGGGGCATATTAATGACGGCGAGCGCGTATTCGGCTATCGGCTATTGCGATTTTCGCGTGGCGATGCCAGCGCCTTGGCGAGTTTTGACGAAAATGCCTTCGTCGAAAATGCCTATTTCAATCACATAAAACTGCGCGATTTGCTCGACGAATTTGCAGCCTTACGGAGCGCCAACTTAACCATGATTCGCGCCCTCACCGCCGATCAACTCGACCGACGCGGCATTGCATCGAATAATTCTGTCAGCGTGCGCGCTTTGGTCTACATCATCTCAGGCCACGTCGATCATCATCTTGAAAGCCTGAAGAAGGTATATTTGAAGAAGTGATGCAGAGTTGCAGGTTGCAGAGTTGCAAAGTGGTAAGGTGAGGATGCCACCTGCTACTTTGCAACC
>JAGWYZ010000180.1 GCA_018969115.1 Chloroflexota bacterium | reverse complement strand
GCAGCATTACTTTTATCGTCGCTTCTTCCCCGCTCCGATATATTGCCGTAAATTCTTCTGCCTGTTTCATCCCTGTGTGTTATATTTTCTCACTTATTCACTCAGCTGTTTCTATGCCCTGAGTAGTAACCTAAAATCTACTAATACAAACAAAGAATAGGCCGACACCTATCAGGGTCAAAATAATAGCGGAACCGTCATTTCGAGCGGAGCGAAAAATCTTTGCATAACTTATGCTTTTAGCCTCAATTTACGCAAAATGATCATTTTGCGCTTGCATTATTATCTTGACCCCTACAAATTTCATCTCTTTTCTTTGCGATCTTTGTGTTCTTTGTGGTGAAATTTTTTGATTTGCTTCAACAGCCATGACCCCATTGGGTTATCGGCAAATGTAGCAGGCTGATAACCCAAACCACCCGCAAAACGCAAAGTGCTAAGCCATAACCGCCCATGCCCAATTTTGGCTTCGATCAAGTATTCATGCCAATGCCCTTGCCGCGCATCTAGCCGCCGCCAAATGGGTTTTATGTCAACCTGTGATGTCGTCGCCCATGTTTTTAGCATCTCAGTCAGCGCAGGCAAATTGATGGCAAAATCGCTGGCGATACTATAAAAACGCTGATCGGCGTAGCCAGCATGATTCACCGATCCCCATAATTCATGGGGTTCAAAATAATGAATGGCCTCGCGCCAAAACGGCAAATTGCGCGTAAATCGCGGGTCAGGTTCAGTGAGCCAACATATCGCCTCTAAACCTGCTTCGATAGATTCAACCAGCACTGGGGTTAGCCGTGTGCAAAAATCGTCGGGTGGCGCAATACGCGGCACTTGCCAAAACGACCATGTGTTGCTCACTACTTTTTTACCGACATGCAAACTGATATCAAGCCGCCAAGTGTTTAGGCCACGCTCTATACTTTCGTGTTTTATCAATCGGGCGGGGTCAACCTCCAGCACCCCGATTTGTGCCACTTCGCCCGCCTTTATGTTGGGGGCGGGCTGCGCCCCGCTTGCAAGCACAGCGCCATTGGGGTCACTGATGCGCCAGCGCCATTCCCCTTGCGCCAGCGCCGCTGCCCCATTCGACAACGCCACCGCAAAAACCATCGGCTCATCGGCCCAAAACACATAGGGGTCGAGGTAAGCCGGGCGGTCACCCCCATATTGCCAACGCCGCGCCCGTAAACGATCGATCACCAATACACGGTCAGCGTTAAATTGCCCCCACGTAGCTGGGTCAAATTTAAGATCACCATTATCATTGACCACGCCCGAAATGGTAATCGGGGTATCTTGCCAACCGGTTAGCACATACCCCCCGCTGGCGTGCCGTTTGCGCGTTTGCTCTAAAATAAATTTGCGCACCACCGTCGCTTGGGCCAAAGAGGGATCAGAGGTTAGGGATTGAGGATTTTGGGAAAGCACATCAGGGTGGGCGCGCAAGGTATCGGCATCACAAAATTCACCATAAACCCAAGGTTTGCTCGGCTGATAGCGCCGATCAAAATGGTCAACCAAGGCCTCAAAAAAATGCGGATCGGTATAAAAATGATAATCGTAAAAATCGCCACCCGCCGCGCTCACCCCACCATAGGCCTCAGCCGAGCCGCTATTATCGCAATGTAACACCTGCGGCAAATAATGCCGCGCAAGCTGGCGCAATTCGCCCAACAAAACCGCGTCTATTTGGGTGTCAAGCTCGCAGCCAAGGCTGAGAATGGCGATGCAATCGTGCCGCTGCACCTGCTGCAAAATGGCCTCGACCTCGCGCCGCGCCAATGCTTTAAACGCAGGCGTGGCCTGCGCTTGCCACAAAGGCAATTCAAGCCACACCCACATGCCCTCGGCGCTGCACACCTCAAAAAAAGTAGAATCTGGCACATATAAACAGGCCTTAATCAGGTTAAAGTTGAGCGCCCGCGCTTTGGTGATCATGTCGCGCACCTCGGCGGCGCTGCGCGTGGGGGCCAATTTTTTGCTATGCCAGCCCCAATCGAGCACCCCGCGCAAGTGCACGGGCGCATCATTCAGCAACACTTGGTCACCTTGGGTGCGCCATATGTTTTTGGGTTGATGGGGCAACGGCGCGGCAGCGGGTTGCCCGCCCCCCAAGCGCAACCCAATAGTTTGCCAAATACCGCCAAACGGCTTGTAAACATCGGGCAAAAAACCAGCCAAACATTCACGTAGTGGGTAACGCTGGCCCGGTTTCCATACTTCTAAGTGAATATGGTTATGACCGGGCCGCAACAGATGGGTAATATTGAACGCAAATGGCGACCATAGACCAGTGTGTGCCCCCGCCAATGCGTCATTAATAAACACCGTTGCCGTAAAACTGACCGCCTGCGCCTCAAGCCATATGGCTTCGCCACTGTTTAGCCAGCCGTCGGGCAAGTCAAACTCGCGTTGGTAAATGGCCGGGCCATCGGTATCATGGTCGGCAATATGCGCCTCCCATGCTGCTGGCACGGGCATGCGGGTATGAGCATTGCCGAGCGTAAATTGCCATTCGCCATTGAGGGTAAAGAATGATGATGTCAAATGATCGGAAGGTTTAGCGCCCCTCGATGATTGATGATCACTTTCATTAACAACTTTTTGCACGTTGTTTATTTTCTCATGTCGCGCCAAATAAATATCGGGGCATCAAGAGTGCAACGGGTAAATATATTTTTCGTGCCGCAAATTTTTAGTGATAAGGCTCCCAAAATTTAGTGGAGCATTTTGATTTAAGAAAGATTCTATTGGCAATAGAATCTTTTAGCCATTTCAATGAGAGATAAAAAGGTAAAATTTATACGAGAGAATTAAGTCATGATTTGGAACTCATCAATGCAGTTTTTCGACGCGCCATTCGAATTAGAAAGTGAGTTAGAACAGGCAATCGTCAACGCATCGCCCGTATTATTTGGAAAGTCGCGCGTTTTTTTACCAATTAAGCGGCGAATTGGTGAGAAAGGCAAAGTGCAAAATATCCCCGATGGTTACTTGATTGACTTAAGTAGCGCCCGTGAACCTCGTTTGTTTGTGGTCGAAATTGAATTAGCCATTCACGACCCACTCAAGCATATTGCAGTGCAGATTCTGGAATTTTCATTATCTTTTGAAACCAGCCAACGCCAAATCAAGAATATTCTAAAGACAAATTTAGCGGCCAATGCAGAGGCTTGGGCGAAATGTCAAAAATACGTCTCCGACAATAATTACGACAATATCGATGTATTTTTAGAGCGCATTACAGACGATGGTAGCAAATTTAATGCGCTCGTCATCATTGACGAACTAGATGATGATCTTGAGCGCGTCCTACGCTCAAGATTTCGTTTTCCAGTTGAAACTCTAACTTTCAAACGATATCGAGACAAAAGCGGTCAAGCAATTTATCAATTTGAGCCATTTTTGGGCGAACTTGATCAAATTGACGAATCAGATAAAATAATAGCGGATAAAGTAGATATTTCTGAGGTTGATACCGTCGTTGTTCCCGCGCAAGAAGATGGATTTATTGCTACCTTTTTAGGTGAAAATTGTTGGTATGCGATTCGAATTCATGCGTCTATGTTATCGCGCATTAAATATTTAGCAACCTATCGGGTTGCGCCAGAGTCTGCAATTACGCATCTTGCTAAAGTACACTCAATCGAACCTTGGCGAGACAGCAACAAATATATCGTGATTTTTGAAGGTCCGGCGGAAGCACTTAAAACTCGGATTCCGCTTGTGCCAAAAGGCAAGGTAAAAGCGCCACAAAACCTCCGATATACTTCGCTCAAAAAATTGCAAGCCGCCAAAAATTTAGATGAAGCATTTTGAGTGCTCAGAAAATTAGGGGTATACATATATTTGATGCGTCATCCCGATACGAAGTGAGGGATCCCTACTGCTTAAACCGACACAAGTGTAACAATGGCAGGCCAAAACCTTGACTAACCTGACGACGTATTTGCCCAATTTAATCTTCAGGGATCCCTCGCTGCGCGTGCTCAGAAACTTGGATATATACATATATTTGATGTGTCATCCCGATACGAAGTGAGGGATCCCTGTTGCCTAAACCAGTGGAAGTGTAACAATGGCTTGTCAAAACTTTGGCTAACCTGACTACACTTTTACGAATCTAGGCTTTAGGGATCCCTCACTTCGTTTCGGGATGACGCTTGAGGTTATAAGTTTCTCCAACTTGCTGGACGCAAACCCTACGCCCGCGTCTAAGTATTTCGGGATGACGCGCAACGGTTATAAGTTTCTATACCTTGCTAGATGCCTAGCATCTGCTCAGTGCCTATGTATTCAAGATAACGGCTTACATGTTTACCACTCTATGTCGACACATGACGCCCACCTACGACTCCCGATAATGACACCCCACACTTTGCTTGTTCTCCCACGCCGCCTGCGCTACAATGACGGCACAGCGCACCGCATTGCGCAAGCCAATCAGGTCGTCGGTCAGGCGGCTGACGCGGTAAAAGCGTTCGATTTCGCTCTCCAAATGCCGTAATTCGCTCAGGGCGCGTGATAAGCGATATTTATTGCGCACCAGCCCGACATAATTCCACATCATGTTTTGAATAACGCTCATGTCTTGTGCAATCAAAGCCGGGTCGGGAGACTCGTCACCGGCATTTTGCCAAGCCGGAAATTTAGCCGCCTGCGTCGCTAAATCAACCCCCTCATTTTGCATTTTTAATTCTAAATTTTTAATTTCCTCCGCCGCCCGTGCGCCCCACACCAACCCTTCTAATAAAGAAGTGCTTGCCAACCGATTGCCGCCATGTAAGCCGGTGCAGCTCACCTCGCCCACCGCATACAAATTGTTTATGGTGGTATGACCATGCTCGTCTACCCATACCCCGCCACAAAAATAGTGTGCCGCTGGGGCCACCGGCACTAAGTCAGTGGTCATATCAATGCCATGGGCCTTACATTCAGCATAAATATTCGGAAAATGCGCCAAAATACGCTCTTTGGCGATATAACTACGCAAATCCAAATAAGCATTGGGCACACCATGTTCCAACATTTCGGCGTAAATGCTACGGGCGACAAAATCACGTGGGGCCAAATCTTTCCATTTGGCATCATATTTGTCCATAAACGGCACGCCATCGGCATGACACAAGCGCCCACCATCGCCACGCACCGCCTCGGTGATGAGAAAACGCGGCGCACCTTGCTTGACAAATGACGTGGGGTGAAATTGCACA
The DNA here is from genome assembly GCA_018969115.1 of Chloroflexota bacterium. GTDB lineage: Bacteria > Chloroflexota > Anaerolineae > J036 > Brachytrichaceae > AQU-03. The sequence continues at coordinate 3,859 of JAGWYZ010000180.1, read as the reverse complement.
AATTCGCAATTAATCACCCGCGCCCCCGCCCGATACGCCATTGCCAAGCCATCGCCACGCGCCCCATTGGGGTTGGTGGTGTAAAGGAAAATTTGCCCCAGACCACCCGTTGCCAAAATGGTATGCCGCGCGAACAATCGCTTGACCTCGCCACTGTCGCGGTCAAGCACATAGGCACCCACACACGATTGCGGCTGATAAATATCACGTTTGTTGGTGCTGTGATGCGACGGCGTGATCAGATCGATAGCGCTATAGCCATTGAGCAAGGTGATATTTGGCTCGCGCCGCACCGCCTCTAACAAGCTTTTTTCAATCGCCGCGCCAGTGGCATCGGCGGCATGAATGATCCGCGCCATGCCATGCCCGCCTTCGAGCGCCAACGACACCTCACCATCGTGCATATCAAAAGGCACCTTCAACTCGTCGATCAAAATCTCTTTAACGCGACGCGGCCCTTCTTCAGCCAAAATACGCACGGCTTGCGGGTTGGTAATGTGCGCCCCAGCGCGATCAATGTCTTCGGCCAACAACTCAGGTTTGTCATCGTGGCCTTTGTAAATAATGCCCCCTTGTGCCCACGCCGTGTTGGTATTATGCGGGTCGCGGGCACGGGTAATCATCATCACGCGCAGCCCAGCTTGCGCCAATTTCAGCGCCGCCGTGCCGCCGCCAATGCCGCTGCCAATGATGAGAATGTCGGTTTCGATTATGTCGTTCATGATTTTAGAAATGAGTGAATGTGCGGGAATACTGTGTCTTGTTAAATTCAATTTTATGATATCATTATTGATACTAAATGCTATCCGTTTATGATACTGTCGTAATCATGCAACGCAATCCCAAAGGGGTGCGGTTTAATGATTTATGCAAGGTTTGTGATTATTATTTTAGTGGTGCCCGCCAGTCGGGCAGCAGTCATCGTGTTTATAAAACGCCTTGAGTCGGAGACCCACGCGTCAATATTCAAAATGACGGCAACATGGCAAAAGCGTATCAGGTAAAACAAGTTTTACAAGCAATTACAAAATTAGAACAAAAGGAGGCAGATTCAAATGAATGAATTAAAACACTATATGTTTCGGGTAACTTGGTCTAATGATGATGATGAATATGTGGGCTTGTGTACCGAATTCCCCAGCCTGAGTTGGCTTGCAGCATCGCCGGAGCAAGCGTTAACTGGTATTCGACAGGTTGTAAATGACATTATTAGCGATTTAGCTGCAAATAACGAACCAATCCCTGCGCCGCTCTTTAGTCAAACCTATAGTGGTAAATTTATCGTTCGTGTGCCGCCTGAATTGCATCGCAGATTAGCGCTTGAAGCTGCTGAAGCTGGCATCAGCCTAAACCGCATCGCCAACCTCAAATTAAGCAATTAATGCCTCATTCACCCGCGCTACATAGGGCTTGAGGTAATGCAAAGTGTCGCTAAATATGGCAATAGCGCGGTCAATATCGGCCTCATGCATGGCGGTGGTGGTGCAATATTCGCCACGTGCCGCTGAATACACCCCGCGATTCATCAACTCGAGGTGCAGCAAATACGGCAAATCGCCAGCTTGGGCAAAACCTGCCGCCACATCGCCCATATTGTTAATGTCGCCAGTGCGCCAATGCACTTGCACCAATGACCCGACATAGGTCGTGCGCCCACGAATGCCAGCCTCGGCAAAGGCATCATCAAAGCCGCGCCCCAAGCGCTCACCCAAAGTGTTGATGCGGTCAATTTCGGCTTGATTGAGCAATTTCAGCGATTCCAAGCCCGCCGCCATCGTCACACTGTGCCCATTAAATGTGCCGCTATGCCCAATGCTATTTTTGCGCGTCGGATCAAAATTTTGCATGATTTCGCGTTTGCCGCCAAACGCCCCCACCGCAAACCCGCCGCCGATAATCTTGCCCATCGCAGTCAGGTCGGGCAGCACACCCGTTTGCGCCTGATACCCGCCTTCGTGTAGCCGCAGCGTCACCACCTCGTCAAACACCAGCAATACATCGTGTTTGTTGCACAAATCGCGTAGCCCTTGCAAATAGCCGGCATGGGCCAATGGCAAACCGCCAGCATTCGGCACCGGCTCAACAATCAGTGCCGCAATCTCGTGCCCATGCGCCGTCAGCATGGCATCAGTGGCAGGCAAGTCGTTGTATGGCACATAAAAAATGTTGCACCGCAACCCCTCTGGTATGCCGCGATCCGCATCCGGGTCAGCCGTCGCCGAAGCCAGATCGTGTGAACCATGATACGAGCCAAGCATTTTTAGCACCCCACTACGCCCAGTATAGGCCCGTGCTGCTCGTAGCGCCATCTGTGTGCCTTCACTGCCCGATGTAGTAAATCGCATCGTTTCGACACTGGGCACACGCGCGCAAATCAGTTCGGCCAACTCGACTTGCTTTTGCATAGGGGCGGCAAACACGCCGCCGCTGGGCAACACCGCTTGCGCCGCCGCCAAAATTTGCGGGTGGGCGTGACCATGCACCAACGAAGTGTAATTCGCCAACAAGTCAAAATACACGTTACCGTCAATATCAGTCAGGCGCGAGCCGCTACCTTCAACCATATAGGCTGGATAGGGCAAATAATACACGCCGCTGCGGGTATCACCACCCGGCAGCACGCGCTTGGCGCGCTCGGTCAGGGTCTGCGATTTTTGAGTTCGCGCAATAAAGCGCTGGATAATTTGGTCTCGAATGCTCATTTTTAATTACGAATGACAAATTACAAATGACTTGACATCAACTGCTTTTAATCCCAAGCATAGCCCACGCTTGGGCGGGGGTGGCAATCTCGCGGTTAAGATCACGGGCAACCCGCACAATCCGCTCAACAGCCTCGGCATTGCTCTTAAACAATTGCCCCTTTTTGTAATAAATATTGTCCTCAAGCCCAACCCGCACATGCCCGCCCATAATGATTGCCATCGTGTTCATCGCCAATTGATACGGTCCCACCCCAGCGATCTCAAACAAGGTATTGGGCGGCAATTCTTGAATCAGGCTAAGCACATTCCAAGGCGTTGGATAACTGCCCGTCATTGTGCCCAGCACAAATTGCACCAAATAGGGCGCGTCAATCAAGCCTTCACGCTGCAAATCTTGAATCACCCAATACATACCCGGGTTATACAGCTCCATTTCAGGCTTAATGCCGCGCTTTTTCATCTCGCGGGCAAAATGCGCAATTTGGGTATAGGTAGCAGGGTGTAACCCGTTCAAATCGAGCGCCGGGCGCGGGTGTTGCAGTGGGGCTTCACGCGCTTTGGCTGTAAATTTATACATCTCTGGCCCAAGATTGAGCGTCGCCACTTCGGGGCCGCCCTCCAAACATGCCAGCCGCTGAGCGTCGGTCATGCCATAGCTACCGCCGGTGGTGTTATTGATGGTAAGATCGGGGCAGCGTTGGCGAATGAGAGCATTGACGGCGCGATATTCTTCGACCTTGTCGCTGCTATCATAAATACGCTCGGTGTTGCGCACATGCACATGCACTATCGAGGCCCCCGCGTTATACGCCTCGTAAGCCGCCTGCGCCTGTTCTTCAGCAGTTTCGGGCAAATTGGGGTTGGCCTCTTTGCCCTGTATGCCACCACTAATAGCACAACACACAATCAAGGGCGGCATCTTCGACCGCGCGGTGCGCTCCATCCATTCATATGGATTGCTGAAATTCCAAATTGCGTCCATTTTTTTTAATTATGAATTACGAATTTTAAGTCAGTGCGCAAAATTCGTAATTCGTAATTCGTAATTTCCAATTAGTCCCGCTTGCCAGTGCCACCGATCTTAATCATACGGTCAACAGCGTTGAAGGCTTTGACACGAATGTCTTCTGGCACAGTAACGACATATTGCGTCT
>JAGWYZ010000179.1 GCA_018969115.1 Chloroflexota bacterium | reverse complement strand
AAAGATACTTGCCGAACACATTATCACTTCGTGTTTGGAGAAGGATTTGCCTTCTCCAAACACGAAGTGATAACGCGTTCAGCATTACGTCTTTTGTGGTCGCCCCAAATTATTGGAGATGCTAAAAAGCCTTGATTTCCAATCGAAATCAAGGCTTTTTTATACGCCCTCAGAGAGACTCGAACTCCCGACCTAGGCATTAGAAGGGCCGCGCTCTATCCACCTGAGCTATGAGGGCAAGCGCATCGTGCCAATTACACCATCGTAATTGGCTTAATTCCATTATACACAACCCGTCCACTAAGCTGAGTCAACACATCAGACGAACGACGCCCCATCATGGCAGCTAACTCAATGGTGGTTAATGGCTTATTATTATTTACCAAAAAAATACGAAAGGCCGCCTCGAATACTGGGGTACGGGCGCTAATGAAATCTGGTGCCTTCGCCGATTCATCACGAATCATTTTGACAGCGGCATTGACATGCTGCACCTCGCCGGTATCTTCGTCAATATAGTCATACGAAGTCGTATTCGGCGAATTACCCAACCGCTCCAATTGCTCGGCAGTGAGGTATTTTTGAATCAGCACATTCACATCTTGGCCCTTTTCATCAAACCAGTTGTAATCAATGTGAAATTTAGTTTGTTCGGTAGGACGAAAGAATTTCATAATCGACTTTAATTACGCTCGCTCAAATGCCAATAGTTATCACCAACAGGCAAAAAGGCTGGGTTATTGCACAAAGCATTAAACACATCACGCGGGACAGTGCGAATTAATAAATTAACCACCGCATACAACGTTCGGGCATGCACATTGCCTTGAGGGCTAAGTTTGGCAATTTCGGGGAATACCTCACGCACAATTTGAGCCACATCGCGGGTTTGCCCAACACGCACATTTTCAAACACTCGCAGGTCATCCGCATACAATGACATCAAGTCATCGGCATCGCATGTGGTGGCCCGTTGTGCTGTATCAAGTCGCAAACGCCCATCACGGACACTCGCAACTCGCACCCAATCCCGCTTGGGTTTATGGCGTTTACCATCAATAATAAATACGTTGACATCTGGCCCACGTGATATTTCGATTGTAGCGCCGACGGGCAAATCATTGGTCTTATACCAATCTGCCAATCCCCAAATATAACTGCCCTCTTTTACCAACCAAGCTGTAAACTGCTTATTATTCATCTTATCGCGCAAGAAAATAGGGATACGCGGCTTAGCCGTTTTAGGGAACACGGATGCCAAACGCCGCCCTAACCCCAAAGTGCCAGCACGCCGATGTGGCGCAGTTAAAACAACCGTTGCTGAATTTTGCGGGGCGAGGTTACCTAGATGTTGAGTCGCGGATGGATCCAGTTCATCATCTAACTCAATCATCAATTGATCGAGTGGCGGCAATGGGTTATCTTTTGTTAAAACCTTGCCAACTAACGCTGATGGAAACTCGCGTACTTGATCTGGCTCGAGCCGACGCAAAAACCAGGCTGGCTTATCAGTCAGGCTGACCTCATCAAAACGAGGGTCGGCGGCTAACACGGTATTAAGCGACACTTCTTGCAATGAACGTGCAATTTCTTGTGGCAGACCCAGATCACGCAAAATGATATGGGTTGGCAATGGGCCACCATCCGCCAACTCTAACACGGCCTCAGCCAAGTTAACATGCCCCGTGTTAACATCCGCCATCATGGCTCGCAAAAACCAATCTTTGCCGATGCGAATAAAATTGTCATTTTTCTCAAGGGCAGCATCAATGGTATTTGCAATGCGGCTGCCATATACTTCTAATAACGTAGTAGGCGATTTGAGATCGGACTGCTGATTAAGCAGGGTTGTAACAAAACCATCATCGTTAATACGATGTGGTTTATCATAATTACTCGCAAATTCCCCTCGCGTGCCATCCCTAAATTCAACTTTAATGACTTCAAATTGAACATTTTCAGGTGTAATACCCGATCTTTTATCAATAACACGCCCAATATTAAAATGCATGGTCGGGAAAAGAATTTCCTCGCCAATAGAAAATTGCTTCTTGGGCTGATAAATGCTGCTCCGATCCATCTCTCGACGAATACGGGCATTTTCCATGTCGACCCGGCGTTGAGTAATACCCAGCGCAAAATCACTCGTGGACTTTGACGATCCAGATTCTAGTAACAGATTAGATACATATTCTGCGTCTTCTGCACTGAATTGATAATTTGACCAATACTCTGATGTTTGAGTTGCTCGATGAATCACAAGCTGACGACCTTACTTAAAACTTAAAGATATAATTAGGTGATTATACCCTGACATCACTCTAAAAGCAATTGAGTTACAGGTTTTAATCTAATTGAGATTAACTCGTTATCAATCTACTCTATTTTGCTGATATAATCTTTTGCCGCTTTATTGAGTATTGGGTAGCTTTGCTTTTGATCACAAAGGTCTATTTCGTGTGTGAAATATCCCCTACTCTAACAAGCTGTATTTTAGAAATCGAGACTGAACAAGTTGAGAGATAAGGATAGCGTTTCAGCATGAAAGTTCTACTGACACAAGACGTATATAAGCTAGGGCACGCTGGTGAAGTGAAAACAATCGCCGATGGTTACGGGCGCAATTATTTACTTCCACAAGGCATGGCCATTATGGCAACCGACGGTGCTCTAAAACGCGCCGAGGCCTTGAAAACCAAGGCAATTCAAAAGCGTGCGGCCAACAATGCCGAAGTTGAGGCAGTGGCACAGGTAATTGGAAGCAAGACTTACTATTTTAACGCCAAGACTGGCGACAAGGGTAAGTTGTATGGTTCCATCACCTCAGCCCAAATTGCCGAAAAAATTAGCACCGTGCTTGGTGCAGAGTTTGATAAGCGCAAAGTCGAATTACGCGAACCCATTCGCGAAGTTGGCACTCATATGGTGACATTGCGTTTGTCAACCGATATAACCCCAAAAATCACAGTTGTCGTTTCACCTTTGGGGGTAGTTATTCAAGAAACCTTAGTTGCTGCAACTGTAGAAGCGTAACTGGGTTTGATAAACAAGTAAAAAAGCACCGAAATCAAAATCTCGGTGCTTTTTTGTTTGTTTAGAGCAGATTCCAAGTTAATAAAGGATTTTGCCGATTTCACCGTCTACCTTTCACAGCTTAGCTAGTAGCTGCAGGAGATAGGTTATGAAATCGGCTGTTCATCTTTTAGAAATTTGCACTATCTTACAGACGTAATGTCAAAACCACGATATAGCTTTTGCAGGCATCGGCAAAGCTGATGCCCGCAAAGGCTATATCATGATTTTGATGAAAATTTGGTTTACTTAACCCGTTTTATCAAGAAAATATTTCTCATGCGCGAAAAGTCTCGCTATGTTTAGTAACCGCCTTGAGTCTTTCGGCAACTACATTTACCCCCAACCCTTTGCCTGTTGGTACCGTTAAAGTGCTATCGGCGTTTAGTTCAAACACTGGGTCAACAATATCTGGGTTGTAATAACGGTTACTGGCGCTGAGGTCACTGGGCAACTTAAAGTTTGGCAATGCAGCTAATGCCAAGTTTAATGATCGCCCGATGCCTGTCTCTAACATGCCGCCACACCAAACTGGCATACCGGCTTGCATACACGTATCATGTACACGAATAGCCTCCGTTAAACCACCCATACGGCCTTGCTTAATATTGATAATGCGGCACGATTGCAATTCGATGGCCGCCTGAGCATCACGTGCGGTATGGATCGATTCATCAAGACAAATAGGTGTCTTGAGCATTTTTTGCAATTTATGATGCTCGTAAATATCGTAATAATCAAGTGGTTGTTCGATCAGTAACAGGTTTAGGTCATCCATCTCTGGAAAAACTTCAACCGCATCTTCGAGATGATAAGCCGAATTTGCATCAACTTGAATAAGGTCATTTGGAAAGGCTTTGCGAGCAGCCAAGGTATCACCAATGTCACGCCCAGGTTTGATTTTTAGTTTAAACCGGCCATAGCCATCGGCTTTGTAGCCAGCAATCGTATCGACCAATTTCTCTGGCGAGTCTTGAATACCAATTGACACACCAACAGACACACGGTCCTTCATGGGTTGGCCAGTCACTTTGCCGATATAGTCACGCAAACTTAAATTATCGATTTGTGCAGCCAGATCCCAGATTGCACTTTCCAGACAGGCCTTTGCCATACCATGCCCACGTACCCCAATTCGGTTTGGCGTTTTAAAACGCTCTGGAATCTCGCGTGGGTCAGAAACTGGTTTCGCCAACAAGTCTGGAATAAGATATTCTTTAATGATGTACCATGCGGTGACATTGGTTTCGGGCGAATACCCGGGGGTATCACCCGCAACACACTCGCCCCAGCCCACCAGACCATCGGCAGTAGTCACTTTGGCAATAATGCCTTCATGATTGTATTCTCGTTTAAAACTAGTCTCAAACGGGGTAACATAGGGAATTTCAAACAGGAAAAGTTCAATTTGATCGATTTTCATAATTTTGGAGTAGTCAATAGCCGGTAATCAGCTTCAAACAAGGTAAGCACTTTGCCAGCACAAAATCAATCTGACTACTGACTACTGACTACTTAATTTTTACTTCACTACCAGACTGTGATGATTGATAAATACCTTCTACAATTTGCAGCCCAATCAGGCCATGCTCGGCAGGGGATTCAGGCATCACACCATTCACAATACAATCTGCAAAATGATGCACAACGGCATGATGCCCACGTCGCAAACCCTCAAACGCACTCAGGTCTGGCTTAATAGAAATTGCTTGACGAGGTTGCATATCGTTTAATGTGTATAGCTCAACAATATGTTCACTATATTTGCGGGTAAATACATTTGCCCCAGCCTCACGCCCAAACATGCGCACATAATAATCGTCCTGTTGAGGTTCACGATGGGCAGCCCACGATGCCTCTAATGCCAGTGCACTCCCATCAGCAAAACGCACAAAACCCATGCCCATATCCTCCACATCAAAATGCACTGGGGCCGGATGCCCAACACGATGTTTTTGGGCGCGTTGTCCAAATTCGGCAAATGCCGCGCCGCTCACCGACATCGGTTGGGGATAATCCATCAACCACAACGCCAAGTCAAGCGCATGAACGCCAAGGTCAATTAACACGCCACCACCCGCTTTGTCTTTTTGGGTAAACCATGACCCATGTGTAGGAATCCAGCCTTCGCGCATCCAGCCAGCTTTTGCAGCATAAATATGCCCAAACACACCGGCCCGCGCTTGTTGTTTTAGCCAATATACATCTGGGCGATAACGATGGTTGTAGCAAACCATGAGCAACCGATTGGCGGCTTTGGCAGCAGCAATCATACGCTGGGCTGCGGCAACAGTAGTAGCCAATGGTTTCTCACACAACACATGTTTACCAGCTTGCAATGCTGCCATTACGATTGGCTCATGCAAAAAATTGGGCACACATACACTCACAGCATCAATATTAGGGTTTGCTAATAATTCTTGGTAATCGGTAAATCGTGCATTTTGGGGAATATTATGTTTTTCGCCGCGTTCGTTTAGAATTTGCGGGTTTGCATCACAAATTGCGACACATTCACTAAGATCAGACGCTTGATAACCGGCTAGATGATTCCAACCAACCCCTACCCCGATCACAGCAGCTCGTAATTTTGATATCATTGTACTTGATATTTTAGCTGATATCTGGCTTATTCCGATAAGTTGATTGATAATCCGTGACTTATTAGTCGTGAAGCTATTAATCAACCAATCAACAAATTAACCCATTTAAAACTGCACTAATTCACTTACTTGCACAGGCAAACCGGTTTCAAACGATTTATTAGCTGCGATGCCTGTCAAAATAGACATCGCACCATCACGATGCCCAGCCGCACGTTTTAGCGGGTCGGGCGGCGCTATGCCAAAAATATCGGTCAACAAACGCACATCACCGCCGCCATGCCCACCAGTTTCCCATTCAAATTTCATCTTCATAGGTTTATGCCAATGTGGACGTAGCACCACTTCAGGCACGATGTGGTAATCAATGAGTTCATAATCGCCGACACCATCAACGAGCGCTTCATCGTTTTCGTTGGCGTTATAAGCACTTTCGACCCAACTCAACTCTAATCGGCCTTGCGTGCCGTTGAACATAACGCGCAAACCCTCCCAAGGCGAATAAGCCGTAAGGTGATATGACATAGTTGCACCATTTTTATAGCGCACCATGACAGCCATGTCATCTTCGGTTGTAATCCCTTCGCTAAACACACCTTGATCACGAAAATAACCATCTTCATGTTCAGCCTCGAGAAAAAGCGCTTTCATTTGTGGGTTACGCTCAAGGTGCAAGGCAAATGGATCATTGGAGGCTTCGGGTGAGCCATATGCGCGGGCATAAGTATTCTGTTGACCACGTCGCTCAGCATTGGCACGGCCATAAAAAGCCAATTGCCCCATGCCAAACACCGTTTCGGGTTCTGAATCTAGCCACCAATTGATCAGGTCAAAATGATGGGTGGCCTTATGCACCATCAACCCACCGCTGTTGCTTTTGTCGCGGTGCCAACGCCGAAAATAATCAGCCCCATGTCGGGTGTCAAGCATCCATTCAAAATGTACTGAAATGACCTGCCCAATGGCTCCCTGCATCAATAATTGTTTAACTTTAGAGGCATGGGGCGAATAACGATAGTTAAACGTAACAGTTAATTTCTTGCCAGTGCGTTTTTGGGCATCGATAATGGCTTGGCACTTGGTGGCATCGATGGTCATTGGCTTTTCAGTCACCACATCACAGCCCAATTCCATTGCCCAAATAATATATTCGTGATGGACGCGATCGACTGTAGTGACAATAATAGTGTCAACTTTTTGCTCGGCAATCATGCGGGCAAAGTCGTCAGCTTTATAAGTGGGGATGGCAGTGACACCAAAATTACGCACAAATTGACCATTGTAATAATCCATGCGGGTTTGGTTGACATCGCACAAAGCAACAAGTTCAGCCGTGTCTTGAAAGCGCCCTAAGATGGCGGTGCTAAACATTTGCGAGCGATGGCCAAGGCCAATAATTGCATATCGTTTTTTCATAATAAAAAGCTATCCCTTCAAGCCCGTTGTACTAATGCCTTGCACCAAATAACGCTGAAAGAAAATGAAGATAATGAACACCGGCATAAGCGATAACGCAGACATCGCAAAAATAGCGCCCCAGTCGGTGTTGGCTGATGGATCGGCAAACGAGCGTAAGGCTAATGAAATGGTGTAGAGTTTTGGCGAGTTAAGATAAATGAGTGGGGTGAGAAAATCTTCCCATGTCCAATAAAACGAAAAAATTGCACAAGTAACCAAAGCGGGCTGAATGAGCGGCAAAATAATGCGAAAAAAAATGCCCACTTTGCCGCAGCCATCAATTTCAGCCGCCTCGTCTAACTCTTTAGGTATACCACGCACAAATTGCATGATCATAAAGATAAAGAAGGCTTGCCCACCAAAACGTGGTAACAGCAATGGATAAAGCGTATTAAGCCACTTGAGGTTACTAAACATGATATATTGCGGAATGATAACGACCTGAACCGGCAGCATCAAAGTTGTAATCATACATGCAAACCAAAATTTACGCCCAATAAAATTAACGCGGCTGAAGCCATAGGCCACCATACCCGAGAAAAATACCGTAATTAGTGTGGCTAGCACAGTGTAAATGAGGGAATTTTGGTAAAAAGTAGTAAAGGAGATATTGCCAAAACCCGCCCAGCCATTCACATAGTTATCAAAAGTAATACTGCTTGGAATCAGTTGCATCACCGTGCGCCAAATCTCATCAGTTGGTTTTAGCGAGCTTGAAAACAACCACAATAATGGATACACCATTAACAAACAAAACCCGCCGACAAAGAGATGATAGAAAAAACTCTTAATCAACTCGCGCTTTTGTTTGGGGACGGATAGATCAAATGATAAAGACATAATTTTGGGGGTGAAGAATAAAGGATGAAGGATAAAGGATGAAATTTGAGCCTTCATCCTTCATCCTTTATCCTTTATCCTTCATCCTTTCATAAGTTATCCTTCTTCTTTAGTTTCGTAATATACCCACTGAGAGGATGAACGAAATACAATGGCGGCAAAGAAAGCAATAATCAGCAACAATACCCACGCCATTGCCGAAGCATAACCCATTTGAAAATTTTCAAAGGCGCGTCGGTAAATATAAAGCGCATAAAACAACGTAGTATCTAACGGTGCGCCGCCTGTAATGATAAAAGCTTGGGTAAACACCATCAACCCGCTAATCATTTGCATGATGAGATTAAAGAAAATAACCGGCGATAACAAAGGCAAAGTAATACTAATAAATTTACGCAATCCCGATGCCCCGTCAATCGAAGCCGCCTCGTAAAATTCTGCCGGAATTTGCTTTAAACCAGCTAAAAAAATCAACATCGGTGAACCAAATTGCCATACGGCTAACACAATTAAAGTCCAAATTGCAGTATCTGGATTGCCTAACCACGTGCGTGCTGGCACACCCAAAAATGCCAGAAACCCATTAAACAAACCCTCGGTACCAAACACTTGCCGCCACATAACCGCAACAGCGATACTGCCACCCACAATTGATGGGGCATAAAACGCCGCTCGATACAGTCCCATACCACTTCGCCCAGTATTAAGCAACATGGCTAGCCCTAAAGCAAAAATCAAACGTAACGGAATCGCAAAAATGACATAGTAAAAGGTTGCTCCAACTGCCTTAATATATTTTGTGTCGGTAGTAAACATCCGTTCAAAATTCTGAAAACCTATCCAACGCGCTTTATCAAGCGAATCGAGGCTGGAATAATCGGTGAACGAAAAATACAACGAGGCCAACATCGGCATGAGGGTAAATGCAAAAAACGCTAACAGCCACGGGCCGATAAAAATATAGCCGATCAAATTGCTTTGGCGAAAATTACGTTTTTTGGTCGGTGTAGCTGACTTAGCAGGCGCGGGTTTAATAGGAATGACTGCCATTTTTTAAAGTGCAAAGGTATCCTCAGAATGCGGCTTTCGCCAATTTCAC
>JAGWYZ010000178.1 GCA_018969115.1 Chloroflexota bacterium | reverse complement strand
ATATACCAACGACGCAAACGTCACAGCAACAAATAAACTGACTCGCAAAAATTTACGCATAGGTACAACTAGGTACAACTAGGTTTCGATTGTGCTAAACCAACCAAAGCGCCTTTGACAATAATAACACCATGTCTAAATGTGGCGGGGCTTCATTAAGACCCAATTTGCTCAGCAAACGGGTTTTGTGGGTATAAATGGTTTTGGGATCTAAATTCATCTGTTCAGCAATATAGTTGATCTTTTGGCTGGCCGCCAGACGCTCGGCCACGATACGTTCTTGGGGCGAAAGAGCCACCAAATTCGTCAAAATAGCCTTCACCCAGTGTGCTTCATCAGACGGCAAATTAGAAATGACATTGCGCTGCCATTCAGGCACATCCACCACATCCGGATCGATCACCCCCCGCCCCTCCATCGCATCATACAACGCACGCATCAGGTGCGAGATCGAGCGGCCTTTTAGCACATAGGCGATACCGCGCACTCCGGTATGTAACAGATCTGCAAATTCGCCCCCAAAATCATCGTGCGCCGTAAACAACACCACCCCAAGATGCGGACTGTGTTGTTTAAATTCGCGGATCAACGTCATACCGCCACTGGCTTGCATTTTGGGTCGTACCAACGAAATATCTTCAGGCAGACGCGCATCGACGATGACAGCAGAAAACAACATGGTTTTGAACAACTGGCGGGCCTTCACCATATCTTGTGCAGTATGAACGTCATAACCTTTTGAAAACAAATATGTTTTTAGACCCTCTAAATTAAATGCATCGTCATCTATCAACAAAATTCTAATCTTCATCCCCATTCATCCCCATTCATCCCCATCGCTTATCTTTCCAATAACGATAGACCAGCATAAAATTACGACTACATGAATATAGTCGCCCAAATAAATCTTTCCACAAAATGCAATATGCCAATCTCACGCTGTATCTGCCACGCTATGCTTGACAAACAGAGCGTGAGATCAGCAAAAACCTTGGGAAAGACTTTTCTGAAAGCGATAAAACCAAAACTTAAACAAACATATAGCCATTACCACGCATATTTACAATTCGATGTGCTAAGGCTGGGTATGAATCTAGCTTATTACGCAGGCGTACCACATGTGGACGTAAAAGTTTAATACCTTGATCGGTTGACATATTTGGTTTGAGCAAGGCCTTGGCGATCAAGTCTTTCATACTCACAGCCACACGGTGGTTAATCACCAGCATATTAAACATACGACCCTCAATTGGGCTAAGACGCACAAAATCATTCCCAACATGAATAATGTGGGCAACTGAATCCCATGCAAAATTAAGTGGCTTGTTTGTGTCTGTTGCTTCAGCCATAGGTTCAGGCTCTGGCTCAACCGTTGCAGGTGTAGATTCGGGTACATACATTTTACGAGTAGCATTTTCTGCCAAAACACGAGTGCGTATTTCTCGTTGTACAGGGGCATCACTTGCCAATAAATATTCGCGTACCCCTAACTGCAAGGCTTGAATAGGCGCATGAATGTTGCGACCGTCACGATCAAACAACAAAATCGTTGGCAATGCACTGCCTTGCTCTTTAAGCAATGTCAACAAGGGCAAGGCTCCGGCTTGCAGTTCTGCAACTAAAATAGCAGCATTCTTGTGACCATTGCCAAATGCATGCAATGTCTCACGAATTCCACGCGTATGATACAGCTCAAAACCGGCTTCATTTAGCCCTTTTGCAATAGCGCTATCCACGCCTTCCCCACTTGAGAGATAAACTACTTCTTGCTTTACCATTCTATTTCTCAAATAGTTTATCATTAGTAACCACATGGCTTTAAAGAAAAATTCTGAATGTAATCAGAATTTTTCCCTTATCTAGATCAAATGATGTAGATAATTTGTTTATATCCCTTGGTGGTCCTTGATCATTCATAAATCGGTCAACATCACATTTTTTATTGCAGCATGCCGATTTAGATCAAGGGAGCGGCGAAGTGGGCAACAATCGGGGGGATTGTTGCCCACTTCGTCATTTTAGCGATAATACCCATATGAGTATTAAATCGGGCTGGCAAGGCCGCTATTTTGAAGATTTTGAAGTGGGTGATATCTATCAACACCCTTTAGGGCGCACGGTATTGCCTGTAGATAATAGTTGGTTTACCCTCCTCACCCAAAACACCGCCCCCATTCATTTTGATGCCCATTACGCCGCCCAAACCGAATTTGGCAAGCCCTTGGTCGATAGCACATTTACATTAGCATTGGTCACAGGGCAAAGCGTAACAGACATTTCACAAAACGTATTTGCCAATTTGGGTTGGGATGAGGTACGTTTGCCAAACCCTGTCTTCGAGGGCGACACGATTTATTCGCAATCCGAGGTCATCTCGAAACGCGAGTCGAAATCGCGCCCCAATTTGGGTATTGTCGAGGTTAAAACCATCGGTTATAACCAAAATGGCATTACAGTCATCACTTTTCGACGCACCATTATGGTGTTTAAGCGTGGGCAAGCGCCAGTTATACCGCGCATTCAGCCTACAAACCGATAACCGACCCCAGCCTCAGTCAAAAAATGTTTAGGGTTCGCGGGGTCAGCCTCAAATTTGCGGCGGAGTCGCCCCACGTAAACGCGCAAATATTCGGCTTCGCCGCTATATTCATTGCCCCATACCCGTTGCAATAACATCCGATGGGTCAGCACTTTGTTGGCATTGGTCAACATTTCGAGCAATAACGCATATTCGGTGCGGGTTAATTTGACCTCAGCACCTGCTTTGCGCACAATCCGAGTCTCGATGTCGATCTCGACATCGGCAAAACGTTTGATATGTAACGGCGTGATTGCGCTAACCGGCGACCATTGTGCTCGGCGTAATACAGCATGAATGCGGGCTAATAATTCTTCAACCCCAAAGGGTTTGGTCAAATAATCATCGGCTCCTAACCCAAATGCCGCAACCTTATCATGCTCTGCATCCAAAGCGCTTAATACAATAATCGGCACAATCGACTTCTCGCGCACACGGCGGCACACCTCCAATCCATCCATACGGGGCATCATCAAATCAAGAATGAGCAAACTGAGCTGGTTTTGCTCAAAAATTGCCAAGGCCTCTAGCCCATTGGCAGCCTCATGCACCCGAAACCCACGTGCCTTGAGGTTACGGCAAATAAAATCTCGCAGGTTGGTTTCATCTTCGGCAACCAGAATATTAGTAGACATCATCTTTGTGATTTTGAATTTTAGAGTTGTGATTTTGGGCTTTAAATGGGTAATGAAAACGAAACGGTCGTGCCACTGGCATTACTATCGACCCAAATTTTGCCGCCATGTGCCACCACAAAGGCGCGGCAAATGGCTAAACCTAAGCCCGTGCCACCCGAGCGCCGCTCAAGCCCACGCCGAGCGCGATAAAAACGCTCAAACAAGTATTGTAATTCTTCGGCAGCAATGCCCGGCCCATTGTCTGAAATGCTGACAATAATTTGCCCATGCTGTGATTGGGCGGCAATTTGCACCCAACCGCCACCATATTCAAGCGCATTTGCCAGCAAATTGCGCAATACCACCTCAATCCGGGCGCTGTCAACATCAATTTTGGGCAATTGGGCCGGCAAATTTTTTACAATTTGGTTTGAGCCAGTTTCAACCCGTTTCAAAGCGCGGTTCACCAATTCTGACAGCGCATAGGGGGCACGTTTCAGTGCCAACAAGCCGGTCTCTTGACGTGCCAAATCGAGCAAATGATTGAGCAATTCGGCCATGCGATCGGCTTCATCACTAATCGCAGCAAGAAAATGGCGTTGATCATCGATTGACCACGTGACATCATTTTGCAACAAGGTTGAGGCGTTGCCTTTGATGGTGGTCAGCGGGGTGCGCAACTCATGCCCAACCGCCGCCAACAAGGTTTGTTTGTCTTCGACCGCCTGATGATACAGACGTTGATTTTCAGCCGCAACCTCGCGCAATCGCTCATCACTGCGCTCATACAACACGGCGTGCTCCCATGCCAACGCCGCATAATTGGCGAAGGTAGACAGCAAATTCACCTCATTCTCACTAAACGACAATCGCGCATAACGCGCCACATGCAGCACAATCCCGCCCACATGTCGGCTAAGAATGGGGATCGCCAAAACCGAGCGAAACCCCTCTTTAAATGAGAGCAGCGCAAGATCAGAGGCCTCTTCTTTGGCGGTAATTTGCACCGGCTGACCGGTGCGAAAAGCCTTGGCCGAAGGCGAAACCGGATCATCGACTGCCACATCGGTCATACGAATAAACGGCTCTGAGCGCCCCTCGCTGGCAACCACCCGCAACCGCTGATTGACATCTTGGGCCAACACAGCAGCGGCATCCATGCTCACCAATTGGCGGGCGGCGTTGATGATGGTTTGCAACACGGTTTGGGGTTCGAGTGTGCCAACAACCGCACGTGAAGTGACCAACAACGTATTCAATTCGCCAATGTGATCGGCCACACTTTGCTCTAGGCGGCCCAGCGAATGGCTAAGATCGCCGATTTCATCGCTACGTAACAAGGGCGGTGGGCGCAACCCACCAACGTCCTCAATATTGATGGCACGGTCGCCAATTTTGGCGCTGTATCTGTGTGCCAACGTTTGCAAAGGCCGAATCACCCGCCGCATCAGCACCACCCAAAACATCACCCCCCCCAAGCCAAACAACAACGCCGCCAACCATAACCACATATTAAAGCTATTTAACGTGGCCAAAGCGCTTTGGGTGGGGCGGCGCACAACCACAGCCCAGTTTTCACCCTTAAGTGCCGTGATGCTTAATAACCAGTCATCCTGATTCACATCAACAAAGCGCTGAGTACATTCGCCACATTGTAAAGGTAGCTGTTCACCTCGGCTCGGGTCAAGCTCCATTCGCCCAAAATCAGACGAGGCAATCAGGGTGTTCGTTGGGGTCGATAAATCGACAAGGTGGATAAAAATTTGCTCATCACGATTGCGATGTTCTTGGGCCAAGGCTTGCAACGGTGAATTAAAACGCTCGACCGGCACATTAAGCGCCATCATGCCATGAAATTTGCCGGCGAAATCATATAGCGGCAATGAAATCAGCACCACGCCTTCGAGGGTGGTGAAATCCAAACCATATTCAACCAGCACCCCATCTTTGCTTTTGGCCTTGGCATTTTGAAAAGTGGGTTGACGTGAAAAATCTTGCCCAATCGTAGCGGGGTATTCTGGCACGGCCAGCCGCATCACGCCAACCTCATCGAGCCAATAGATGACCGAAGCGTCACGGTTGGCATTTTTAAAATCACGCAGCAAAGCCCGCATTTGGTTAATGGCATCGCCATTACCCTGTTTGGCGCGGCTGGCAAGGTCGGCAATGCTGGGGCCTTCAGAGGTGACCAGCCGGATAATGGTGGTACGGGCGGCAATAATCCGTTGGCTGGCTTCACGAGCCACAGCTTGGGCCAAGGCAAGATTATTATTTTGGGTATCTTGCCACAATTGTCGTTGTACCAGCACCCGAATAGCAACCCCGCAGCCCAATACCAACGCCACAAACAGCAAATAGATGCCGAGTAATTGGGCAAGCAAAGACCGCCGAAACCATACAAACATTGAAGTATGATTTTAGCTTGATTTGAAGCAGAAATGCCTGACAAAAACTTATAAAATAATAGAATACCTTCGGCAATTTGCGATTGCCAGCCCACGAAATTCGCGGGCGAAATAGCAAAAGTATGACTTCGGTGTTGTGCAAATTAAATCTAAATAACCAAAATAAAAATAAAAATAAAATTGTGGTGCTTAATGCCAAATTTCACCTCACCAACCACACATCGTGACAGATTACAAGCACTCTACGATTTATCGTTAGAGTTGGCAGCCTTGCGCGACTTAAATGAAGTGCTCAATACCGCATTGCAGCACTGTTTGGCCTTAACCGAGTCAGAGTTTGGGTTTATTGGCCTGACCACAGACAACCATAAACATTTGGATATTGTCGCAATCCACGGATTTCACCCACAAGGCAAATTTTTTGAAAACACCCATCTCATCCCACTACGCCCTAATATTTTTGCCCGCACCGTGCTCGAAAACCGCCCTACCCGCTCAGACGATGTCACATCGGACCCACATCGCGTAGGGCAACCAGCGGGTCACCCACCTGTCGGCACATTTATGGGGGTGCCGCTGCGAATTCGCCAATTGCCCATTGGCATGATTGGGGTTGCAAACCGCCCAGCGAAATATCAAGATGATCATGAACATTTGCTCATGACCTATGCGGCACAGGTTGCCATTGCCATACAAAATGCACAATTAAATGAACAACTCACCCAAGCAAAAATTGACCTAGAACATAAAGTGGCCCAGCGCACCTATGAGCTTAATGAAGCGAAAGAAGCTTTAGCCCAAAAAGCCGAACAGTTAAAGCGCTTATTAGATGAGACGATGACTGTGCAAGAACGCGAGCGACAACGAATTTCTCATGATCTGCATGATGGCCTAAACCAACTCATTGTAGGGGCCATGTTAGAGTTAAAAGCTGGGCGAGACCGGCTACAAAGCAGCAACAATGGGCAGGCCAACTTGCACAAGGTCGATATCGCCCTGCAAAGTGTGGGAAATATTTTGCACCAAGTCGAAAGTGAAATTCGCCAAATTATCTTCGACCTGCGCCCACCAGCACTCGATACATTGGGGCTAGGCCCCACCTTGCGGCGCTATGCCGAACACTATGCCGCGCATATTGGATCGCAATGTTACGTACGCATTTTTGGCACCCCACAACGCCTGCCCCCGCATGACGAAATTGGCATTTACCGTATTTTGCAAGAAGCGTTACATAATATTGGCGAACATGCCCACGCCCAAACTATCAATATTTCTATGCATTTTCAGCCACACAGCTTTAGCTTAGAAGTGAGTGACGATGGGTGTGGGTTTGATCAATCGGTCGCCATGCAAGGGCACGATTATCATTTTGGCCTGATTAGCATGCGTGAACGCGCCGAAAGTTTAGGTGGCAAAATAACTATTCAAACTGCACCCAATTGTGGTACGCGCGTATTGGTGTGTTTAACCCATCACTCATAACAACAACGTACAACATAAAACGTACAACATAAAACGTACATGGACGAACAAACGCTCAAACCAATCAAAGTTATCATCATCGATGACCATCCAATTGTGCGCCAGGGGGTACGCAGTTTATTGTCGACTTGCCCCGACATTGATTTATGCGGCGATGCTGATAATGCAGCCCAAGGGTTACGCCTTGTCAATGAATTGCAGCCAAATGTCGTGTTACTCGATATTCGTATGCCGGGTGGCAGTGGGATTTCAATTGTGAAATCATTATTACACCAGTGTCATAACTGCAAAGTGCTTATGCTGACTTCGTTTGATGATGATGAATCGATCACACAAGCATTGCAAGCTGGTGCGCATGGCTATATTCTAAAAAATACTTCCGATGAAACATTGGCTGATTCGATTCGGACAGCGTATCATGGGCAAAGGGTGCTCGATCCTGTTGTCATGGATCGCATGGTAAAGCAGTTGGTGGCCTATGAACGTGACCGCACGCGCCTTGCCATCGGCTTAACCGACAATGAAATTCAGTTATTAAAATTTTTAGCGATGGGCTATAGCAACCCCAAAATTGCACTGGCAATTTATGCCAGTGAAGCCACTGTCAAACGAAAACTGCAAAGCATATTTGACAAATTGGGGGTTAGCACGCGTACTCAAGCTGTGAATGAAGCAACACGGCGTGGCTTCATTTAACCAATAACAAGTTCATAAAGATACAATTCCAAAAACACTCAAAAACCGGCTCAAAAACTGACCCGCCACAGTGTATAAGATTTTGTATATTTGGGGCTATTATTACGGTTACGTGATCTTAAAGAAAATCAAGCTAATTTTTCAATGCCTACGATATCTCACCTCTGAATGAATTCACAGGCAGGCAATCTCAAATTGGCAAAGGTATTGAATTTTTATGATCACTTATCGTGAATAAATGTGCCCATACCATTCACTAGGCCACATAAGAGGTATTAATGATTCCAGCTAATTTTGAATATGCTGCACCGGCTTCGCTCAGCGAAGCATTAGGTCTGCTGCAACAACATCCCGAAGCCAAAATATTGGCAGGCGGCCACAGCCTCATCCCCATGATGAAGTTTCGCGTGGCACAACCAGCATTGCTTATTGATATTAACCATGTGCCCGATTTGGCCTATATCAAAGAAGACAGTGCTTGGCTAAAAATTGGGGCCATGACCCGTGAAACCGATGTCGACCGTTCGGCCTTGATCCGTGAAAAGTACCCATTGCTGGCCGATGCCGCCAAAATGATTGCTGACCCGCTGGTGCGAAATTTGGCGACGGTAGGCGGCAATCTCGCGCATGCCGACCCTGCCAATGACCACCCAGCCGTAATGTTGGCTTATAACGCAACTGTTGTCGTCACAGGCGCAAATGGCTCGCGCGAAATTCCAATTACCCACTTTTTCACTGGGCCATTCACGCCAGATATTAATCATGACGAAATTTTGACCGAAATTCGCATCCCAGCCCGCAAAGCAGGGGATGGCGGTTGTTATTTAAAAATTGAGCGCAAAGTTGGCGATTATGCAACTGCAGCAGTGGGCGTGTTTGTACGGCTAGGCGCAGATGGCATTTGCGATTACGCCGGTATCGGCCTGACCAATTTGGGCATCATGCCGATTAAGGCAACGGCTGCCAGTGAGGCATTGATCGGACGTAAACTGACCGACAGTAGCATCCGCGAAGCAGCCCAACTGGCCGCTGAGGCCGCCGAACCAACCTCAGATTGGCGTGGCACCGAAGCATATAAACGTGGCTTGGTTAAAACATTGACGGTGCGGGCACTAAGAAAAGCAGCCGAACGAGCCACTATTTAAATTTTTAATTCTAAATTTAAAATGAGTAACTATCACATAAAACTTACTATCAATGGGCAGCAACACGAGGCCGATGTGCCCGCACGCTTGCTATTGGTTCATCTCATTCGCGATACGATGGCATTAACAGGAACCCATTGTGGCTGCGACACCACATCGTGTGGGGCCTGCACA
>JAGWYZ010000177.1 GCA_018969115.1 Chloroflexota bacterium | reverse complement strand
ACTACGTCTTTAACTAGGTTGCCGCTGTGTATTGAGAAAATACCGCGATTTCATTAGGAATGTCTTTACGATTATTTTCCACTTGCTTATTTTCTAAATTCTCCTTCATACGTTTATCGGTATGACGATAATGAGCCAAAACAGCATTACGCGCCCCAACTACATCACGGTTCGCAATGGCTTCAACAATATTACTATGCATCGTCAATTCATAACGATCCGAAGCGCGACGCATCCATTGCACATCGCTATCATTCGGGTGCAAATTTGCATCCCATGTGATCTCAAAAAGTTGCTTAGCCAATGGGTTGCCGGTAATCTCAAACATAGCACGATGCAATTCATAATCTTCGACGGCATAACTTTGCTTGTCACGCATTTTTAGCTGAATGGCACGCACCTTTTGGCGCAATTCTTCAATCTGCTTGTCGGTCGCAACCGTAACAATGCTTTCGATGAAGAACAAATCAAGCGCCTTGCGCACATCTTTAATATGTTGTTGCGTCTGCCGACGAATGGCAAAGCCATAAGCCAAATTTGACAAAATCGCATCAAAGTTAAAGTCACGCACCACCCGCCCACTGCCCTGCCGCGCTTCAATCACACCCAACGCCTCTAGACTGGCGAGCGCCTCACGCAAGGCGCTGCGGCTAATTTGCAACCGTTCGCACAGCACTTCCTCGGTCGGCAATTTGTCGCCCGGCTTTAACTTCTCATCCACAATAAAGGCCTTCATGCGCTCGCGAATGAGGTTTTTAAATGCGTGTTTTTCACCTATTGCAGATGGTTCTTGCATCATTGACATAGCGGCATAACTTATGCAATTATCAGCTTGACAAGCTTTATTCTATATACTACAATAAATTTGTCAGACAACTATTATATACTAATAGTAATTTAAAAATATGATTTCCGATCCAATAGTCCAATAGACATAATGCCAAAATCACTGTCCCTTGATCCTTGTATAGGTATATTGCATACGTATACAGGCAAAGTGATTTCGGCAAAACCTGTGCCACCAAAATAGGAAAATACAAATGGAAAATCGACCAGCCGAATACCCCGCCACACTCGACACAACCGATTGGGCTGCGCTAAACACAGCACAACGCATTAAACACCTTGAAATTGAGGGCTATGTGTTGTTGCCATCTGTCATCGACCAAGCGACAGTCGCGGCGATTAAGGCCGAACTAGACGAATTGCCGACCATCGGCACCGACTATAGCGAAAACCAACGCGGTCACAGCAATGTGCAATGGTCAAATTCGCCCAACAGCATCGATCTGATCGCCAACCCCACCATCACCAGCTTTCTTGAAACTTTGTTCGGCGATGAATTAGTCGTCACCTCCTGCGTCTTTGCACTCTCACGTCCGGGGCATCCGGGCATCGCCATTCACACCGATGCCCAACCTTATGGCTCAAAAATCTTTGGCATGCAATCGAGCGCCCCCAAATTGATGCGCGTCTTGTGGTATTTGGACGATCTAACCCCGGCCAAGGCCCCATTATTGGTGTTACCCCACTCGCATTTGTCAATGCACAGCGATGCCAACCCCTACAAACGTTATCTTACCCACCCCGAATCGGTCATGATTTGTTGCCCAGCCGGGTCAGCCGCCATCATCAATCAGTCGGTTTTTCATGCCAACTACCCCAATCGTAGCCAAGAAGATCGACGTTTGTTAGCCATTGCCTATCGCCCCGCGTGGTCGCCACCCATCGTTGCAGTGCCAGATTGGCCACAAGACAAAGTCGCGGCACTACCACCGCCTGTGCGCAAGCTATTTAAGAGCCTCAACACCGCCAATTTTGACTTTAATGTACCCAACCGCCCGACCAATATGGCAAACGAAGCCCCCGGCATTAACCCCAGCCGTTGGAATGTATAAGAGTTAGTATAAAAATTATTTTTATCAATACAAAAACCTCTCGCAAAGCTCACAAAGAACACAAAGGGTTAAAAAAAATACCTTCTTTGTGTTCTTTGTGAGCTTCGTGAGATGCAAATTGCAGCGTTTTTATACAACCTCTAAGAACTATGCAAAATCGGCGAAACTTGCTCGCTTTTGCGAATATGACATTGTCTAGTTATTAAGAATATGAAAAAAATCATTGTCGTTGGCGCTGGCATGGCCGGCTTATGCAGCGCATTACAAGCCCGTGAACTTGGCGCACAAGTCACCCTGATCGAAAAAGGCGCTACCCCCGGCGGGTCGCTGGCAATGTCGGGGGGCACAGTATGGTGCGCCGCCAGCTATGCCGACCTGCGGCGCTTAGTGCCCTTGGGCGACCCCATTCTTGGGCGCGTGTTGGTAGATGGCTACCCATCAGGCATCGATTGGCTACAAGGACATGGGGCAACCCTGACACGGCTTGACTCGCTGCCAGACCGCACCACCTATTTAATGGAACCAAACCCGCGTGCCTTTGTCACTGCCATGCTCGAGCGCTTTTTGGCGCTTGGGGGCGAACTACGATTAAACAGCCCAGTCGAGCGTTTGATCCGAAGTGCAACTGGGCCAGTCGCAGGGGTTGAGATACGCACCCAAACAGGCGCACTCGAACAGCTTGAAGCCGATGCAGTCATTCTAAGCAGTGGCGGGTTTCAGGGCAATCGTGCCTTGCGAGCACAGTTTTTCGGACGTTGGTCAGACCGTTTGGTGTTGCGCGGCAGCCCAAACAACACTGGCGATGGCTATTTGATGGGCACGGCGCTTGGCGCAGCACCCAGTATCGGCATGAGCAGTTTTTATGGGCATCTCATCCCTGCCCCGCCAGCCGTTGTGCCCACCCACGACTTTATCGCTTACACCCACTATCACAGCGCCCAGTCGGTGTTGGTAAATGTGCATGGCGAGCGCTTTTGTGATGAATCGGTGGGCGACGAAACCAGTTGCCAATATGTGGCGCGTGAACCCAACGCACTGGCCTTTGTGCTATATGACGACGATGTCTATCGCAATTTTGCCGTGCGCCCGGCCGGTGGCGGCGCACGCGCCACCGATACCTTTCACGAATCTTTGGCTTTGGGCGCACCCGGCCTCAAGGCCAACACGCTCGAAGCTTTGTGCGAGGGGCTGACCCAATTTGGCGTTTATGGCAAGGGCGCACTCACCACCCTGCACGAGTTTAATCAAGCCTTCGCCAATGGCAGCGCTGCCCAATTACGTATTCCGCGCAAAGCCACCGCCAATGCCTTGCTTAAGCCACCATTTTATGCACTTGGGCTAACAACGGGCATCACCTTCACTTTAGGCGGCCTACAAATTAACGAAAACGCCCAAGTCATCGACCGCAGTGCCCGGGTTATTCCGGGTTTATATGCCGCCGGTGCAGATTCGGGCGGTGTTCACAATGAGCAATATGCCGGTGGCTTATGCCTCGGCTTGGTGTTTGGGCGAAAAGCGGCCCATCATGCCATATCATAACAATTTATCGCCTCAACAAAAACACAATATGACCCAAAACACAAAAACAAAAGTGTTGATCACGGGAGCCAGTGGCTTAATTGGCAAATTGACACTTGCCGGGCTAAGCGATAAATATACCTTTAGTGCGCTTAATCGCTCAAAAATCGAAGGCTTGCCCTGTTTGCAAGCTGATATCGCAGATTTGGCGGCCATTCGCCCAGCATTTAATGATATAGATATGGTGCTGCATTTGTCGGCAGAAACTAAATTAACCTTTGACTGGGATGCAACGATGAGTACGACCGTATTGGGTGCCCTAAATATGTATCGTGCTGCGGCAGAGGCTGGCATAAAACGGGTTGTGTTTATGAGCACTGGCAGCACAATGCTAGGGCACGAATGGGACGACACCTTGCCCTATGGCAAATTGGCACGCGGCGAGTATGATCAGGTTTCAACACCTTGGCAGATGAAGAAACACACCGACCCACCTCGCCCCGATAGCCCATACGGCGTCGGCAAATTGTTTGGGGAGCAAGCAGGAAGATGGTTTGCCGACAACTACCCAATGAGTGTGCTATGCATTCGGCTTGGGGCGGTGCTTGATAACGATAAGCCTAAACTGCTGCGTCATTTTCCGGGCTATCTTGCGCAGCAAGATGCGCTACAAATGATCGATTTATGTCTTTCCGCCCCATCCGACCTACATTATGATATTTTTGACGCGATCTCCAATAACAAATATCGCTGGCGCGACACAACCCATGCCAAAAACATATTGAGTTGGTCGCCAACGGGTAGTTCAGACAACTTCAATCCGGATGAATACCGTTAATCTGGTAAAAGTTGTTTTTGAGCCTGCACCACAATATCCACCCCCACCAATGCACCCCATGCCGCCAACAAGCGGCGCGTAATGGGGCCAACCATGCCATCACCCACCGGCAATCCATTAAAGCGCGTGGCCGGCATGATGCAATAAGGCGTGCTGGTAAAAAATGCTTCATCCGCTGTATACACATCATAAGGCTGTAAATCACATTCGCGCAATGGAATATGCAACGTTTGCGCCAGTTCAAGAATGGTGGCGCGGCTGATGCCAGCCAAGGCATTGCTGGTTAAGGGCGTTTTAAGTACGCCATTTTCAACCACAAAAAAATTGCCGCCTTTATTTTCAGCAATATTACCATTCATATCCAGCAAAATGCCCTGTGCCTTCGGATCAACCAGCTTCACTTCGATCTCGGCCAAGGTATAGGCCATGCGACTGCGATTTTTAATACGTGCATCGAGCGCTTGCGACGGCATGGCACGGCTAGGCGGAGTGACGGCGTGACACCCCTCAGTGTAAAAACCGGCCCAATCGGTCAAAATCATGGGCGAAGTAAAAATGATAACCGTCGCCGGTGAGCGCTGCACCGTTGGGTCTGCTCCAGCCACCGATTGCCCACGCGAAATATTATGCACAATCCAGCAATCTTCGCCCTCGGCTAACAAATGAGCGTTGCTTGCCAACACTTGCAGCGTCAACGCCTTCATCTCGGCTGCCGTCATCCCCGGATTAATGCGCGTAATCTTAAGCGATTTATACAGCCGATCAATATGTGCATCCAGCTTAAACGGCACACCGTTAAAGGTGCGGGTCGATTCGGTTACAGTATCGCCCAGCATCACTGCCGAGTCAAATACCGAGATCATGGCTTGGTCACGTGGCAACAGTTTGCCGTTCAGGTAAACCTGATGGAGGTGGGTTTTGTCGATCATAATTATCAAATATTTTACAGCTTGACAAAATACAATGTAAGACTAAAATCATATTTGTCTGACAACTTTACCTATTTTTAAACAACTATGATTAAACAACGTTACCCGCAAGCCATCTTAATTTCGTGTGAAGTGCCTTGGGATGCGCATGAACAACTGATAGAAGGTCTATTTCGCCGTGAGGTGCAAACCGTCTTGGCACAAGGGTTCAGGCATGTTTATATTTTTGGTACCGCTGGCGAAGGCTATGCGATTGATACAGCGCGATTTAAACAAATTGTGCGCATTTTCCGCGAAGAAACCAACAAACCCGATGTTCATGCCATGGTTGGGGTGATTGGGCTTTCAACCGCCAACATCGTCGAGCGCATTCAAATGGCGCATGACGCTGGCTTTCGCACCTTTCAAATCTCGCTGCCCAGTTGGGCGGCCTTGCGTGACGAAGAAATGATGCGCTTTTTTGTCGATGTGTGTGGCGCGTTCCCCGATTCGGGCTTTTTGCATTACAACTTGCCGCGCACCAAGCGCCTGCTCACCGGGCGCGATTATCGCCAAATTGCCGATGTGGTGCCAAACCTTGTCGCCACCAAAAACACCGGCGGCGGCCTTGAACGGGCGCGTGATCTGATGACCAATGCCCCTGAAATTCAACATTTTTTTGGCGAAGGCAATTTCATACACGGTTGCAATTACGGCCCTTGTTCATTGCTCAGCAGTTTTGGACCAATGGCTCCCGCCAAATCGAAAGCGCTCTTTGAAGCTGGTCTGGCTGGGCGAATTGAAGACATGTATCGCTTACAGCACGAGTTTCAAGATATGCTGCGTATTGTGCTAGGGCCGTTGCTGGCCGAAGAACGTATCGACGGCGCATATGACAAAATGATCGTGCGCTTGGCCGGGCTAGAAGAATTTCCTTTGCGATTGCTCTCGCCCTATATTTGTTTTAGCGAAGAGCAATATGCGGCAATGGCAGCACGGATGCGCGAACATTTCGGGAGTTGGTTAACGGCTTAAGAGGCTGTATT
Source organism: Chloroflexota bacterium (assembly GCA_018969115.1). Lineage (GTDB taxonomy): Bacteria > Chloroflexota > Anaerolineae > J036 > Brachytrichaceae > AQU-03. Next base: position 2,927 of record JAGWYZ010000177.1, on the reverse strand, counting down.
AAAACTAACTTCGCCCATTCGCAAAAGAAAGAATCTCTCACTAAGGGCACAAAGAACACAAAGGAAGAATTTTCTAATTTATCTTTGTGTTCTTTGTGCCCTTAGTGAGGGATAAATCTTGCTAATTTAAAGCTTGTTACTTAAAAAATGTGTTTTTATACAACCTCTAATCGATAAGGAGTTAAATTGATGCGAATCGCAACCGGCTGTATCAGCCATGAATCGAGCACATTTACGCCTGTGGCAACCAGCTACGAAAGCTTTTTCGAGCGGTTCGGTGATGTGCGTGGCAATGCCATTCTCGAAAAATTTAAAGGCGCAAATACCCCAACCGGCGGCTTTATCGAAGCCGCAGAGGTGCACGGCTTCGAACTCATCCCCACCATTATGGCGGTGGCCCACCCCAGCGGCCCAGCCCCGCGGGCGGCACTCGACCGCCTCATCAATGAAATGCTCGATGGATTTAGGGCGGCAGGCCCAATTGATGGGGTGTTGCTTGAATTACATGGGGCGATGGTAGCCGAAGGCATCGACGATGGCGAAGGCTACATTCTTAGCGCGGTGCGGGCGCTGGTAGGACCAAGTGTGCCCATTGTGGCGCAATTAGACATTCATTCGAGCGTGTCTGAATTGATGATAGAAAAAGCCAATGTCTTGATAGGGCGCGAAAGCTACCCCGAAATTGACCAAGCCCCACGCGGACGCGAATGTGCCGATGTGTTGGTGCGCATCGTGCGTGATGGGTTGCGCCCGACCATGGCACTGCGCAAATTGCCCATGATTTGGGGCATGAATCAAGTGACAGCCCACCCGCCCATGAATGCCGCCATCGCCGAACTACATCGCATCGAGGCGATTCCCGGCGTGGTGTGCGGCTCAATTGCCACCGGTTTCCCCTTGTCCGATGTGCCAGACATGGGGTCATCGGTTTATATCGTCACCGACAACAATCTAGCATTGGCACAACAACTGGCAGATGCGCTAGCTGAATGGATTTGGGCGCGGAGGGCCGATTGGCAGCTAACAATGCCCCCACTCAAAGAGGCTTTGGCAACAGCTCAAGCCCAAGGGCTTTATCCGGTCATTTTTGCTGATCGCAATGACAACTGCGGCGGCGGTTCGCCGGGCGACAGCACCGGCGCATTACAAGGCTTTATTAATGCTGGGCTGCAAGATGCCTGTGTGTTATATATGGTTGACCCCGCATCGGTAGATGCTTGTCATCGGGCTGGGGTGGGTGCAACCCTCACTCTCGACATTGGCGGCAAATCATCACCTTTACAAGGCGCACCCGTGCGCATGACCGTCGAAGTCATGGCAATTTCGGATGGGCGATTTCGCTACGAAGGCCCCATGTATGCCGGTCTTGATGGCGATTATGGACCCTCGGCTCATATTTGCCAGAACGGCATTCACGTCATCTTAACTTATGGGCGCGAGCAGCCGATGGGGTTGGCATTTTCGCGCTCGCTGGGGCTAGACCCGCAAGCCATGCGCTATATCTGTGTCAAGTCGGCGGCTCATTTTCGTGCAGCATTCGAGCCATGGGCTGGGGCCATTCATGTCATCTCGGAACCCGGTGTGCATAGCGCCGAGATTGGACATATCAAATATCACAAATTAGGACGCAAGTTATATCCGTTTGATCCGATGTAATCCATAAGTTTCACATTCACCGTCTAAAGTGCTTTGAGCGCTTTAGACGGTGAATATCACCAATACTATGCCCGAACTCACCTTCAACGAGGCCGACCGCGATCACCTTGAACGCTATGTGCGGCCTTATTTGCCCGAGCGCATCTTCGATGCCCATGCCCATTTGTTTTGCCACGATCATTATGCACCCGGTGATTTGCCCGCCAGCTTGCTGGGCACACCAGCCATCACAGGCATCGATGCCTATCGTCACTATATTAACTGGCTGCACCCCGACGGGCGCACCGTCGGCGGCTTGTTTTTTGGCTTGGCATTTATGGGCAAGCGCGTCGCCAATAACGAGTTTGTCGCTGCGCAAATGCATTATGCCAACACGCAGGGGTTTCGCGCCTTGGGGCAAATGTTGATCTCACCCGACATGGACCCCGAATATGTGCGGCAAGAAGTGCGACGTGGCGGCTTTGTTGGGCTAAAACCGTATCACACGATGGCCCAAACCACTGGCCCTACTTTTCTCGCGCCCATCGAGGCATATTTAACTGAGCAACATGTAAAAATTGCGCATGAAGAAGGCTTGAGTATCACTTTGCATATGGTGCGTGACCGTGCGATGGCTGACCCTGTCAACCAAGCCACCATTCGCCGCTATGGCGAAAACTACCCCAATATGCAATTAATTTTGGCGCACGCGGCGCGTGGGTTTAACCCTTGGCATACCATCGAAGGCATTGGCAGCCTGCGTGGGTTGCGCAATGTCTGGTTCGACACTTCTGCCGTCACCGAGGCGGGTGCGTTTGAGGCAATTGTGGATGTGATGGGACACGACCGGCTGATGTATGGCACCGATTTTCACGTGAGCCATATGCGCGGGCGCTGTATCGCCATTGGCGATTCGTTTCATTGGCTGTATGCCGATGAAATGTCGCTGAACGAAAAACACACCAACCTAAAACCGGTGCTGATTGGGCTTGAGTCGCTGCGCAGCGTCATTCTGGCCATGCATCGGCTTCGGCTCAATGACCGCCAAATCGAAGACCTGTTTTATGGCAATGCTGCGCGGCTCTATTCGTTTTAGTTGTATCTGCTGAGAGCAGATTCCGAGTTGATGAAAGGTTTTGCCGATTTCATTATCTATCTCCCACAGCGTAGCAGTAGGAGATAGATTAGGACTTACGCAAATCAAGAGATTTCACCACGAAGAACACGAAGAACACAAAGAAAAGATATGAAATTGGCTTAATCTTTGAGGTCTTTGTGTTCTTCGTGGTAAA
>JAGWYZ010000176.1 GCA_018969115.1 Chloroflexota bacterium | reverse complement strand
AAGCTCCTACAAACCTTTAACAGGTATGGAAATAATAGGTCATTTAGGTGAGAATAGACTTAGATACAAGTAGGGGGTTGCTGGGTAGTGTGAATAAAGCAACAAAAAGACATAATCCAATCCTCAATATTTTTTTTCGTTAATCACGCTTTCAAGCCATTCATGTACACTAATTCCTCTCTTGGCTGCATCTTCCAATACGAATTTTTTGCTTTGTTCAGTTACACCCTCTAATTGTCCAAGATAGCGTGTCCGCATGGAACCACCGCGTCGCCCCTTATGCATAATATCAACATTTATTTTGGGGCCACTGTCTGACACTTGAAAGTCGATAATATAAAAACAATTGCCTAAAACCCATGATATATGAACATCTGTTGCATGTTCTGGCAAAAGGTCAATAGGCGCTTGAGCAGCCCATAATGGGTTATTGGCGATAACCATTTTGGCATAATCTGTTGATTTTAACCAAGGCGCAACACCTTCATCACCAAAAACAACGCGACTGCCTGGTTTTACAACACGATTCATTTCGCTAAGAGAGTGTTTCTTAAAGAGATTTAAGCATGCGCCGAATACTCGCGATATAGACAAAAGACTCACTAGAAGCAGTTGTATGTTCATAGTCACGAGCTAAACGCCGATATTTGCCCAACCAAGCAAATGTGCGTTCAACAATCCAACGTTTAGGAAGCGTGAGCCAGCCTTTAACAGAGGAAGGGCGTTTCACAACTTTAATTAACCAACCAAAGTAAAACTTAACAAACCATGTGATATCCGCGTAAGCACCATCAGCATAAATCGTGCGTAAGCGATATGCACGTGAGGTTGAATAGCGTTTGACATGTTCGAAAAACGCTTTTAATAGCAACTTTCCGCCATTTCCATCAGGAATACTTGCGCTATGGACCATAACTGTCAATAATAATCCTAATGTATCAACCAAGATATGACGTTTACGGCCAGGAGTTTGTTTGTAAACATCTATCCCACGAGATTCGCCTCCTTCGGAAGTTTTAACACTTTGGCTATCCATGATTGCTGCACTCGGTTGTGTTTTGCGGCCTTGTTTGACTCGGACTTTTTCTACTAAAGCTTGATTAATCAAGCGCCACACATCACTTTTTACATATCGCCAAAAATAACCATAAATGGTTTGCCATGCTGGCATATCTTTGGGCAACATACGCCATGCGCAACCACTACGGGTAACATAAAAAATCGCATTGATGATACTTAACATCGACCATTTTCGACAGCGCTTTACTTCGCACTTGGGTAAAAGCGGTTCAACAATTTTCCATTCGTTACAATTCAGGTCGGTTGGGTATTTGGGTGGAGTTTTAGGCATTCCCCTACTTTACCCAACTTTTTTCCTTTAAGAAACACTCTCTAAGGTTGGTTGAATGGTTGATTAGCAATTCACACATTATGCGTTAGCAATCAACCATTCAACTAATCAATAAAATCAAAACTATTACTGAAATTTCCCACGTCCTAAGACTGGCCAAGCTGCTTCAATTTGCCCATTGCGCACGCCATAAATCACATCGTGGGCAAAGACGGTGCCATCACTGTAGCCGGGGATGAGATCGACACCATCGCCAATTTTTAGGGTGGTGTTTGCTTGGCTCAAACTCACAATGCCGTGTTCGGCAGAAAGCACCACGCTTTTTACGCCATCGACCCCCAATAATTTGGGCGACGCAAACCCACGGGTCATGGTTTTAAACCCACAATCAAGAATAATGCGATCGGGGGCAGGACGGCTGGTGACGGTAGCGCGTAAAAATAGGGCTGGCTCTAAGGCCACACCCCATTCCTGATACATCATGTCGCAAAACACTGCGCCGCCAGCCTCGATTTCGGTGACGCCCTTGATGAAAGGCGTGACGGCGTAAGTGCCGCTACCGCCTGCGCTGACGATTTCAATTGCAAGGCCATGGTCGCGGCAAAGTTGAACGCTGTCGAGCAATTGCCCAATGCTATTCACAATACCAGCTTGTTTGGTTGATGGGTCAGTATGCGATAAGTTATGGCCTTCCCATGTTTGTAGCCCCATCAATCTGATGCCGGGTGTGCTGGCAATGTGTTTTGCTAGCGCCAATGTCGCCTCGCCGGGGGCAACCCCGCTGCGTTCCATGCCGGTGTTGACCTCAATGAGCACCCCCACCACCACGCCTTTGGCATTGGCGGCTGCGCCGATGGCGCTGGCGTTATCGACATCATCTACTAACACTTTCACATCGGCTTGTGGGCGCAAATTGACTAGCCGCACAATTTTGTGCGGCGTGACAATTTGATTGGCGATCAAAATATCACCAATCCCCGCCGCGGCTAATACTTCGGCTTCGCTGACTTTTGCGCAAGTTACCCCAAAGGCGCCACCTTTTAACATTTTGTGCACAATGGCAGGTGTTTTGACACCTTTGGTATGGGGTCGCCAGCCGACACCGGCTTTAGTAAAATGCGCTGCGAGTGCAGCAATATTGCGTTCTAATGCATCGAGATCTACCCACAACGCTGGGGTATCGAGGTTGTTTTTGGCGCTGCCAATGTCATTCATAATGCGCTTATTGTTACACAAAATATTGAATGGCAAGGCTTTTTATTGAGGGAATACCAAGGAAAGTTGGTTGATTGGTAACTCATGAGTTATGAGTCATGAGTCATCAATCAACCAACCAACTAATCAACCATTCAACTAACTAACCAACCGTCAGCCCATCATAGGCAACCTCGTAACCATGTTGTTGGGCAAAAGCTGCGAGGCTTGGGTGAGGGGGATTGCCTTCGTGTGCAATATGGGTGGCAAAGACGCGGGCTTGCGGGGTCAAAAGGCCTTCGTCACGCATGCGGGCCATATGCGCGATAAATTGTTGGGCATTTAAATGATCGCCCCCTGATGCTTGATTTGGGCCATACGTATGATCGAGAATAACGAGGTCAAATTTATAGTTTAATTGCTGAAAAGCGTGCCAAGTTTCTTCGAAAATCCCGGCGGTATCAGTGCCATAAAAAATGCAGTACCCGTCACAGTCAATAGCATAGAGCATTGCCCCCATCCCTTCGGCGTGATTTGCCGGAAAAGCCGTGACACGATAGCGCCCAACTTTGAAGGGTTGCAAGGGGGTAATGGCATGGATTTGCAGGTTGAGGTGTTGTTGGGTGCTGGGCAACAGCAATTCTTCATCTGATAAATCACGGATAAAGGCAAGCGCGGCGCGTTGTAGTGTTTGGGGCGAGGCATAAAAATGTAGACACGGTGCGCCTACAACCCCATAATCAGGGCTGCGTGAGAGCAAGTGCGACAGATCTAAATGATCGGCATGGGGGTGGGTTTGTAGGCAAAATTTGACATGGGTTAATGGGCAGTTGTGAATTTGAGCTGCTGCCATAATGTCGGGGCCGAGGTCGATGAGCAGGTCGTCATTAATGAGGGCTGCTGAGCGTTTGCGCAGGCTGGGGCCACCCAGCAGGCGGGCTTGCAAGCAATTATCGCAGTTGCAAAATGCTTCGGGGTAGGCATTGGCCGCCGCTGTGCCAAGAAAGGTGATGTTCATTATTATGACTGATTGTACTGTCCATCAATCGAAAACGCCCAAGATCTATAATTGCTTGGCCCTGCATCTTTCTAATAATTGTGTAGGTATAAGAGCGCTATGAAACAAAAGGCACATCCTCGTTACACCGCTGAAGTTGGGCGCAAATTTAATGCCGATGGCAGCGTGCGGCAATTTGCTGGTAACACCATTGTTTGCCATCTTGCCCCTGCCAGCGCAATTTTTGAGGCCGCACTCGCGGCCCAAGCTGCGTTGCGGCGCACACCTTATGGATATAAATTTGCCATTTTGCCGCCCGAAAGTTTGCATATGACGGTGATGGAACTGTTGTGTGACGAAACCCGCCGCCCTGAGAAATGGTCGTCACAGCTACATGTGATGGCTTCGCTCAATGATACGGACGAATTTTTTATCCATACAGTATCGGTATTACCAAAGCCAACAGTGATCCGCATGTGCCCGCAACTGATCGATGGTAAACACCTTGGCATTCGCCTAAAACCCGCCGATGTTGCCACGAGTGACGAATTGCGCAATTACCGTGCAGCGGTTGCAAATGTCACTGGGGTGCGCTTTCCAGATCACGATCAATATGGTTTTCATATTTCATTGGCTTATCGTTTAATTGAGCTTGAAACCGATGAGCAAGCCATGTTAGAACATGATTGTGGCGAATGGGGGCGCTTTGTATGTGCCAAAGCCCCCCATTTTGAATTAGGCTCACCCGAACTGGTGTTTTTTGACACGATGTTTCGTTTTGTGGCGGCAGAGGATCGGGCTGTGCTCAAAAGCCGCTCAATACCCAGCAGCAATGCCGACGGTAAATAGCTCGATCCCGCCATGCAAGGTATCGCCGATGCGTTTGATTGCGCTAGGGCGGGCGGCGAGGCGCGGCCAGAATGTGGCCTCTTGCGGATATAGCTTATGCCCACGTGCCCGTAAATGCTCAATGACATCATCTCCCATGCGCAGATCAATCACCGTGCCATCGGTGCTGGGGTCGATAAAAGCCGCTTCGCAGGCGGCTTGCGGCCCCATGTCAAAGGCAATCATATTCAGCAGCACTTGGGCGGTGGTATCGACAATTTTGCGCCCACCGGGTGCGCCGGTTAATGCCACCGGCTGATGGGCAGCATTACGCACAATGGTATGACTCATACTGCTCAGTGGGCGTTTGCCTGCCGCCACCGAGTTGGGTTGGCCGGGGCGTGGGTCAAATAGTACCATCGCATTATTGAGCAGAATGCCAGTGCCGGGCACGGTGATGCCGCTGCCATACAGACCGTTGAGTGTTTGCGTCAGCGCAACAACATTTCCGTCTTTGTCCCATGCCGAAATAAAGGTTGTGCAACTATGATCGGGCAAGGGATTGAGGGTGGCCCCGCTTGGGCTGCCTGCGGTATAGCTGGCGCTGGCGTTGGGGCCAACGGCGGCGCCACGTTGGGCAGCATATTCAAGGCTTGCCAACTCACGCCAAGGGATGGCACGGCCATCGGGGTGGCTTTCGCACATATAGGCCAAGCGGTCGGCTAATGTGAGTTTGCATGATTCGATCAGCCGATGCACATAGTCGGTGCTATTGTACCCAAGCGATTTTAGATCAGCCAGTGCCATGAGGTGGGTGATTTCGGCGATGCTGGGTCCACCGGTCGGACCGGGCATCAGTACTAACTCGTGCCCTAACAAGGGGCTAATTAAGGGTTGGCGAATGATAGGTGTGTAATTGGTTAAATCGGCCTTGCTGATGGCATGCCCCCCAGACCTTAATTCAGCGACGATTTTGGCGGCGATCTCGCCTTCGTAAAAGGCTTTGGCACCACCAAGGGCGATGCGATCTAGGGTCGCGGCCAGCTCGGGGTATTTGATTCGCGCTATGCCTTCTTGGGCTGGCAATGGCGGCAGGCCATTTGGCAAATAAATACGGGCAGTGTCGGGGTGTTTTGCCAACATTGGCATGACGGTGCTGGCGTGAAGGGTGTCGTAAAACGTAATTGGCACCCCATCGCGGGCCAGTTGGATGGCGGGGGCAAGCGTATCGGCTATCGAGCGGGTTCCCCACTTTTCGAGTGCCAACAATGGCCCAGCCACATTGCCGGGCACACCCACCGAGCGCGGGCCAGCCGCGTTGGCATTGTCTTTAACGCCGGTAAAGCCTAATTTATCGGCCTTGAAATCGGCGGTTAATTCATACATATCGGGGGTGGCTCCTGAAGGGGCGTGTGGGAAGAAATCGACGACATGGGCCTCGCCATTGGCAAGTTGCACCGTCATAAAGCCGCCCCCGCCGATCCCGCTCATGCATGGTTCAGCCACGTCAATTGCAAAGGCCATAGCCACAGCAGCATCGATGGCATTGCCGCCATTTTGCAAAATGCTTCGCCCAATTTGAGCGACTTCGGGTGTCATGGCTGTAACCATGCCGTTTTTGCCGGTGGCTTCGCTCCGGGTATATAGATTTTTAGTTTGGGTCATGATGGTCAATTTTTGTGTATTATATATGATGGTGGTTTTGAAAGTGTCATCTTTTTCACGAAGGAAAAGGTGGATGTTGGGTATTGCAAATGAATCAAAAATCTGTGAGAGGTTAATCATGTTAGCGATAGGGCAAGGCGTGAAGCAGTAGAGATGCTGTTTTATATGGCGATTAGATTGCCATTTCATCATTGAGGAAGGTGTGTTGTATTACACCGATTGCTGCAAGCGCCGGTAAAGTGACTAAGACGCAGGCCGCCATTAATAATGCCCATTTGGTTTTGTCGAATTGTTGCAGCAGAGCCAACCCAACCGGCCAAGTGTATAGCGCTGGTGATTTGAGATACATGGCGGGTGAAATTGAATCATTCCAAAAAGCTAGCAACGCAAGGGTGAGGGTGGCGGCTAGGGCTGGGCGAATCATGGGTAGGGCGATATGCCACCATAATTGCCATGCCGATGCTGTGTCAAGCTTGGCTGAGTCGATGACATCGGGCGAGAGACGGCGGCAGGCGGCCCAACAGATCAGCAAGGTGATGGGGCTGCCGCCTAATAAGGCATATGAGATAAGCGCAGTATGGGTATTCATAAGCCCGATCCACCGAATGACCAGAAAACGCCCAAGCCAAATGGCCCCTGCCGGAATGAACGCTGTGACGGTAAACACCCCCAATAGCATACGTTGGGGGTGTTTGGGCAATTGTGATAGGCCAAAACCTGCCAGAGATGCGACCAAGACGCTAAGGCTAGCACCGATGAGGGTGACGAAGATTGAATTGAGCAATTGTTGTGCGAGAGCCACATTTGCAAAAATACGTGGGTAGTTTTGCAGGGTGAGCGGTGCGTTAAGTGGCCCAAGTTGTAAGGGCAAAGGGGTATCGACGGGGTAAAACGAAGCCCAAAGCACCCATAAAAGTGGCAAAATGGCACATAGCGTCCAGAGGATCGCCAGCCCATAATGCACAAATTTGCTTTGTTGATTAGTCATCTAACCTCGACCAAAGCCAACGGGCGCTGAGCAAACAAGGTAATAGTGCCAATAGCCAAATTACCAAGGTGCTGGCTGCCCCATAACCGATGCGTAAATATTCGATAGATTGTTGAAATGTATAAAGTGGCAAAAATAAAGTGGCATAACTGGGGTCGCCGCTGGTGATGAGGCGGGTGGGGGCGAGGGTGTAAAACATGAGCAAGACCGAATCGCGCAGCAAGGCCACGCCTAGCCAAGGTAGTATGATGGGTAAAACGACTAGCCGATAACGCACCCAATAATTTGCGCCATCAATTTGGGCTGCGTCGTGTAATGAGGCTGGCACCCCGCGCAAAGCTGCCAAAATAATCAGAAAACTCTCGCCGGCTTGAAATAGCGCCATCATGATAAACACATTGGTGGCGACGGATGGGTCGGCTAGCCAGCCCGATGTTGGCAACCCCAGCGCCGCCAGCACATGGTTAATTGGGCCATATACGGGGTTGACAATCCACAACCATGCCAAACTATAGGCGGCTTCGGGCATCATGGTTGGGGCGAGGTTGGCCCCGCGTAGCAAGACTACGCCGCGTGTGTTATTTTCTAACAGCAGCGCCGTGATAAGTGAGATGAGTAAGCGTAATGGCACAGACCATCCCAGAAAATAAAGCGTATTGCGCAAGGCAATGCCAAAAACACGGTCTTGTACTAGCTGCATAAAATTGTGTAAGCCAACCCATTCGGGTTGGCTAAGGGCATCATAATTGGTAAAGGCCAACCCAAAGGTTAGGAGCGCGGGTAAGATTTCTAGCGCCAGCACGCCAATGAGGGCTGGCACTAACATAAGCCAATATGATCGATAAGGTCGATTCACCCGCTCATTATCCACAAGTTTGCTTTATGTCCTTGTTTGGGTGTTTCAGATCAAATGAGCTAAAACTATAATTGTTGTTATGAGTGAAAAAAATCTTGAACACGCCCAAGCATTATTAGCGTCAGGCGTTATCGATATGCATTTTGATTTGGGGATGGATTTGTATGATCAACGCCGACGCAGTGACGTGTTGCAGCGTGACCATTTGGCGAAGATGCGGGCCGGCAATATGCGCTTAGTGGCTTCGGCTATTTATATTGAAGATAAATATTTGCCAGAAATGGCTTTGCGGGCTGGGTTAGGCCAAGTTGCCAGAATGATTGAAGAAACGGCGCGTTGCCCTGATTTTATGATTTGTAAATCGCATCAAGACTTGCAAACTGCACAACAGACCAACAAGATTGGGTTGTTTATCACGATGGAAGGGGTCGAGCCATTGGGCAGCGATTTAAATTTGTTGACGGTTTTTTATGCCTTGGGGTTGCGCAGCCTTGGCTTAACCCATGCACGCCGCAATACGGCGGGTGAGGGTGGGGTATTTGCAGCCAGTGGCTCATCGCCGCAAGGCTTAACCCAATTTGGGCGGGCGGTGGTTGAAAAATGCGAAGAGTTGGGCATTATTGTAGATTTGGCGCATCTTAACCCAGCGGGGGTGGCTGATGTGTTGGCGATGTGTAAACGCCCTGTGATTATTTCGCATACCAATGCGCGGCGTTTTTACGACATTGAACGTAACAATAGCGATGCCGATTTTAGGGCGGTGGCGGCTTGTGGTGGGGTGATTGGGGTGAATGCAGTCTTAGTATCACCCGAGAAGGCCAAGACAACGCTTGACCATTTTGTCGATCATATTGCGCATATTGCGAATGTGGCGGGAATAGAGGCTGTGGGGTTGGGATTTGACTTTTTTGAATTTATTTGGCAACGTGAGCCAGCCGAGGTGAAGGCTGCAATGGCAAATTCGCTCGCGCCCCTTCACTTTATCCCCGATCTTACGCATCATGGGCATACGCTAAACTTGGTGCGCAAGCTTATTGAGCGCGGCTTTAGTGATGCCGCAATCGAGAAAATTTTGATCGGTAATTGGCAGCGAATACTGAAAATGAATGGTTAGTGTTTAATGGTTAATGATTAATGGTTAATGGTTAATGTCAAATCATTAACCATTAACCATTAACCATTGACCATTAACCATTAACCATTGACCATTAACCATTAACCATTAACCATTGACCATTGACCATTGACCATTGACCAT
>JAGWYZ010000175.1 GCA_018969115.1 Chloroflexota bacterium | reverse complement strand
ACCCCATCATGACTTAAGCCTTGCGCATGGTCAGCGAAATAGGTGCAAGTGTAATTGATTTGGGTGCATATCAAAAATTCGCAATAACTTGCGCGTGTCACTGTTGCTAACATACCCCACATTGTCCTCTATTTTGGCTCTTTTGAGAACCATAGTTGTATCCCAATCGGGCTAGTAAAACAAATTTACGTCGAAATCACTATATGACCTTTGGTAGCGTGGGCTTTGCCCACGCTACCAAAGGTCATATAGTGATTTCGACATTACATCTTTTGGGGAAGGACGCAGACTTATGTGTTTCAAAATGGATAAGGTTTAGCACGGTCAGGTCAGCTAATCTGCCCGGCTCGATTGATCTGACCAAGTTTTCAATGCCATCGACATAAGCTGCATCCATTGTATAGACGTGAATGGCATCATGCACCGTCCCCATTGTTCGCCGTGCTAGCCATCTGGCTCGGAGCTGTCATCGGTCCGTCGCCGTCTAACCGCAGCATGAATCCCGACAATGGGGTCAAATGTCTCGATCGGTGTGTCAGACCCGAAGGCCAGTCGTGCACCACTATCGCGGATCGAGTGCCGTTGGGAAACGGTTCTCTTTCCATACATTTTGTGTCCAGCCCCACCTCGTAATCGATTCGCCAGCTGGGGTTTGTTCGGCTGATACAGCGACACGGTAAACTGTTTCTTACACACTGGGCACTTCAAAAAAATCAACTTCGAGTAGCCCTGAACCAGTTCATCGCAAATGCACATGAGCATCGATCATCTTCGGCATAACAAATGCACCACCAAGATTAAGATGAGTTGCATCGGGCAAGGAAATTGATTTAATCTTGTCTTTGCTTCCAATCTGCAAGGATCCGATCATTCGCAATCACCGTTGCCGAAACATAAGGACATTTCGGATCAACGGTATTAAAGATTGGCATAGGTAATGATCGTATTCATATGTTACTGCTGTATGGCACGTTCGCTCGCATACGATATTGCAATGATTACAACTGATACTTTTCAGGAGAAGTGTTGCAGCCTAACGCTGTTAAAAAAATAAAATATTATGGCCTAGCACAAATAAATAGGGATAAGAAATTATGCTGGGCTTTTAAATCCTATTACAATAAAACCGAAATTTTTATGCATTGCGTCTGGGTTCTGAGTGAGCAATATTATCCTGAACAAACGTCAACGGGTCGGCTAATTACTCAAACAGCTGAAGGGTTGGCTGAGCAGTTTTGCACCCGTGCCATTAGCGGCCCGCCAACCGACCGATTAGTGCGCACCAAGGCCCCCAGTTATGAGATCCGACATGGCGTGGAAATTTATCGTTGCCAAGGCACTGTGTTAGACAAAAACCGATTGTTGGGCCGCGCCATTAACATTATCACCCAGTCGTTGTCGATCTTTTTTAGGTCATTGTGCATGGTAAAAGCTGGTGATGCAGTTTTGGTGGTAACCAACCCACCTCTGTTGCCATTTATTGCGTTGGCGGTGTGCTATATCAAACGTGCAAAATTGGTGTTGCTTATTCACGATGTCTACCCAGAGGCATTAGTTGCATCGGGTATCGTTAGTGCCAAATCAAAATTTATTGGCCTGCTCGATTGGTTGCATCGCTATTTATATCGTAGTGCCGATCGTATCGTTACCTTAGGGCGCGATATGTCTGATTTGGTCAACCGGCGCTTGAAAACATCAAATGTGCTGCAAGGCATGATCGATAAAAAAATTTACTGTATCCCACATTGGGCAGAAATAGAAGATGTTTTTCCGAGTGATCGCAATAACAACCTGCTTTTGCAAAAACTAGGCATTGGGCAGCAATTTGTGGTGCTTTATGCTGGCAATTTGGGGCGTACCCATGCTATTGAATCTTTGGCCGAGGCCGCGACGCAATTGCGACATGAATCCATTCATATTTTGGTGCTTGGCCCGGGGGTAAAGCGTAAATGGCTAGAAGCCCAGATTCGTGAACAGCAGCTTTCAAATATAACCATGTTGCCGATGTTGCCAGCCGACCAAATTAATGCTGCGCTCAATGCCTGCGATATTGGTTTAATTTTATTTGTGCCCGGCATGGCCGGCATTTCGGTGCCAAGCCGCATGTATAACCAAATGGCGACGGCCAAACCCATTATCGGGATGTGTGACACAGCGTCTGAACTTGCCCAAGTGCTGATCGAAGAACAAGCCGGTTGGGTCATCGCCCCGGGTGATACCGATGCTTTGGTCAAATGTATTCGTTATGCAGCCAAACACCCAGATATTTGTCACATAATGGGGCAACGGGCCAGCAACGCCGTTCAACAAAAATATACATTTAAACAAGCCAATAAAGCTTATCAAACTTTGTTTGCCCAATTATTAAATGCGCCGTCTTAAATTTATCATTATCTTATCGCTTGTTATGGCCTTGGTGCTCGCACCATTTGTGGTGCAGGCCGCCGTGGCAAATGTGGCAAATTATCGCGCCTATGCCGAAAAAGCCTGCGCCGAGGTCTTTGAGGCGATGCCAATTGATGATTTTGAAGGTACAGTTTTGCCGTTTATACCCATTCCCGGTGGGCTGAGTATTGCCAATGCCAAACAAACCTCATTTAGTCAAGAAATTGTAAAGCCAGAGCAGCCTTATAGTGGCTCAAATGCAGTGCGCATTATGGCCAGTTATGCAGATAAAGCTCCTGGGGCTTATGACCACTGGGTATTGCGTATGCCGCCGTTGCCTTTTCGCGGCATTGCGCTCGACCGCCGCACCCATTTCTCATTAGCTTGGCGCGGTAGTTATATCTCGATGGTAGTACAAATTGAGTATGCCGATGGGAAACATCAATCGCTCTATTACACCGACCAAACCGGTCCGCGCTTACCTAATCGCACCGAAGATGCATTGCGCCAAAACACAACTTGGAAAGTGATTACAACTGGCGATATTTATGAATGGGCTAAACAACGGGCGGCCTCGCTTGGTACCTCTGACAAAGATATGTATGTCTATTATGTCGGTTTGACCACTGTTTCACCCAACCCATTTGATATTACTGTTGACCGCATGGTTGTATGGCAACCGTCTTATGCCAATTGTGCAAAGCGTTCATAAATATCATGACTATATTTACCAAACCCAATAGAGCCGTAACCCTAATTGGGGGGGCCGTCGAGTTATGCGCGTGGGGGGCGCTGGCTTTTTTTATCGTTGCTCGTCGAAATTTCAGTCCGATCCCGCTCATCGGCATTATCACCACACTTATTGTCATCAGGCTGGTGCTCAATATGTGGAGCCATAGTAAATTCAACATAAGGGTCATTTTTGATAGCCCACTTGCGATTTTTTTTCCAGTGCCACTACGGGCACCATTGGCGCTATGGGCCATTTTACTGGCTGTCAGTTTTTACCTCACTTTTCAATATGATCTGGCCGTGCCGCGTTTATGGATGTTTATCATGGGGTTTGCCACACTCGTTGCCATTTATAACGCTACTAGCTTATTTGAACATTTGACGTGGGGAATATGGGTCATCACCTTAATTTGGTTATTGTTAGCAACTGCGATCGCATCGGGTGGGGCATTAACTGCTTCATGGGTTTTTCTAAAAATATCAATACTTCAGCGCTTATATCCGGGTTACGAGGTCAAATTTGTGCAATTGGCGAACGATCAAACCACCAATGTCAATATTTTGGCGGGCGTTGTGTCGCCCATCGTGATGATCCCCCTTGGCATGGCGATCGGGTTACTCACCGCACCAAACACTTCAACCCTTGATAAATGGTCGCGACGCTTATTAATTGGGGTATTTGGGCTAATTTTTTTATTTTTAGTCGGGTTACTTTTGCTAACCCAATCATTTGGTGCTTATGGGGCGCTGGTGGTGGGCGTGGTGGTATTTGCTGCACTACGATTTCACAAAATTGGCTGGGTGTTGGCCGTTGGGGCTGGCTTGGCCATCATCGCCTTACTGATATATATCCCAACGCTCATGTCACTTTCGCCAGAGCAGCTAGATGTATTGTTGCGCAAACGTTACTATATCTGGCTGCGTGCCATTTTAATGATCGGCAGTATGCCATTTTCGGGTATTGGGCTTGGTATGTTCCCCTATGCCTCTCGCCTTATGTATATCGATATGATCACCAGTATCACCGACCAACCACCCCATGCCCATAATATTTTCTTTGAATTAGGGTTAGATTTTGGCCTTATTGGCATCGCCTGTTTTGTGTGGCTACAGGTTATGTTGTGGCGAATGGGGCTACGTGCGATTCGATCTGACCCTGATTCGGCTTATGCATGGGCCTTACGCGGGTTGTTAGCTGGGCAAGCCATGTGGCTAATATTTAACCTAACCGATCTGGCTTACCCGGGCACCCGCGCCTCATTTATTTATTGGGGCGCGTGGGCGCTTATTCTTGCATTTTGCAAAAAAAGCCATTCTCCATAGTTGCGCGTGCTACTCCATTAATCGCCAATTCATCATTTGTCAACCCTTAGTCAGATATAATCTTCTAAGAGTAGACCCATGGCAAGCTGGACTTCGTCGCACCCCCGTGAATTGCATCGTGTTGTGTTGGTGGGCACAGCCACGCATATTAGCAATGCGTTACAAAAATTAGAGGGGTATGCGTGGCCCGATGTAAAACTACTTGGTTATATTACCAATGATCCGGCTATTGCTGAAACAGCATTACAAAAATTAGGTGAGTTAAATCAGGTAGAGGATGTTATTCTGCATCATAAAGTAAACGATGTTTTATTAGCGTTGGCTTCCGATTCATCAACCGAAACCCATCAACTTATTGGTCGTATTATGAGCAAGCCCTGTAATGTGTGGGTGGTGCCTGATTATTTTAAGTTGCTTATTGCCAGCGCTCGCGCCGATGACCTGAACGGTGTGCCCATGCTCAGCCTGACCAAGCCAGTCATGACACCCGTCGAGCGTGCCATTAAACGCAGTTTTGATTTTGTCGCGGCTAGCATCCTTATTCCGCTCATTTTGCCCATCATCGCTATCATTGCCATTGCTATCAAGCTCGATTCACCCGGCCCCATCATGTTTAAACAACAACGGGTGGGCGAAAATGGCAAATTGTTTGAAATTTATAAATTTCGCTCAATGAGCGCCACCGCCAGCGAAAAACAAGAACGTGGCGAAGACATGCCCAAAGAAGGCTATCTCAAACGCCCCGATGACCCGCGTGTCACTCGCGTCGGCAAATACATTCGCCGCACCAGCCTCGACGAATTGCCCAATTTATTGAATGTTTGGCTCGGGCAAATGAGCTTGGTTGGGCCACGCCCCGAGCTGCCCTATTTTGTCGATCGTTATCAGGCTTGGCAACATCGCCGCATGATTGTGCCACAAGGCATGACCGGTTGGTGGCAAATTAATGGGCGTAGCGACCGCCCCATGCACTTGCACACCGAAGACGATATTTACTATGTGCAAAATTATTCGTTGTGGCTCGATCTGCGCATTTTGCTGCGCACGGTTGCGGTTGTTGTGTTGGGCAAAGGTGCATTTTAAATCGTGGATCGTCGTTTGATTTCAAACACGCTAGCCGCCATCGTTTTGCGCGGCTCGGTTATGGCGACCCAATTGGGCATTGTGTTATTGCCAACGCTGTTTGTCGAAGTCGGTACATTTGGCGCCATTGCTTTCGTTATTAGCATTGTCGAATTATTCAAAACCTTTGCTGATTTTGGTGTTGACACCCTCGCCACCCGCGAGTTTGCGCGTATTACTGACGCACAACCCCATCATACTGGTGTTTTACATCAATTTGCGCAACGAGTGATGAGTCAAAAACTCATTTGCGCTACAATTGGCTATGTCGCCGTGCTATTATTTTATGGCTTCACCCAGCCAGCCAACCAGTTCGTGTTAGGGGCATTGGGTGGTTGGCTTATTTTTACGGGTTTGTGGGCCGGTTTGCCGCTTAGTTTTTTTCAGGCCAAATTGCGTACCCACGAAATTGCGCTTCCCATTGTCTTGGTAAACCTCGGTATGTTTGGCCTAACCGCACTGATATTAATTTGGCAACCCGTCGCACAATTGGCCTTAGCCAGCTTGTTGCTCACCGAGGTCATCAGCGGGGTGTTGCTTTGGCGGGTGATGCGCAAAGCTATCGGCCCTAGCCTAGCAACCCATGTGCCTAGTTTTGCTTTGTTTGGTGGTCTATCGCTTTTGCAAATGGCTCTGCCAATTGGTATCACGGCCAGCATTATTGCACTTTATGGGCAAATTAGCGCCGTCGCGCTCAAAACATGGTTTGGCGATGTTGCAACTGGCAATTACTTATTTGCCGAGCGTCTGACACAGCCACCTTTGCTCATTGCTGGCGCGTTTGCCTACTCGGTTTTCAGCCGGTTGTCTGCCCTCATCGCCAACGATACTGACGCAGCAACGCTTAAATACAATATTTTGCGCTATATCTCGATCTCGGCCGTATTTGGGGTGTTTTGCGCCTTGCTTATTTCACAATTGGGAATGTTGATTGTGCCAGTTGTAATGCCCAATTTTGTCACGGCTGTGCCAGTATTACAACTAATGGCGATTGTCTTGGGGTTGCGCATTCTTAATAGTTGTCTTACCCGCGTCATTCATGCTTATGGGCACTTTAATTGGACGATGTGGGGGTCACTGTTAAACTTAATCGTTGTGATTGTGCTAACGCCGATTGGCATTTTGCGAGCTGGTAGTATCGGGGTCGCCAGCGCTTTAATGATTAGCGAAGTCGTAAACTTTATCGTGCAAGCTTGGTTGGTACGGCGAGCTTGGTATCTAAACAAGTTAAGAGCAATATGAATACCGAAATATTCACTGGTGTTGATTATTTGCGACAGTTTTGCACCCCAAAACAACGCGATACCAGCCCCAAAGCCATTGCGCCATTGGCAATGGCCACTCGCAACGATGTGGCCTTTACCCAAATCTTAAATTACCCACCCTCACCCCAACCCCAGCATTTTATGCTTGCCTGTTTTACGTGGGGCGAGGCCAATCGACCAGCCATTGTGATGGCGCATGGCTGGGAACTGCAAGCGGGGCGAATGTCGCCCTATGTTGTCCCATTGTTACAAGCCGGTTTTCGGGTCGTGGCATTTGATGCCCCAGCACATGGGCAATCGGGTGGGCACGAATTAAATTTGCCAGATTATGCCAAAGCCTATGCGCATATCTGTGCCCATGTCGGTAACGTGGTTGGGCTAATCGGTCATTCGTTTGGCGGATTGGCGGCTTTGTGGTTGAGTGCAACCATGCCGATGCCAATGTTGCGACGGGTGGTCTCGGTGGCATCGGCGGCTGGGGCCGATCTATTGTCACAAAACTATATTCGCCTGGGCGGCCTCAATGAAACACAAGGCCAAGCTTATCTTGATGCCTTTGCCACACGTTTTGGCGCATTGCCCGCCGACTTTACCATCAATCAATTTGGCCCGCGTATTCAAGTGCCCGTGTTGATTGTGCACGATCACCGCGACGAAATGGTGGGGTTTGATGAATCTGACCGCATGTTGGCCCACATTCCCAATGCCCAGCGGCTCGAAACCAATGGGTTAGGTCATCGCTCCATTTTGCGTGTGCCCGAAGTAATTGCGGCTGTGGTCGATTTCTTAGTAGCGGCGTTGTAACCTAAATCATTACTTGACTGCCATCTTTGCGGCGTAGATGCAATCGATGTGGCCCAACCCCGCGACCACCCAACAATTGTGCCTCAATTGATTTGGGTTGGGGGTGTATTAACCGTAATGTTGTGCCACTTAGATCATATAACAATGAATCTGCGGTTGTCATTGTTGGCACATCTGGCCCGAATAAAGCATCAAAATTTTGTTTTGCTCGTTGCAAATCATTTACCAACACATCAAGCTGGGCAATTGCCACCACATGATTGGGGTGAATGGTTGCTGCGCCTTGCGGTACACGTAACGCACGCAGCGTAACGTCTTCGATCATAAATGGCAACCCTTGGGTTGAGGTGGGGGACAATCCTGAACGCCAACGTAATTCAACGCTGTCAGGGCGTTTGCGCCCGCCATTATCTAAAAATGTATAAGCTAACCCGCGCATGTTAGCGGCCTGAATCGCGACTTCAACAGATTCATAACACAGGCAATAATCGATAACCCCCGGAAAGGCGCGGTATCGTTGCCAGCGATGGGTTTTGCTAAAAGGCACTTTAAAGGCAATTAGCTCTAAATAGGCCCCATCGGCTAAACATACCAACGCATTATGGGTTTCGCCTGCAATATGCTCACCGCCCGGCGTAACCGTATAGCCACGGGCGGCGTAGTCACCCATGGCCTGAGCCAAATCTTGTACAAGGATGACGACATGATCAATTTTCATAAGGGGTTAGTATAGTTTTTTTTACTCAATTAAGATTCAGACAAAAGAATGATGATTAATAGTATTTGCTGAAATTACGATAGTGTTATTGGCATTTTGGCTTTATTCAAGCCTCTATTGCGCTACATGTTATGCGACGAACCCGAAACGGTATAACGGAAGCCGATAAAAAGCAAAATGACACTGCCCAAAATACCCAAATACTTAATTGCTGAGCCAAGGTTACTTAAGGTTGGGTCTTCTTCGGCAAATTTGATCAGCGTGCCGCCCAAAGCCGGCAATAAACCGCCCAAGGCGATAAACACATTCCCTAACACCCGATTTGGCATGATTTGTTTGCGCAAAAATAAATAGGCTGAATACACTGCCCCGCCAGCCAATAATAACGTGCCATAGCCATTCATGATCGGTGGCAATACCCTGCGCACGGGGCTGTTTGGCAAAATACTGCGATAACTTTCAGTCAAAAAACGCACAATATCACCCTCGGGTTTAAATTGAGTTGGGTCGAGTGGCAAGGTAAAAATCCACAAGGCCGCCGCAATACCAACATAAACCACCACACATGTAAACACGCCTGCCACGCCGCGTTTGCGCACCAACAAATGTAATGTGCCTTGCCCTAATACTGGCGGTATCAACAAGGCCCCACTCAAATACCACAGGCGAAATGCTAAGTCACTCCAACCCATTGCCAGCACAATCTCAGCCACACCCGCAATGACATATAGCCCTAGGCCTAATCCCCATAATAATAAATGGGCGCCACCACGACTACGATAGCGCTGCAAAACCGACCAAGACAAAACGGCAGAAACTATTGTGGTGAGAATACCAATTGTAAGAGTCATTGGGAGTTGAGGGTTGAGAGTTGAGAGTTGAGGGTTAA
>JAGWYZ010000174.1 GCA_018969115.1 Chloroflexota bacterium | reverse complement strand
CAATAACTTGCGCGTGTCACTGTTGCTAACATACCCCACATTGTCCTCTATTTTGGCTCTTTTTGGTCGCCGTTTTTATCTCTCAGGTAGCATTCGCGTAAGTCCTATATTTATGAATTTTTTATGAGTCTCTCAATTTATTTACACGCTATTTACACGCTCCCAATATGATCAGAGTAGATGGATTTTGCACTCACGCCAGCGCAACAACAAAAACGCGACGAATTTCGTGAATTTATACAGCAATATGTCGAGCCGGTCGCCGATCAAATTGACCGCTCACGGCGAATGCCGCTAACAGTTGTGCGCCATGCCCCCAAACATGGTTATTTGGCCCCTACTGTGCCAACCGAATATGGCGGATCGGGCTATGACATGCTAACCTTTAGCATGTTAGCCAAAGAAATTGCCAAAGCCAGCATATCGCTCGCCATTCCATTTTCCATTCACACCTGTTTAGCCACCGACAGCATTTTAGATGCAGGCTGTATTGGTTTCGCGCGATCAACAATTGGGCGAAATTGGCTCTGGTTGGGGCATTGTCATGTGGGCATTTAACCGTGTACATATTATTTTGGCCTCGGAGGCATCGAATCGGGCGCTGCATTTAGGGATTCGCTATACCGCCCAACATCAAGCCTTTGGCACCACGTTGGCCTACAAACAACGCATTCAAAATTTTATTGCCGAATGTGTCGCCGAAATCGAATCATTGTGGCAAACCATTCGCTATGCAGCTTGGTTAACCGATACAGGCCAAGATTTTGGCGTAACTGCGAATATTGTGAAATATCTGGGTGAGAGAGTAGCAAGTAATGTCGCTGACAAAGTATTACGAATTCATAGCGGAGCCAGTTACCGCGAAAGCAAAGAAGTATCGCAGATTTACCGTGATATGCATGCCCTGCGTTTGCTGGACAGTACCGATGAAATTCAGCAATTCGCCATCGCCCGTGACACATTTAGGCAAGTGGGGGTAAAAATTGAGCCGTAGAAAAAGGGGGAAAGATGAAAGATGAAGGATGAAAGTCACAGATCACGAGTCACAAGTCATGAGTCACAACTCATGAGTCATGACTTATGATCAACATCACAATTTCATTAAACCTTAAATAAAATTATGTCAAACCCTCTTGCTGCCCTTTCCGATATCAAAATTATTGATCTTAGCCGCGTATTGGCTGGGCCATATTGCACCCAAATGTTGGCAGATTATGGCGCAAATGTCATCAAAATTGAACAGCCCGGCACAGGCGATACCACTCGCACTTGGGCACCGCCATTCGTCGGCGATCAATCGGCTTATTTTTTATGCGCCAACCGCAACAAACGCAGCCTAACGCTCAACCTAAAATCACCCGAAGGCGTTGCCATTCTCAAACAATTGTTGCACGATGCCGATGTGTTGGTTGAAAATTTCACCCCCGGCACCATGCAGGATTTAGGCTTGGACTACGACACGCTCAAAGCTGAATTTCCACGGCTCATCTATTGCTCGATCAGCGGCTATGGCCAAACCGGCCCTTACCGTGAGCGACCCGGCTTCGATTTTGCCATTCAAGCCGAAGGTGGCATCATGAGCATCACCGGGACAGTCGATGGCGAACCGAGTAAAGTAGGCGTGCCGATTGCCGACATCACCACAGGGTTATTTGCCGCCAATGCTATCATGGCGGCCCTACACTACCGCGACCGCGCTGGGGTTGGGCAACATATTGATGTCGCTTTACTCGATTCGCAAATCGCATGGCTAGCAAATGTGGCGCACAACTATTTGGCAGATGGCACGATGCCCAAACGTTACGGCACAGCCCATCCCAATGTGGTGCCTTATCAAGGGTTTGCCACCTCAGATGGCAATATTGCGCTGGCAGCAGGGAACGATACCCAATTTAAGCGCGTGTGTGATGCAATTGGCCTGCCCGAACTTGCCAATGACCCCAAATACAAAGGCAATGTTGGGCGTGTCACCCACCGCAACATACTCATCCCCAAATTACAAGCTGCATTCAAGACCCAAAGCACCGCTTATTGGCTTGAAACCCTTCAGGCCGCCAATGTGCCCATTAGCCCAATTAATGATATTCCAACCGCTTTAAACAATGAACAAGTATTAGCCCGCAATATGGTGCAAGAAGTGACTGACCCTAAACTCGGCAAAATCAAAGTGCTTGGCCCAGTTGCAAAATTATCGGCCACACCCGCCAGTGTGCGCACCGCACCGCCACGCCTCGGCGAACACAGCAATGAGGTTTTGACCGAGCTTGGTTACAGCCCCGCACAAATCGAACAATTACACAATCACAAAACTATTTAAGATTTTAGATTTTTTAATCACAAATCGCAAATCCAAAATCTAAAATCTAAAATCCAAAATAACTATCATGAACAGACGAAAATTTTTAAAAATCAGTTTAGCAAGTGCAGGTGCGTTAACAGCCGCAGCCTGCGGCGGAAGCAGCAGCGCAGCCCCAGCCGAAATTCATTTTGGCGCGGGTTTGCCACTAACCGGCGGACAGGCCCGTGAAGGCAGCCTTTTTAAGAAAGGCTATGAATTGGCAGCCAAAGAGGTAAATGACACAGGTGGTTTGATGATTAAAGAATTTAATAAAAAAATTCCGGTCAAGCTCACCATGCTCGATGACAAAAGCGACCCAACCGCCAGCGTACAAGTGTATGAGAAATTGGCAACCGAAGACAAAGTCAATTTCTTCCTCGGTGGCTATAGCACCCCACTCGTGCAGGCGCACAGCATCGTGCCACAAAAATATTCCATTCCTTATGTCAATGGCGGTGGCTCGACCGGTGAAATTTATCAGCGCAACAACAAATGGATCTTTGGCCTCATCACCAACATTGAGCGCTTGGCGACCACCTTGATCAAATTTATTGCGGCCCAACAAGATGCTGGCAAATTGCCCAAACCAGTCAAGATTGCACTATTGGTCGAAAACACCTCGCATGGCAAAGAATTTGTGAAAGGGGTTGAAGATGCCCAAAAAGCCTCGCCCGACCGCTACCAAGTGGTGCTGAACGAAGCATTTGAATTGAATATCAAAGATGCAGACCCACTGATGCAAAAACTAAAGGCCACCAATGCCGATGTATTTTTGTGCGATGCCCGTGTGGCCGATTACACCACCATTCACCGCCGCTATGTTGAGCTTGGCCTAAAACACAAAGTGGTTAGCTATGGCCCACGCGGCCCCGAAAAAGCCGCCCGTGATGCCATTGGCGCTGGCTCAAATTATATTGTGGCCGCCAACTGGTGGAACAGTGCTTTGGTTGACGAACCATCAAAGGCATTCACAGCAAAATACAAAGCCGCTTATGCCAATGAAGACCCCGAATGGTTTGCCGCGCTCGGCTATGAGACCGCACGGGTAATGTTTGCCGCGATCGAACAAGCCGGCACACTCGATAAAACCAAAGTACGCGATGCCATTGCCGCCACCAAAATGAAGCCCTCACTCGTCATCGGTGGCGAAGTGTCATTTGATACCGACGGCCAGATTAAAAATGACTATATGATGACACAAAACTTGCCTGATGGCAAAGTGGCTGTTATTTGGCCATCCACCCTCGCCAGCCAAGCTGCCATTGTGCCGATCCCCTAAAAAAATGAGAAATTTAGAATTGAAATTTGAAAATGTGTTTTCAAATTTCAATTCTAAATTCTCAATTTCAAATTTTGATGTCATTCGATACCTTTCTTAACCTGTTTGCCGCCTCAATTTTGACGGCGGGGTTATATGCCACCATGAGCTATGGCTTGGCGCTGATTTATGGTGTCATGAAGCTAACCAATTTATCACACGCAGGGGTGTTAATGTTGGCCGCTTATGGCACTTATTGGCTCAACACGCTTGGCATCAGCCCTTATCTTGCGCCATTCATCGTCGTACCATTGTGGTTTGGCATTGGCATTGTATGGCAACACACCTTGGTCAAACGTATCATGCTCATGCCACCTATTGCCTCACTCTTATTTTTCTTCGGCATTTGGCTTATTATGCAAAATTTTGCTTATTTAGTATTCAAAAGTGATATACGTTCGATCACCAACGAAGCGACCTTGCTCACCTATAAATTAGGGCCATTGGTGCTATCACAAAACCGACTCATTGTATTTTTTGCCGGTATTACGGCACTTGTCTCTTTACAATTATTCCTTACCCGCACCTATCAAGGCCGCGCTATTCGCGCCTTAGCCGCCGATGCCGAAGCCGCCCGTCTTTCAGGCATCGACACCGACCGCATCAGCGCTCTGGCCTTTGGACTTGGCATTGCTTTAGCCGCATTTGCGGGGTGCCTCATGGCCCTTATTTTTGCCTTCGACCCCGAATTTGGCCGCTCCCATTTGCTAAAGAGCTTTTGCATCGTCGTGTTAGGTGGGTTAGAGAGCTTTGTCGGCGTGGCACTTGGGGCGATTATGCTGGCGCTGGCCGAAAACTTCAGCATCCAATTTATGCCTGCCGCCTTACAAGACATGGTCAGCTTTGTCCTCCTCGTCATTGTACTACTCACCATCCCCAATGGACTAATGAGCTTGTTGAAAGGGAAAAAATAATTATGATTTACGAATTTACGAATTACAAATTAGTGAATTAGCTCAAAATTTGTAATTCGTAATTCGTAATTCGTAATTCGTATCATGAAAAATCGCAAAAATCTCTACGTCCTCGGCGGCATCGCCTTGCTTGCAATTATTCCCCTCATTGCAAAAACAATTGACAATGGCTATTTGCAAACGCTGACTTTTTTCGTCATGATGTTTGTCAGCATGAGTGTGGCATGGAATATCATCGGGGGCTATGCTGGGCAAATTTCATTCGGGCATGGCACATTTTGGGGGTTAGGCGCATTTACAACCGCCATTTTCGCCATTCGTACAGGGTTGCCCGCATGGCTAGCCATGCCCATCGGTGGATTGGTCGCCATGCTCTATGGCATGTCGTGGGGCTACCCAACACTGCGCCTACGGGGGCCTTACTTCGCCATTGCCACCATTGGCATCGGCGAGGCCACCCGCCTCATCATGCTCAATCTCGATCAATTGCTCAAAAATAGCCCACTCGATTGGCTGGTCAAAGACAAACCCTTTACCGGCGGGGCCAGTGGTCTCATTTTGCCCTCGCCCAATGATTTTCAGGCCAATCAACTCTTATTGTTTTACATCTGTCTCGGATTCATGATCCTTACCATTGCAATCTCGGCATGGATCAACAACTCACGTTTTGGTTTGGCACTCAGGGCTGTTAACATGGACCAAGAAGCCGCCGAGACTTTGGGCGTAAGCGCTAGCCGTTATAAAGTGTTGGCACTCATGGTCAGCGCATTTTTGGTGGGTGTGGCTGGCAGCCTATATGCGCAATATGTCTTGTTTATCGATGCCCGCGAAGTCTTCAGCTTTAGCAACAGTATTGCCATGGTGCTGATGCCCACCGTCGGTGGCATTGGCACATTGTGGGGGCCAGCCCTCGGTGCGCTTGTCTTCAAAGTGGCCGACGACCGCCTATCGTCAGCCCGTTTTATGTTGGGCGGTATGCAAATCAACCTCGGCGATGTCAACCTGATGCTATATGGTCTCTTGCTCGTTCTCATCATTTTGTTCGAGCCGGGCGGCGTGCTTGGCTTGCTAAAACGCTTACGCAAAAAATAATTACGAATTACAAATTTCAAATTTTGAGAGTTCAATTCGTAATTTGTAATGCGTAATTCATAATTCGAAAACACTATGCTTCTCGATTGTAAAAACCTAACCAAACGCTTTGGCGGGTTAATTGCCGTCAATGATGTGTCATTTAACGTAGCACGTGGTGAGATCTTTGGGCTAATGGGGCCAAACGGCGCAGGCAAAACCACCTTGTTTCGGCTCATCAGCGGTGTTTACCCGCCTAGCAGTGGCACCGTCATTTTTAATGGCAAAAATATTACCGGCTTTAAACCAAGTGCCGCCTGTGCTTCGGGCGTGGTCAGCACCCATCAAATTGTGCGCCCGTTCCGCGAAATGACGGTATTTGACAATGTGCGTGTTGGGGCCGAATTTGGTCGCAAAGACCCCAAACACAATGTCACCGAAGTGGTCAATGAAATATTGACCTTTACCGGCCTCGCCCCCCAAACCCATGTCGTGGCAAAAAACCTAACCTTGCCCAGCCGAAAAAGGCTAGAAGTGGCACGGGCGCTAGCGGCCAACCCCGATCTGCTGCTGTTAGATGAAGTCGGTGCAGGTCTAAACCCCACCGAAACCAGCGGCATGATGGATCTCATTCGTCAAATTCGCGAGCGCAGTGTCACCATCATCATGGTCGAACATGTCATGAAAGCAATTATGGGCGTGAGTGACCGCATTATGGTGCTCAATTACGGCCAACAAATCGCCCTCGGCACCCCTGCCGAAGTCGCCCAAGACCCACAAGTGATTGAGGCCTATTTGGGCAAACAATTTGCAAAATAGCCAAGAGTAATCAGTGATCAGTAGTCAGATAACTTAAGATAACCATAACATTTTGTTTACCTAGAGCCAATCTGACTACTGACTACTGATTACTGATTACTGACTACTTTATGTTAACAGTCAACAATATCAATGTCTTTTACGGTAGCGTGCAAGCGTTATGGGACGTATCATTTGAGGTCAAACAAGGTGAAATTGTCACATTGGTTGGGTCAAATGGCGCAGGCAAGACGACCTCCATCAAAACCATTTCTGGGCTACTATCACCACAGTCTGGCAGCATTACGCTTAACGGCGAACGACTCGACAAAGCACCTGCCCACAAAATTGTCGATATGGGCATTGCCCAAGTGCCCGAAGGTCGCCGCCTGTGGGCGGGCATGAGTGTGCGCGACACGCTCGAATTGGGCACGTATCTGCCCCGTGCCCGTGCCGATAAAGCTAAAAATATCGAATGGGTACTGTCACTGTTTCCTCGATTAAAAGAACGCCTCAGCCAAGCTGCCGATACCATGAGCGGTGGCGAACAGCAAATGTTGGCTATTTCGCGGGCGCTGCTCAGCAAACCCAAATTGCTCATGCTCGATGAGCCATCGCTTGGCCTCGCCCCCGTTATCGTCGAAAATGTGTTCGATGTCATCCGCCAAATCAACCAACAAGGCATGACCATATTGCTGGTTGAGCAAAATGTCAACCACGCCCTCAACCTCTCAACACGTGCTTACGTACTCGAAACCGGACATGTCGTAAAATCAGGCAACAGCGTTGATCTCATGAATGACCCACAAGTTAAGAGCGCCTATTTAGGTCTCTAAATAAATTTTGGCTGATGCGCGATAAGAGGGGTACATATGTTGTACCCCTCTTATCACCTATTCAAAAAGTCTTTTCCAGAGGTTTTCGCCGATCACACTATATCCCTGACAAGCTATGCTTATCAGGGATATAGTGTGATCGGCATTACGTCTTTTGGGGATCTCTCAATTATTAAAAAGATACTGTTTTTAATCAAAAAATGTCAAGTATTATCAAACCGAGTGCCAGTTATAGCCTCACCATTCGAACAGAAACCACCAATCGCCCCGGCATGTTAGGGCTAATTACTACTACCATTGGGCAAGAAGGCGGCGACATCGGTGCCATCGACATTGCAAACGCTGCTAATGGCAAAATGATGCGCGACATCACTGTTGCTGCCCGTGACGAAGCGCACGGCGAAACTATTGTGGCCCACCTGCGCTCACTCGATGGCGTGCGGGTCGTCAATGTCTCAGATCGCACCTTCCTCATGCACCTTGGCGGCAAAATCGAAATTCGCAACCGTTACCCAGTCAAAACCCGCGACGACCTCAGCATGGTTTATACCCCCGGCGTAGCGCGGGTGTGTTTAGCCATCAAAGATGACCCAGCCAAACAATGGGCTTTGACCATCAAACGCAATACCGTCGCGGTTGTCACCGATGGCTCGGCAGTGTTGGGGCTGGGCAATATTGGCCCCGCCGCCGCCCAACCGGTGATGGAAGGCAAGTGTATGTTGTTTAAAAGTTTTGCCGGTCTCGACGCATTTCCCATTTGCCTAAACACCCAAGACAGCGATGAAATTGTGCGAGCAGTGCAAATGATTGCACCGGTTTTTGGGGCCATCAACCTCGAAGACATCTCGGCCCCGCGTTGTTACGAGATCGAAGATCGACTGCGCCAAATGCTCAACATCCCAGTCATGCACGATGACCAACATGGCACAGCGATTGTGGTGCTGGCGGCGCTCAAAAATGCACTCAAAGTGGTGAATAAACCGATGCACAAAATTAAAGTGGTGGTCAATGGCATCGGCTCGGCGGGCATGGCTATTTGTAAAATTTTGCTGGCAGTAGGCGTAAAACGGCTGGTGGCCTGCGACAAACAAGGAGCATTGTGCAGCGGCAAAACCCCAGACATGTTGCCACATCACGCGGCCTTGGCCGAAATAAGCAACCCGGAACGCGACAGCGGCAGCCTACATGAGGTCTTGCGCGGGGCCGATGTCTTCATCGGCGTGTCGGCCCCCAATTTACTCACCTCCGATCATGTGTACAGCATGGCAATTGACCCCATTTTGTTTGCCCTTGCCAACCCTACCCCCGAAGTTCGACCCGAATCGGTGGCAGGCATTGCCCGCATCGTGGCGACCGGTCGCAGCGATTACCCAAACCAAATCAACAACTCCCTCGCGTTCCCCGGCGTATTTAAAGGCGCACTCGAGGTGCAAGCCACCGACATCAACGAAATGATGAAATTAGCTGCCGCCGAAGCCATCGCTAACCTTGTGGCAACAGATGAGCTACACGACGAATACATCATTCCGAGCATGTTCGATACCCGCGTGGTTGATGCCGTTGCCACCGCCACCCGCGAGGCCGCCATCGCTAGTGGTGTGGCGCGGCGGGGATAATAAAAAAGCCGATTCTCTAAGACAGCGTTTCTTAGAACGATTTTTCACCAAAATCACTATCTCAGGGTTGTTATGGGGTGGCTTTGCCACCCCATAACAACCCTGAGATAGTGATTTTGGCATTCATTTTGTCTAAATATGCTCCCTGGTTTGATAAAATCACGTGATTTCATCTGACAAAAAAGTGGAAATTGATTTAAGAAACACCCTCTAAGGGCATCCGTCTCAAGTTAAGAGAATGCAAGAAAAGTCAAGCGTAAACAAGAAAATTTAAGACAACAAGAAAAGTCATAATAAACAGGTTAAAAAAGTCGAGTGATGGGTTAAATGCTCCAAAAAATCATAAAA
>JAGWYZ010000173.1 GCA_018969115.1 Chloroflexota bacterium | reverse complement strand
TTGTATATCAAGTAAATAACGATAAAATTGGCCATAAACGTTTTAAGTCAATACGTGTGTCGTGAGTTATAAACTGCCAATCAATTTCGTGTGTTTTTGCGTTGCTGGCTTGTTCCCAAGCGCCACCTCATTGATAAGTGCCCGTATATGCGGAATACGCCGATTGAGGCACTGCTGCGATAATATGGATAAACCACATTCGGCTATATTAAGCCATGAATCATGTTCGGGTGTTTGATGCCACTCAGATCGTTCGGCTGAGTGCCGAGCCTTTGTGGCTGGAAATGCCTCATGTAAGCAATGAAGACTATGGGTGTTGAGGTTATCAACCACAATGACGATAGTTCCAGCCTCAGCATAAACGTTGTCTGCCAAATGCTGCAAAATATACGCAAAATCTTTGGCACACTGCCGCTTAGCTGCACGCATCACATGTCCTACTCTTATTCGTATGGGTTCTCGCACCTCGCGATTTAACTCTTTACTCTTTTCATCAATGCATACCATTTGACGTTTGGCATTACATCTTTTGGGTTTCCCCCGAATTATTGAGATGATACGAATTTTCGTTCTAAGATTTATAGTGCCAGTGGTAATATGGGTCGCCATGATTAAAATTGTTGATTACAAGCCAAGTTGGCTGCAAGAATTTACTGAAATTAAACAACGGCTACGTCAAGCATTGGGTGATCTTGCCATAAGTATTGACCACATCGGCTCGACCTCAGTGCCGCGCCTGGCGGCCAAAGACCGCATCGATATTCAAATTACGGTGGCCGATTTGTCGGCTGAAACGGACTCACGCTTGATTGCGGCGCTGACAGCGCTTGGTTATGTTTATCGCCCCCATATTCAAGCCGATCATCAACCATCCGATGACCTGCACCCAGCCCAAGCATGGCAAAAACGTCTCTTTTGCGAAGCCGATTTTAAACGCGCCACCAATATTCATGTGCGGATTGCTGGCAACCCCAATCAGCGCTACCCCATCCTATTTCGTGACTATCTGCGGGCGCACCCAAAACAAGCCGCAACTTATGCCGCTCTAAAACGGCGGTTAGCCGTCATCGCTGGCGACGACACTGGCCTCTATTCTGATCTCAAAGACCCCTCATGCGATTTAATTATGAACGCGGCGGAAGCGTGGGCGTATGGAGAAAAAGATAAAGGATGAAGACAAACCCTTAGTTCTTCATCCTTCATCTTTCATCTTTCACCTTTTAACCTTCTTCTTCATGCGCCCACCAAAATTTATTACAGATTTCGTTTACCCGAATATTGAACGCTTAATAGACCTTATTTTTATGGCATCGCTGCCCGTAGGTATCGTGGCAGTATTGGGGATGATGGTTGCGGCATGGCGTGGGCAATGGCTTTGGGCGGCACTTGCATTGGGGGTAGTGTTGTGCGCTGCCATCGGCATTTATGCGCGGTTTATTGCACCCAAACAACTGCAGGTGCGGCGCTTACAAATTGGGCAAAAAGCTGCCAATACCACCCCAACCTATACCGTCGTCTATTTTTCAGATTTACATGTTGGACGATTCAAACGCGCACACTGGACCAGCCATGTCGTAAACGCCATCAACGCCCATATCCCTGACCTTATTTTGTATGGCGGTGATTTTTATGGGCATCCCCCTGCCCACTTGCAATTAAGTGATTTGCTGCATCCGCTCCAAAATTTACGGGCGCGGCTGGGTGTCTTTGCCGTGTTGGGCAATCACGATCACGGCTTGCACGATCGCACCCCGCGCAAAGATGAACTCAAAGTGCTACTCTCTACCTTAAATATTCGCATTTTACATAATGAATCAATTGCCATCGCTGAGGGCTTACGCATCACCGGTATTGGTGAATTGTGGGTCGATGAGCATAACATTGAGCAAGCATTTGCCGCCGTCAACCCAAACGCTACCGAGAGCCATATCGTCATTGCCCACAACCCCGACCTGATGCAAGAAATACCTTACCCTGCTGATTTATTTTTGTTTGGTCACACCCACGCTGGGCAAATTTATTTGCCATTTGCACCCAGCCTCGGTGTGCCGGTGAAATATAACCTTTATCGTGGGTCATATCATCTGCCTCAAGGCCATGTCTATATTACATCGGGCTGTGGCGAAGCCAGCACACCCACCCGCCTAAACACGTGGCCCGAAATTGTCATCATCGAAGTATGGGGCGCGGCTAACTAACATACGACTGTTCGTCACGGCATATAATCTTCGTCGCAACGACTATACTCAAAACGTCTGATGTTACGGAATCGCTATTTCCTCTTTGCCGATGGGTTACTGCTACTGTTGGGTGCTTGTGCCACCTACATGCTCAGGCTTGATCGGGTGAATGTCTCTGATTACCTCAGCGGTATTTTGCTTTTGGGCGGCAGTACCATCCTCTCGACGATTGGCATTTTTTACAAGACCAATGTCTATGGGCGCATGTGGCGTTATGCCGCCACCGAAGATATGTTGTTACTCACCATCGGCACCATCAGCGGTGTCATCTTGGGTGGTTGTGTCAGCCTCGTTGTCGCCAATTTTATCTTTCCAGAGATTGTTGTGCCGCGTTCCGCGCCTTTTATTTACCTTGTGTTGGCAATTTGGGCCACAGCCGGGCCGCGCTTATTGTTTCGTTCAGCCAGCAAATTTTCGGTGCAACAACAGCGTCGCCGCAGCATTCAGCATGGCTCACACGATAGTGTACCAACGCTAATTGTTGGGGCCGGTGATGCCGGGGCCATGATCGCCCGTGAGATTAGCCAAAACCCACAAATGGGCATTCATACCTTGGGGTTTGTGGATGACGACCCAGCCAAGCAAGGCGTGAGGATTTATGGTTTGTCGGTATTGGGCAAATCTGCTGATTTGCCGCGTCTCATTACCAGCCTAAATGTCGAGCAAACCATCATTGCCATGCCAACCGCCACCGGCAAAGTATTGCGCCAAGTGATGCAATGGAGCGAACAATCGGGTGCCCGTGCCCGCATTATCCCCGGCATTTATGAAATTTTAGATGGCAAAGTCAATATTAACCAACTGCGTAATATTCAAATCGAAGATTTATTGCGTCGTGAACCCGTGGTTACCGATACCGCCGGTGTGCAGCAGCTTTTGCGCGGCAAGCGTGTGCTGGTCACCGGCGGCGGTGGGTCGATTGGCAGCGAGCTGTGCCGCCAAATTTTGCGCTGTCAGCCCGAACAACTCATCATTTTTGGGCATGGCGAAAATAGCGTGTTTGAGATTGAAAACGAACTGAACGAACTGCGCAGCAAAATGCTAAAGTCGGGTTTAATTGACCCAAGCCAAGCCAAAATCAGTGCTGTTATTGGTGATTTGCGTCACGCCAACCGCGTAAATGCGCTAATGAGTGATTATCGCCCACAAGTTGTTTTTCATGCGGCAGCCCACAAACATGTGCCGCTGATGGAAAAAAACTCGCCCGAAGCCGTGACCAATAACATTATTGGAACCCAGACGTTGGTGAATGCCGCCGTGACCTATGATGTCGAGAAGTTTGTCATGATTTCGAGCGACAAGGCGGTCAACCCCACCACCATGATGGGGGCCAGCAAACGCATCGCCGAAATGTTGGTCATTCAGGCCGCTAATCAACGCTTTAAGGGCAAAAAACGCCCGTTTTGCGCGGTGCGGTTTGGCAATGTGTTAGGCAGTCGTGGCAGCGTGGTGCTGACCTTCCGCAAACAAATTGCGGCGGGTGGGCCGGTCACGGTGACGCATCCCGACATGGAGCGCTTTTTTATGACCATCCCCGAAGCGGTGCAATTGGTGCTACAGGCCGGGGTGATGGGACAAGGTGGTGAAATTTTTGTACTCGATATGGGCGAACCGGTCAAAATTCTCGACCTCGCCCGCACGCTGATCGAATTGTCGGGCTTGCAACCCGGGCGCGATATTGACATCGCCTTCACCGGCATCCGCCCGGGTGAAAAGTTATACGAAGAGCTATTTTTGTCACACGAATCGTACGAACGCACCCGCCACGAGAAAATATTCATCGCCACCAACAGCGAGGCTAATATCCCAGTGGGCTTAAATGAGGCCGTCATCGCACTGGCTGCTGTTGCTGAGTGCAACGATTCCGCCGCCATCCGCAAACAAATGGGCGAGTTGATTCCCGGGCTGGCAACTTCATAAAAAATAGATCGCTAGCGCAAACCTCGGAGGTCTTAGCAGGCTTTATTTTACAGCCTTCAACACCAGATCTAATGCCTGCAATGTCACCAAATTGCGCATATTTGCGCCACCCTTTAACCCCTCGGTGCTAAACATATCTGAGCGACCAGCAGCGGGCAACGACAAATGGGTGGTATTGTTTGGGTCAACCCCTTTGTTGGGCAATGGCGCAATCGCACGTTGAAAATTGACCAACGGCACATCCAATTCACGCGCCACTTTCACCACAATTTGGTTCAATTGGGCCGACTTTTCGGGGTTTTCGGGGCGCGTTGGAAAAGTGTGCAGCAATGGCACAATATTGCGTTTGAGCGTTTCATCTAAAATTTCGCGCAAATAACGTTCAAAATCGGGCAATTCGGTGGCTGTCACGTCATTGGTGCCAAACATAATGACGGCAATGCTGGGTTTGGCGAGACGATACTCACATGATAACGGGCTTTCGCCAGACTTGCACCATTTGGGGTCGGCCCAAGTGGCATCGAGCGGGCCAGCCACATTAAACCCACCTGCCGAGGTGATGGTAGTGGTGGTAAATGAGTCATCACGCCAGCCTTGCTCGCTGCGGGCTGGCACACCCTTAAATTGTTCAATTACTGCCTTAAGCGCGGCATAATCAGCCCATTCGGTTTTACCTTCGGCCAATGGGCGCAAAAAATTGGGGTTGTCAGTCATACAATCGCCCAATTTTGTAAACACCCGTGGGTTATTGCCTTGCGCCAACCCTGCTTTATACAGGGCGCTCATTTTGGGGCTAATGGTGGGTAAAATGGGCAATTCGTCAAGTGAGGCCGAAGCCGCAGGTGCAGTTGGTTTTACCGTGGGCGGTGGTGCAGCACACGCCGCCAAGATGAGGCTGATAAGAATAAGGGGAAAATGAGTTGGTGTTTTCACGCAATTGAGTATGATACCAAAATCAACCAAGGCCAGACCTTGCAAACATAATTTCAACCTGAGTTAAAATTTTAATTGAGTGTCATCATGAATCAACCCCAAAGCAACTGGACCTCAGCGAACCCCAACTCAGATATGTTGGCGGTCTCATTGGTCGCCACACTCAAGCAACACATTATTGACCTTGAGGCCGAAGCAGTGAGTATGCGGCGTGAATTAAACGCCGCCAAGGAGACTTTGCGCAAGCTTGAGCAAATTGTCGGCTCGGTAGAGCGTTTTGCATCACCAGTCGAAGCCGTTAGCCCAACACGCAATACGCGGCTTCCAAGCGAAGCCGCGCGCCTGATTGAACCCATTCATCCCACAAATGATGATAAAGCCTCGGCAAATGAAGCTGCCAGCGATACGCCGCCAGCCTTGCCGCCCATTGCCCAGCGCGTGCGCAACATCACCGACAAATTGATCAAGCGGTTTGGCATTGACGAAAGTGAACAAAGGTAGTGACCCGTACCTCATGAGTCATGAGTTACAAACCATGAGTTATCAACAGGCGAATCGATTCATCAACGAACCAATCAATCAGGCAACACCACTCAGCTAAGCATTTTTTGCTCAAATAACCATGCAAATAACGCTGGCTCGGCATAGGTGGCGCTCCAACAATCGAGGGCTAGGTCGGGGTCAAGGGTATAGCGCGGGCTACCGCCACATCGCCGCAAGGTTTTAATCAATACTTCGCTCTCATGAGGTAGCACAACAGTATCGAGGGCCACATGAAAGGCCCAAATGGGCAGATGCCGCAACACATTAACCCGCGCCGGAAAACCAAATTGTTTGCGCCCACTCCCACAAATGGGCACGATGGCGGTAAAGCGCTGTAGGTATTGGCTGGCAAGCTTCCAACAGCCGTAACCGCCTATACTTAAACCGGTCAGGTAAATTCGTTTTGGGTCGATTTTTTGTGTTGCCACAATGGTATCGATCAAGCCCACAATTGCCCCAAAATGGGGTGTCCACCACAATCCAAGCGGGCATTGAGGCGAGACGACAATGGCAGGGATGTCGTGCCCTTGGGCGATGCGTTTGGGCAAGCCATGCTGTCGCAATTTACGCAAATCGCGCCTGCGCTCGCCTGAGCCATGCAAAAACACAATGAGTGATCAGCGATTGTCAGTGAGGGTGGCATCGGGTTTGGGTAAGTGCAAATAATA
This sequence comes from Chloroflexota bacterium, assembly GCA_018969115.1. GTDB lineage: Bacteria > Chloroflexota > Anaerolineae > J036 > Brachytrichaceae > AQU-03. The sequence continues at coordinate 2,941 of JAGWYZ010000173.1, read as the reverse complement.
ATGGAGCTTGGCTTTATGGGCACCCGGTGGCGTGTAATGTTTGAGAATGTTCATTGGCTATGTCGCAATGGCTAATCCTGCTCCAGTCATGCCATAGCCATTGCCGTTATACAACATATAACGCTTGCCGATGTGGTCAAACACATGTGGGTATTCGACCATTTTGCCATCCCAATCGTCGGGGTTGTCTGAGATATCGATACCCACTTGTTCGTCCATGCGTTTCCAATCAAGGCCATCGCGTGATTCGGCGTAGCCGATGCGATAACGATCACCGCGATATGAAAACCACATGCGATATAAGCCATTTGGCTCTTTTATCACGCTTGGTCGTGAAATGGCGTATTCGCCAGCATTTTTAAAGTCGATGCACACTTTGCCGGTGGGCCGCCAAATGATGCCGTCGGCAGATTCGGCATATTTAAGGTGGTAATAATGGCGTGGTTTGCCGTCCACTATCTCCCATTTCATACACGACAAATACCACATCCGCCAAATCCCGCCATCGACCAGCACACAACAACTGGCCACAAAACATGGGTCAAACCAATTACGACCCAAAATCGGCCCTAGCCCAGCCTTCTCAAAATTCATGCTGCCTTCATCGGCAATGGCTAAACCGATTGAATTTTGAAACGGCACACTCACGCCCAAGTTCCAACCAATGTAATACAAGTATTTTTTGCCATTGTGATAAGTTACCCATGAATTCATGGCCCCATGTTCATCGTAGCGGGCTAAACTGCCATAACTCAAAATTGGCTGTGGATGAACGACTAGCGATTGTCGAGGGTTGCTAAGGTCAATTTGGGCATAGCCAATAATCGAACGCTGTTGTGTGTCACGCCCGCTAAAGTAGATATTAAACAAATTGCCCGTTACATGCTCAGCAAATGGCAACGCCGCATGCGAGTTCATCCAAGGTAAATTTGTAGGAGGGGGCAAAATTAGCCCAAGTTTGGTCCAATTCATAGAGAAGTGCAAAGTGTAAAGTAAAAAGTAGAAAGTAAAAAGTAGAAGGTATTGAGTATAAAGTGAAGCTGTAAGCTCTTACTTTTTACTTTGCACTTTCTACTTTTCACTTCCCCTCAGCACTTTAACCTGTTGCGCTATAAGCGCAGGGTCCTCCATCGGAATGAAGTGTGAATAGGAGGGCGGCAGCGGAATGTCGTGACCATGAGCAAAGTGACTGGCGAGGTCAGGCGTGGTAGGCGAGGCATCAAGATCGTTGATGGACGTGGCAATGTGGGTGCAGCGCAAAATATGTACTGGCTGCTGGATATTGGCGATGTGGGTGTAAATATCGCTATTTTGCCGTAGGCGTGAGCTGGCGTAAACATTGGCCTCGGCCTCAGGAGAACACGCCAACACAAAGCCAGCTTCGGCATTTGGAGCGGGCAATAAGCCATATTGACAATAATCACGCAACACAGCGGGCTGCCAGTTTATAAATGGTTTGCGTCTGTTAAAACGTTCGAACATTTCATCGGGGCTGCGCCATTGGTTGCGGCGCTGCATAGTGAAATGCGTATTGGCATCGTAATCGTTTAAATGATACCAATCTGGGCTAAAAATAACGGGGTCGATAAGCAACAACGCCGAAAAAGCTTGCGGCATGGCCGCCGCCACTCGCACCAATTGATTGCCGCCCAGCGAATGCCCGACCCCAATGGCCCCATGTAAGCCTAATTGCCGTAATAGGTCAACAGCATCATGCCCCATCTTGGGCCAAGGGTTATGCACATCGGTTTTAGCGCTATGACCATGATTACGAGCATCGACGCTCCAGCATTGCCAATCCGGCAAATGTGTAATCACTTGATTCCAACATCGACCATGAAAACTGCTGGCATGAAAGAAAATGACGGGTGGTTGTTGTGGTGTCACTTGGCCAACATATTCATAAACAGCAAGGTTTACGCCATTGGCACACAGGTTTTTTTGAATTGGGTTCAAGGTTTTTAAGCAAAAATTTCTTCGACCACGCGCCCTTCCCATTGTGGATGCGGCTTGCAGCCAAGCAAACGCGCAAGCGTTGGGGTGGTGTCGAGCAAACTAACTGCCGATTGAATCATGCCAGCTTTGATGCCCGGCCCTGATGCCATCCAAGGGATAAGCATATCTTCGGGCATGTCGGTGCCATGGGTGCGGTCATGCCCGCCATGATCGCTTTGCAACACAATATTGGTATTGGCAGGCAAGGCGGCAAGCAATTTGCCTAATTCAATATCAACCCGCTCAATTTGTTTGAAATAGCCATCGTTCATCCAGCCAAATACATGCCCCATTGTATCGACTGTGCCCAAGTAGACGAATGAAAATTGCGGCTGCAAACGCGGGATCATGGCGGCTGCAACTTCGACGGTAATGGCATCGCCATCGATTAATTTGCTGGTGTCGTTAAAAAACGACATCCACAACGTTTCAGGTGTGTTCAGGTTGCGCAAGGGTTCCCAATTGTAAAAATGGGCACAGCGAATGCCATGCACCGCTGCGACCTCAATTAAGCCGGGCAATGGGCGGGCCATTGGCACCCAAGTATTGCTCACAATGCCATGCCGCTCGGGCGGCACACTGTGAAAGATCGACATGTGACAAGGGAGGGTGATCGACGGCATGACGCTGCGGGCGCACAAGGTGTAGGCCGAGCGTGCTATCAGCCCGCGCAAATTGGGGCAATTGGTCTGTGCGATTGCATCGGGGCGCAGACCATCAATCAAAATAAAGACAGTGTTATGTGCCATAGCGAATAAATATTAAGATCTGTAAAGCGCGTTTTTGCTGATCAAAGCTGATTTTTGGCCAATCAAGCATGCAAGTCATATGAACCCAGCTCATTACAGTTTGATCATCTCGCTTGGTTTCAAGACTCATTTCAGTTGCATTTTTACCTTTAGCTAATATCTTCTCAATAATTCGAGGTAAACCCAAAAGGTGTAAT